>JAHJAR010000248.1 GCA_018814045.1 Planctomycetota bacterium | reverse complement strand
TGAGCATCTATCGCACGCTGCGTCTCCGCGGCCCCGATCCGCTACGGACCATCGCCCACGCCTTGCGCACCTACCTGCAAACCGGCCAACTCCCACCGCTACCCGCCTCGAGCACTGCAAACGGGTGAACTGTTACGCCGCTTGCAAGCAGCAGTTCGCGTTGGATGCGGACGCGATCGCGGACGAGATGTGCGCGGCGGCGCTGGCCCAACGACGCGCCCCCAAAGAGGCGGTGCGCGCGGTTGAGGTCTTCAATACGACTTCCTGGCCGCGAACCGATCTCGTCATTTTGCCGAAGGACACGGACTTGGTCGGCGACGTCATCCAGGCGTCGGACGGTTCGTTGCTCCCGTCACAGCGGTTGTCAACCGGCGAGTTGGCATTCGTCGCCGCAAACGTGCCGCCGCTAGGCTCGGGGCGCTACACGGTACACGCCGGTCCCGCTCTGAGCACGGGAAGTGTCAGCGTGACGCGCAACACGCTGGCCAATGACCTGCTGAGCATCGCGCTGGATGAACAGTCCGGCGCGATTCGGGCGCTGAGCGCCGTGGGGCACTCCATCAACCTCGTCGATGGAGATTCCGAGTTTGGGCTGAACGACTACGTCTACGTCGCCGGCCGCGATCCGCAGCAGCAAGAGCGCGTGGAGAGAGGGTCGGTCGAATTCCGTGTGCTCGACCCGGGGCCACTGGTCGGAACGGTGCGGGTGACCTGCAACGCTCCCGGCGCTCGGACACTCGTTCGCGATATTCGCTTAACCGATGGGATCGGCCGCGTTGATATCACGAACGTGCTCGACAAGCTGCGGGTCCGCAAGCCGGAAGGTGTGTACTTCGCCTTCCCGTTCAACGTGCCCGAAGGCATCGTCCGCATGGACATGCCCTGGGCCGTTGTACGACCCGAAAGGGACCAGATCGAGGGCGCCTGCAAGAACTTCTTTACGATCCAGCGCTGGGTGGACGTGTCGAACCTCGACGGTGGCGTTACGTGGGCCACGGTGGACGCGCCGCTCGTGCAACTGGGCGCGATCCGCACCGACGTCGCGTCGCCCTACGGTGCTGCCGACATCTGGCTGCGTCATATTGAGCCGTCGCAGACAGTGTTTTCCTACGTGATGAACAACTACTGGGAGACCAACTACAAGGCCGACCAGGAAGGGCCGACGACGTTTCGGTACGCGCTGCGGCCGTACCGGGGGCTGTGCGACCACGCCGCCGCGGCACGCTTCGGCATCGAGCGCAATCGGCCGCTGATCGCTATGCCGGTGCGCGTGGACGGCCCGCCGGCGTTGGCTTCGGTGTTCACGCTCGATGCGCCGGGTGTGATCGTGACAGCGTTCAAGCCCAGCCGTGACGGACGAGCGCGGATGATTCGTCTTTTCGCGGCGTCGGGTAAGCCCGAAAGCGTGCGCCTGACGTGGTCCGGGGAGGAACCCGACGTGTACAGGAGTGACCCGGCGGAGGCGCGCCATGCACGCGTTGACGGGCCGATCGAACTGCCGGCGTACGGCATCGTGACTCTGCGGGCGGAGGCGCACGCCGCGGGCAACAGAGTAACAAGGTGACAGAGTAGCAAGGCAACCAGGCAACGAGGCTGTGGGCTACTGCTCTGCGAGCGGTGTTTGATGGCGGCTGCTCCGCGCCGGAGCTTTCGCCGCGCACGTAGACGCAGGCTGTTTGTCGTGCGGGGCGCGGCTGAGCCGATTGTCGGCGGGAGAGGTTGCGCGTAGCCTGACGTGCTGTGCCGTTGGATGTACGCCATTGGAGTCAATGAGGACACGAAATAATGCAACAGAAGCTCCGCTATCATCACATGGGAATCCCGCATGAGACGCCGCGGACGGGCGAGACTTATCTTGAGAAGTACAAAGTCCACGGCACCAGCTTTGACGCCAACCCGTACGGCGTGGAGTGGCTGCGTTTCGCGCCGGACAGCCCGCTGCCGGACGTAGTGAAGCGCGTGCCGCACGTGGCGTTCGCCGTCGACGACCTGGACGCCGCCCTGGCCGGCAAGGAGGTCGTGTTTGGCCCCGACGTTCCATTCCCCGGCCTGCGGATCGCGTTCATCGTGCATGACGGCGCACCGATCGAGCTGGTGCAAGTGCTCGACACCTGAATCCGTGCTCGCAATCATGCGAGTATTCGGCGTGGCAGGCGTCTCTACCTGCCGCCAGCCCGGCGGGCACAGAGGTCCATTCTACGTCTTCGCAAGGTAGCGTGGCGACTGGAATAGCCCGCCCTGCGTGGCTACTTCTCTCCGCCCAGCAAGACGATGAACGGGTCGATGTCGAAGCCGTTGACCAAACCGTCACCGGTTATGTCGGCCAGCAACGGGTCGCAGTCGGGGTGAACCGCGAAGTACGCCGGGAAGTCCGGCGGCATATCGCCAAGTACGAGGACGAAGGCGTCGATGTCGAAACCGTTGACGACGCCGTCGCAGTTGAGGTCGCCGATCACCGGGTGCAGGGCGACGTAGTACACGTCCTTGTCGGTCTCGCGGCCGTACTCGCCACGCTCATAGATCACGTGCACAGCGTCATCTTCATCGACGGCATTGATGGGATAATGCAACGGGACGGTGTCGGTGACGAAGGCCTCCTCTTGGATCGCGCTCAGTGTCTCATCGGTGGCGGCCGCCCCGCCCAGATCGAGGTCGCCGCGCAGCCGCGTGTAGTAGATCTCGGTTCCGACGTCGTAGTACTTGCCAAACGTGACGTGCAGGTGTTCGTATCGGCCGAGTGAGACGAACGGGTACCAGGCCCCGTTGCTTTGGAAGAAGACGGTTGAGGCGACGCAGGTCGACCAATCGGGATACAGCTTGGCGTAGCGCAGACGCTCGACGCCGGTTCCCCAGTCGCGCGTACGCCAGACGAGATGCAGGCTGTCGTCGCTGCCGACAACCGTCTTCACACTGACGACCTGCTCAACGGTGCCGAGGTCCAACAGCACCGTGACGTCCGACCAGGTCGCACCGCCATCCGTGCTGCATGTGCAGCAGATGTCTTCAGTGTCGCGCACCCAGGTGGCCATGATGGTTCCATCGTGCAGGATCACCGGCTGGACGTAGAAGTTCCAGGCGTCGGCGCCGTCGGTGATGATCGTTAGCGGGATCAGCTCGTTGCCGGCCGGGTCGTATTTCGCATAGGCGATCTCCCAGCCGCCGTCCGCGCGCGTGGTAAACACGTGCACGTAGTCGGCGCTGTCGGTGGCGACGAAGTTCTGCGTGGTCGCGGCGGGCCGCAGGCCGATGTTGTGGCCGGCACCGTCGGGAAACGCCGGCGCCTCACCCAAGCCGGGCGAGTTCGGAAACGTGTCGATCACGTCGCCGTTGGGGGCGAGGGCGTAACGGTCGTAGTTCGGATTCTGGTCGTTGTATTCCCAGAGCCGCACGGCGAACTGGAGGTTGCCCTGGCTGTCGCGCGCGCAACTGGTGTCCAGGTTCCAGTTGTCGAAGGCCGGGTAGCTGCCGAGCAACACGGGCGTTTCCACTGTCCCGCCCGCCCAACGGGACCCCCGGCATCGTGCTTCAGGCCAAGCGAGATCGTCTCGCCGCTTGCGTTTTGCGAGTACACCGCCGGGTTCAGTTCGCTCTGGCCCTGAGCGAGAGCGGTTGACAAGAACAGCGCGGCGGTAAGTACCAGCCAACGAGCGCGTTCCCCATCCTGAGTGAGCTTCATGAGTGTCTCTCCCTTAAGCACGGCACGACCGTCGTCGCAATCAACGCGTTGACGGCTAGTTGCTGACGTTGCAGCTTGGCACAGGCCACTAATGGCTCAACAGCGTCACGAAGGCGTCGATATCGAAGCCGTTGATGACCCCGTCGCCGTTCACGTCCGCCTGCATGTGGTCGCACCAAGGATACTGGGCGTAGTAGTCGTCGTAGGGCGGCGTCCCGCCGAGTACGAGCAGGAACGGATCGATGTCGAAACCGTTGACGGCCCCGTCGCAGTTAAGGTCGCCGGGGCCCAAGCCGGTCACCAGCGCGCTGACATATCCCGTCGTGCCCGGCGCGACGGTCACGGGCGGGGTCATTTCTCCCGGTATGACCGTGTATTCGCCATCGCCATCAGGGTCGAAGAAGAAGTCGACGCTCATGATGGACGCCGATTGGGTAGCTTCGGGCTCGACGGTGAGCGAGATAAACACGTTCTTCGACACGCCGGGCTGAATGAGGTCGGCGCCGTCGGTCAGGTCAACGACTATTCGGCGACGCACGTCCATCGCGATCTCGCCGTAGTCGGTAGCCTCGATGGCATTGGGTCCGGTGAATTCCGGGGCACTGGTCGGCCCTATGCCGCCGGAGAAGGTCAGTTGGTTTCGCGCGTAGTGGCTGATTCCGGCGGCGGCGTATAGGACCGGCACGTAGTCGGGGCGGTCGTCGTGGAAGTAGATTTCGGGGTAGGGCGCGTTGTCGAAGCAGGGGCTGACGTCCAGCTCATAGTCGTACCAGCCACACTCACCTTCGAGGAACATGTTGTAGGCGATCCAGATAAAGCCCCTGGTACCCGTCCCGGTGCTGTTGTACCAGCCCCAGTTCTGCCCTTCGCTGTTGGCGACGAGAAACGCGCCGGTGTAGGGCAGTCCGTCGCGGTCGTCTATGTACTGGCGCTCGTCGTCGTAGCCGCAGATGCAGATTGAATGTCGCAGATAATGCCAGCCTTCCCGCCGGTACATGACGTGGTTGCTGATGCCGGTTCCGCTGCCGGTGCTTCCGTACTCGCCGTAGTTGGAAAGAAAGTCGGCGCGCGTGACGGCGCAGCCGCCATCGGCGATGTGCTGCTTGACGATTTCGAGGCCGGCCGTGTTGTCGGCGCGGATTTTGTGGAAGTCGCCCATGCGGTTTTTGAGGGCCCCGACCCAAGCGGCCTCGGTCGGCCACTGGGCGTACGAGCCAGACATGGGGCGCAACGAGATCGAGGAGCAGCCGACGGCGGAGAGGCGCGACGCCGCGTGTTCGGTGCACTCGGCACCCCACCAGGTCTGGGAAATCAGTGAGAAGATGAACCAGGGGCTACATATTACGTCGGGATCGTTGATCGAGGCATCCAGGCCGTGGTCACGCGCCTGGACGTAGGTGTTGTAGTAAAAGCAGGACGACCAGCAGGTGCAGTCGCCGATCGTCTGCTGGCCGATGGGGGGGAAGTAGATTTCTGTGCTGTGGTCTACCGCGAGCGGCCGATCGGCGCGGGCGTCAGGACAGACACTCATCATCATCAGCAGGCCGAGAACGCCGGCCAGGGCGCAGCGTGCCACGCCCGAGTTGGCAAGACTGGAAAGCAGGTGAGCAGAACTGGAACGACACATTGCCATTCTCCCTTTTCGCATTCGTAATGGCGAGGCCGAAGGCCTGTCATGTCCGAACCGCCATCGCGCTGGTCGAGAACCCCGACGATAACCCGATGGTTGCCGGCGTGGCATGGCCCAAACGTCTCGGCGGTTTTCATTTCGCACTATGAGTATAACGTGGCGGGATTGTGATTTCAACCACAATCGTGTAACATATTATAAACAAAGCCATTAACTCGGCTTATCGATCGGAGCGTTCCTTGTCTCGTTTAATTCCGCGAGTTATGAGTAATTATGTGGCAGAGGTTTCAGGCAGCGCTGCCGAGTTTGATCGCAACGTGGCAGGGGCGATACCGTGAGCGCTTGGCATTCTGGGACGTCAGCGGCCAGGGTAGGATGACAGAGGCGGTGATCCTGATGAGGTAGTTGCGTGCGCCGGCTGGCGTCCGCAGGCAGGCGGGAGAAAACGGCATGATGAAGCCCAAGGTCGGATTCATAGTCTATGGCGTTCATAAAGACGGTCTGCGTGACCCGCTGGGCGCGCCGTTTATCGACGAGGCCTTGGTGGCCCGGGCGAAAGCCACGCTGCGCGAGGTTGGGTTGGAGCTCGTGGAGCACGACGTGATTCTCGCCACCAAAGCGGAGGCGCGGGCGTGCTTTGGCGCGTTGAAGAAGATGGACGACCTGGATGCCGTCGTGTTTTTCTCCGGCACGTGGGTGTGGGCCGCACATCTCGTCGGCGCCGTCCGCGACTTTGCGTCTACTGGCAAAGGCATCGTGCTCTGGACGCACCCGGGCAGCCAGGGTTGGCGGCCGGTCGGGGGGCTGGTACTGCACGGGGCGCTCAAGGAAATCGGGCTGCCGCATCACTTTGTGTACGGCGGGTGCGATGACGCGGCGGATGTAGAGCGGATCGTGGCCTACTGCCGCGGCAGCGCCATGAAGAACCGGCTTAACATGAGCACGATCGGCACGTTTGGCGGCCGCGGAATGGGGCAGACTTGCGGCGTGGCGGATCCCTCGCAGTGGATGAAGGTGTTCGGTGTCGACATCGACGCGCGGGACACGACGGAACTGATCGAGATTGCCAAAGGGATCACTGCTGACGAGATCGCCGTCGCGCGCGAGCGAATCCAGAGTCTGTTCGCGGAGACGATTCCGGATGGGGCGGTGGCCGATCGCTCGATCATGCTGTACCTGGCTTTGAAGAAGGTCATCCAGCGCGAGGGGTTCGATTTCTACACGATCCAGTCCTTCCCAGGGTTGGGCGACAGCTTCAGCGCAACGTGTTTCGCGCAGAGCATGATGCTGGAGGACGGCGTCGGCACCTCGACACTGGGCGACTTCAACACCGCCATGACCGTCAAATGCCTGACCGATCTCAGCCTGGAGCGCGTCTACTACGGTGATTTGCAGCATATCGACAAACGCACGAACGAGATCAAGATCATCGGTGACGGGGCCTGTCCGCCATCGTTGGCGGGTAAGCTCGGGCCGGCTGGTTTCGCCGAGCATGGCATACCAACCGAAGGCGAAGCGGGCGGGCTCTCGGTGAAGCTGGTGTGCAAGGTTGGGGAAGGGGTGCTGGCGCGGCTGGGACGCAACGACGGGCGCTTCGAAATGGTCATCACGCGCTGCACGATCTTCGAACCGCCGGCCGACCAGCTCGACGACAGGCAGAGTGAATGTGGTATTCCCTTCTGGCCGCACGGCTTCGTAACGGCGCATTGCGATATCGATGCCATGCTGGAGGCGTGGAACAACGAGTACGCCTGCCTGGGTTACGGTAGCCACCTGTACGAGGAGTTGAAGGCCTTCTGCGAAGTCACCGGTGTCAAGGCGATTGCTTTGTAGATGAATGTCGTGAGAGGTCAAACCGGGCGTTGGGAAGTGGAGTGCATCCCGGCCGACGGCGCGCGGCTGAGCTTGCTGCGCTTCGGCGGACGTGATCTGTTGACGCGGGCGCCGGAGCGTTTCAAGCCGCCGACGCGGGATTTCGGCGCGTACGAAACGCGGCCGGTGTATGGCTACGATGCCTGCCTGCCGAGTGTCGAACCTTGCTCGGTCCCCGAGGCCGGCTGGCAGCACATTCCCGACCACGGCGAAGTCTGTTGGCTGCCGTGGGATGTGAACTGGGCGGAAAGTCGGCTGGAATGCAGCGCGCGTAGCAATGGCGTACCCGCCCTGCGGTTTCGACGGTCTCTGATATTCGCGGAATCGAGCGTTAGGGCCTGCGATGGAATAGCTGTATCAAGTCATCTTTTCCGTCTTGGCCGAATGGTATAGTTCCAATCGCCGTGGAAGTCATGGCGATGCAGGTTGATCTGGGCCCACTCCTCATCGGAGACCTTGCGCCCCGTTGGATACCGGCGGCGGTCCAACCGGCAGGAAACTTTCAGCCCTGTAGTCGTAGTTGTCTGGGCGATGAGGTTCACCACGGTCGCATAGTCAGCCGAGGGTTCGCCGCGCCAATTGGAGCTGATGAACGAGAACAGCCGCTGTTCC
>JAHJAR010000026.1 GCA_018814045.1 Planctomycetota bacterium | reverse complement strand
CCCACGCTCGACGGGCGCACCGCGAGCGGGTAAACGCCGGTCGTCATGCCGCCCGGGACACCAATGGAGACGACGGACGTTGGCGGGTTGAGGTTGACCGCGGCCCCGCCCATGCCGCGCCGGAGCGTGCGGATTACGGAGGGGATGGGGTACGCCTTAATCTCGTAGACCGACACCGGCTGGTAGAACTCGAGCCAGTCATGCTCCGGTTCGGTCTCGCCGAGCGCCAGTCGTTCTTCTTCAGTTGGTTCCGGCGGTGTGAAGTCGGGCACGAGCATGTTACGCGGCTCGTCGCGGCGGCCCTCGACCGCAACCGAGGCGCCGATTGAGCGCTCCCTGCGGTCCAATTTGGGCAACTCGTCGGTGGTCGGGGTGGCCGTTGCAACACGGCGCGTGGCGCACCCCGTCGTCCACAGCGACGCCACACCCAAGATCGTCAGCAGAAGTAGCGAATTCCGCATATCGTATGACTATCCGATCCGCAGGAAATTGGCAAGCAGTTTGTGTCCCTCGTCGGTCAGAAAGCTCTCTGGGTGGAACTGCACGCCCTCCACCGGCCACTGGCGATGCCGGATGCCCATGATCTCTTCGGGGGGATCCACGCAGGTGGCACTGACCTCAAAATCCGCCGGCACAGTCGCCGGGTCGATCACCAGGGAATGGTAACGCGTCGCCTCGAATGGGTTGCTGAGGTTGGCGAAGATGCCGCGCCCATCGTGCCTGATCATGCTCGTCTTCCCGTGTAGCAGCCGTTGGGCGCGGACGATGGCGGCCCCGTGGGCAAAGCCGATGCACTGGTGCCCGAGGCAGACGCCCAACATCGGAACCCGGCCAGCGAAACGCTCGACGACGGCGACGCTGATCCCGCTCTCCCGCGGCGTGCACGGGCCCGGCGAGATGATGATGTGACTGGGACGATTCTCCGCGATCTCGTCCAGCGTGACCTGGTCGTTGCGGTACACGCGGATGGCACAATCTGTCCCGAGCTCGCCGATCCGCTGTACCAGGTTGTAGGTGAACGAATCGTAGTTGTCGATCAGCACCAGCATGGCCGCGACGGTAGCGCCGCGACCCGTTTGTGTCAATCAGGCAGGCAGCGGGGGGCGGCTCGCCTGCTCACCCCGGATGCCGTATCCTCGTGCAACGGTTTGCCCATGAGATTTCGCCGCGAGCAGTTCATAGAGATCATGCGCTTCGGTCGTCCCGCCCGGCCGATGTTCTCCGAGCTGTTCGGCCTGATGGTCGGCGTGGCGGACGAATGGCGTGCCCAGGGCGCGACGCCGGCGGAAATCAGCTTGGCGGCCTTCGACTGGGATTACGTGCCCCACGTCCACTGCGGCGCGAATTGCGGGGCGCTGGGGCAGGCAGCCCCCGTCACGCTCCACGAGACCGACGAGTACGTCATTCAGCGTGACTACCTCGGCCGCACGACCAAGCTCTACAAGGCGGCTGCCACGCTGCCGTTGCCGCTGGACTACCCGGTCCAGACCGCCGACGACTGGCTCGGGCTCAAAGGGCTGTTCGAGTTCGGCGAGCAGCGCGTTGATACGAAGGCGCTGGAGGTGGCCAGCCGGGCGCAGGTTGCGGGAACGCTTGTGCTCGCCAGCATCCCCGGCGGATGGGACGTGCTGCGCGAGCTGATGGGGGCCGCGCCCGCGTGCCGGGCGCTCGTGCGGCAACCAGAACTCATCCGCGACATTCTTCAGACGGTCCAGGAGACCTGCCTGCGTGTTCTGGAACGCGTGACTGAGAGGCTTACCATCGATCAGCTCTCGGTGCACGAGGACATGGCCGGCAAGGATGGGCCGCTGATCGGACCGCGGCACGTGGCCGAGTTCATCGCCCCGTACTACCGGGCAGTGTGGGACCTCGTCTCCAGCCGGGGTACGCCGATCTTCAACCAGGACAGCGACGGGAACATGAACCAGCTCATCGACGGGTTCCTGGATTGTGGCGTGAATGTCATGCACCCCTTCGAGCCGGCCGCCGGCATGGACATGGTCGCGGCTCGCCAGCAGTATGGCGACCGGCTCGGGATCATAGGCGGAATCGACAAACACGTGCTGCGTCAAAGCCAGGCGGAGATCCGCCGGGAGCTCGAATACAAGCTGCAACCCCTGATGCAGACAGGAGGTACGGTATTCGGCCTGGACCACCGGGTGCCGAACGGGACACCGTTGGAGAACTATCGCTTCTACGTGCAGGTCGGGCGCGAAATCCTAGGTCTGCCGCCCCTGGATGCGCGGGCCCAGGGTTGGGGGCGGATGGCCTTCTGAGATCCAGGTGAGTCGTGGGGCCGGGCGGTTTGACTTGAGCGGGGGACGGCCTAAAATCACACTCGCATTGACTGGTGATGACAGCAAGCCCCCGCAAACGGAGCGCCCAGCGATGGCCGGCGAAAATACGCTGAAGTTCGATGACAGTAACTT
Organism: Planctomycetota bacterium; assembly: GCA_018814045.1. Lineage (GTDB taxonomy): Bacteria > Planctomycetota > Phycisphaerae > UBA1845 > Fen-1342 > JAHJAR01. The sequence continues at coordinate 9,212 of JAHJAR010000026.1, read as the reverse complement.
CGAAAGAGAAGTGCTCAACTCCGATGTCCCGGTCCTGGTAGATTTCTGGGCCGAGTGGTGTGGGCCCTGCCAGATGGTCGGTCCCATCATTGACGAGTTGGCGACGGAGTATCAGGGCAAGGCCAAGGTGGGCAAGCTCGACGTTGACGGTGCCCCCAAGATCGCCTCGCAGCTCGGTGTGCAGAATATCCCGACGGTGGTTCTGTTCCGGAACGGCGAAGCAGTTGAACGTATCGTCGGCGCCCGGGCCAAGAAGGACTACAAGGCCGCACTCGACGCCTCCGCGGGGTAGCAGCGCAGCTCACCCTCGTCTTCCGCAGAACAGTCGCACGGCGGCACGTCGGGCACTGGCATGCTGCGCATCCATCGTGCGTCTACTCATGCTACAAGGGGCCGACACTGGGTCGGCCGCCTGGGTGCTACACGATCGCGGGTACGGCAGGCTGTACGTCGGGCGCGGGGGCTGGCGGGGCTGGTTAGTCCACCGTCCAGGTGTCGCCGGAGTTGAACAGCTCATCCAGATCGCCGGGGCCGGCCTTCTCGGTGGCCGCGTTGATCTGGTCCATCATCAGATCTTCGTACGTGGGGGTCTCGATGGCGCGAAAGACCCCGATCGGCTCAGGAAGCTCGGGGTAGCGCATCCGAGAGAGGAGGTAAGCGAGGCCGGGTTCGGACGTCCGTTCGTCGTGGATGACCAGATCGTCCACGGTGACGCCTTGGCCGAGCTCCACCACCTCCAGTTCGTGGCCGTTGAATCGGATGCCCTTGTCCTTGTCCTTCCCGAAGATCATCGGCTGGCCGTGCTCGAGGTAGACCACGTGGTCGGCCTTGGTTTTGCGGTCGGTCGCGTACTGGAAGGCCCCGTGGTTGTACACGTTGCAGTCCTGATAGATCTCGACGAACGCGGTGCCTTTGTGCTGGGCGGCGCGCGTCAACACCTTGACCATGTTCGGGACGTCCATGTCCACGCAGCGGGCCACGAAGGTCACCTCGGCCCCGATCGCCACCGAAATCGGGCGAACCGGGTAGTCGATCGCGCCGAAGGGAGAGGAACGGCTGCGTTTGCCAAACTCGCTCGTGGGCGAATACTGCCCTTTCGTCAGACCGTAGATGCGGTTGTTGAACAGGATGATCTTCATGCCGATGTTGCGGCGGATGGTGTGCATGAAGTGATTCCCGCCGATGCTCAACGCGTCACCGTCGCCGGTTATCACCCAGACTTTCAACTCGGGATTGGCCAGCTTGACGCCGCTGGCGATGGCGGGCGCCCGGCCGTGGATCCCGTGGATGCCGTAGGTCTTCATGTAATAGGGGAAGCGGCTGGAACAGCCGATGCCCGAGACGAACACAATCTTCTCGCGCACGACGCCGCATTCCGGCAAAACCTTCTGCAACTGCCGCAGAATGGAGTAGTCGCCGCACCCGGGGCACCAGCGCACTTCCTGGTCGCTTTGGAAGTCCCGGTGTGTCAGCGGCAGGGGGTGAGTGGACACGGCCACGGCTATTTGCCTCCCAGAAGCTCGACGATTCTGTCGTAAACTTCGCTGACCATGAATGGACGGCCCTTGATCTTGTTAAGCCCGAGCAGCTCCCCGCCGTACCTCCCCCGCAACACGAACTGCAACTGGCCCATGTTCAACTCGCAGACGAGCACTTGCTTGAACTGCTTGATGATGTCGCCCACGTTGCGGGGCATCGGGTTGAGCCACCGCAGGTGCATGTGCGAGACGCTGCGCTGCTCCTCGCGCGCCGCCTCGACGCCGCTGCGCACGGCGCCGAAAGTGCCCCCCCAGGATACGACCAGCAGATCCCCACTCGAATCGCCGAAGAGTTCCTGATCCGGTACGTCCCGGACGATGCCGGCGATCTTCTGTGCCCGCAGTTCGGTCATACGCTGGTGGTTATCAGGGTCGTAGCTGACTGTGCCAGTCAGGTCGGATTTCTCGAGGCCGCCCACGCGGTGCTCGAGGCCGGGTGTTCCCGGAATCGCCCAGGGCCGCGCTCCGCAGTCGTTGCGCCGGTACGGCTGAAAGCCCTCGGCCTCGGTCGCGTGCGTGATCTCGATCTTCGGCAGTTCGGCGGCCGCTGGGATCCGCCACGGCTCGGAACCATTCGCGATGTATCCGTCGGTCAGCAGAAAGACCGGCGTCATGTATTTAACCGCGATGCGCACAGCCTCGATGGCCGCCCAGAAGCAATCGCCCGCCGACTGGGCCGCCAGGATCGGTATCGGCGCCTCACCGTGGCGCCCGAAGAGAACCTGCAACAGGTCAGATTGCTCGGTCTTGGTCGGCAAACCGGTGCTGGGGCCACCGCGCTGCACGTCCACGATCACGCAGGGCAGTTCGGTTATCACCGCCAGGCCAATGCCTTCCTGCTTGAGCGCCACACCGGGCCCACTGGTGCCGGTCGTCGCGATCACACCGGTGAAGGCCGCGCCGATTACTGCGGCGAATGCGGCGATCTCATCTTCGGCCTGGAAGCAGCGCACGTCGAAGTTCTTGTGCCGGGCCAACTCGTGCAGAATGTCGCTGGCCGGAGTGATTGGGTAAGCACCGTAGAACAGAGGTTTGTTCGCCAGCCGTGCCGCGGTGATCAGCCCGTAGGCTGTGGCCTGATTGCCGGTGACCGTGCGATAGACCCCTGGTGGCAGATGTGCCCGGTCCACGTGGTAGCGGACGGCGAACATCTCGGCGGTCTCGCCGAAGTTGTAGCCGGCCTTCAGGGCCAGCGTGTTGGCGCGCGACACAGCCGGCACCTTGGCGAACTTCTCGTTGATCCACTTGACGGTGTTGTCCGGTGGCCGGTCGTAGAGCCAGAATGCCAGACCCAGGGCGTAGAGGTTCTTGCAGCGGGCCGCGTCCTTGTTGCTCAGCCCGGTGCCCTTGACCGCCTCGAGCGTATGCGTGGTGATCGGGATCTTGTAGACGCGGAAGTTGGCTAGATCGTCGCCCTCCAGGGGGTTCGCATCGTACTTGGCCCGCTGGAGGTTTGTCTCGGTGAATTCGTCAATATTGACGATCAGAACCCCGCCGGAGACCAGGTCCTTGATATTCGACTTGAGAGCCGCGGGGTTCATCGCGATCAGCGTGTGAACTTCGTCACCGGGAGTGTGTATATCGTGGCTGCTGAAATTTATCTGGTAGCCGGAAACACCCCCCAGAGTCCCCGCAGGTGCGCGAATCTCCGCCGGATAATCCGGAAAAGTGCTCACGTCGTTGCCGAAGACGGCGGACGCGTTGGTGAACTGCGTGCCGGCCAACTGCATGCCGTCGCCGGAATCACCGACGAAACGCACCGTGGCGCCTTCCAGCGGCTCGGTGCGCTTGGACGGCTGATCCTTGGCCGGCGTGTCCTGGGAAGTAACCGTGCTCATCAGGGGTATCTCTCATGCTGGCCGCTGTGTGAAACCGCGCCAGCGGGCACACATGAACCAGGTTGGCTGCGCACGCGTCTTTGGGAAAGCGCTCTGACCTTCTGGGCCGGCCGCCATCGCATCCCCTTTATTACATAAGAATCACGCATGTTAGCCGGCGGCTTGAACGATTACCAGCAACATCAACCGTAATCGCTTCCATTTCATTCCGCAGCCCGCGGCCAACTCGGGGTATTCCCGATGCTCGAAGCGCGCCGCTGGCCTCGAACGCCGCCCCGCTCATCATGGGCCCGGGGGCCACGGGGACTCTACCGATCTCGTCTGGCCGCCAGGCACGAGGTTGCGATGGAATGCACAACCCGCAATCGACCCCGAATGTGGTCGTCGCACCCGCCGGGTAGTCTCGTGGGCAAGAGGCGCGCCACGCGGCGCAGCCACCCTTGGAACACAGCCGCCAGCGCCGCGACTCTCACGCCTCGGCCGCGTGTGGAGCCGTCCTCCCTGTGGGCGGACAACGTTGGTGCGGCTTGGTTACCGGACCACTGCTGTCAGACTGACGGTCAGCCTGAGCCGGAGAGCGAATGCCGGTAACGGACGGCCCCCGGCTAGACCGCTGCACCACAGCGCGACTCTGCCTGAGGAGGCATAAGAACAGGCGGCTGCCGCGTGGCGCCGGACGGCGAAACGCGCTTGATGTAGCAGGTGGGGCGAGGAACTCGCGGCTTCAGCGACCAGTTCACCCAACGCCCCTTCGAGGAACGCATTGCATCTTCACCGCGCCACAAGGAGTCAACCATGTGTGCTTTCGTCTTTGGGTCGGTTCGTCCGGGTCCAGTCTGGCAGAAGCTACTGCCCGGTCTGGCGGTCCTGGTTTTGCTCGTGGGTGCTGCCCACGCAGAGGACCATTTCTGGAGCGCCTTGTACGGCGGCTCGTTCAACTACTGGGAGAATTGGGTGCCGCAGTGGGTCCCCCAAGAGGACGACAGAGCGATCTTCGAGCTCGGAATGGAGCCCGCCTACGAGGTCACGTTCTACGAATCCGTGACCAACGATGAATGCCTCTTCCGTACGGACAAGGTCATCCTGGACCTGGGCGGGTTCACGTACACGCTCGACCACCCCGGCTTCGCGCTGATCGTGGGGGAGGACGCCGGGCACGTCGCCGAGGTGCTTTTCAAACACGGTACGATCGACACCACGGTGACGCACGTCGGATTATGGGACGACTCCGTCGGTACGCTCAATCTGGAATCCGGCCTGACCCTCAACGTCTCCGACCACGTCACGGTTGGCAATGACGGCGACGGCGTGATGAACATCCTTAACGGCGCCTCGGTCATCACCGAATACGCGTACATGGGCGGCCACGACTTTGGGAATACCGGCGTTCTGAACGTCGACGGCTCGAACGCCGAAATCACCGTCAACGAGATTATTAGGGTTGGTGATGGCGGTCATGGCTTCCTCAACCTGCTAAACGGCGCCAGGGTGTCTTCTCAAGGCTGCTACATCGCCGACGCGTCGACCGCCTACGGCGAAGTCAGCCTCACCGGCGCATCCGAATTCGACGGCGGTAATTGGGTCGCGCTCGGTTGCAGCGGCACCGGACTGCTCACCATCACAGAAACCAGCCAATTCGGCACTGAGAGTCTCTATGTGGGCACTACACCGGGAGGCTCTGCCACGATCGATGTGTCCGGCGCCGGTTCGAGGGTCGATGCCAGCGATTACCTCATCGTCGGCGACTGGGGATACGCCACGATGAACGTATCCCAGCAGGCCGCCGTGACCGCCGACACCCTCGTTGTGGGGGCCTGCAATACTGCTGACGGCGAGCTGAACATCTTCGACAGCGGCACGACCGTTACCGCGCTGCGCAGTATCCAATGTGGATCGGACGGCGTCGGCACCATCAACATCACGGGTGGCGCCGACGTCAGATCCACCGAGCCTGACGGCCCGATTTATGTCGGCCTGGGGGCGGGCGGCGACGGTTACCTGCTGGTTGACGGCGAAAGTACGCTCGCCGCCGAATACTCCGCGCTGGTCATCGCTGACCACGGTCATGGCGTGGTGGACATCCTGGGCGGCTCGGTAGTCCACACCGGCAGCGAACTCTTCATGGGCTGGTGGGAAGGCGCCTCCGGACAACTGACCATCAGCGGCGCGGGTTCGACGTACACCGCCGACACCGGCTATCCGGCACAGGTCGGCGTCGGCGGCGAAGGGAAACTGATCGTCTCCGACGGCGGACGCTTCGAAAAGCCCGGCGGGTTCCACCTCGGCCACCAAAGCAACGGCGTCGGAACCGTCACGCTCAGCGGCAGCACGACCACCTTCTGGTGTGGCGAGCACGTGAACGTCGGCGAGTATGGCGTCGGCACTTTCACTGTCAACGACGGACGCGTCGCGGTGGGCAATGTCGATACCGCCGACGTTCCTTCCGGCGAAGTGCACGTCGGCGACTGGGGCAAACTCACCGGAACCGGCACGCTGATCGGTGAAGTGTTCAGCTTCAACGGCGGCAGCGTGCGGCCCGGCGGCGAGCCGTCCGGCACGCAGACCGGCGTACTCACGATCGATGGCAACTACACCCAACAGGATGCCGACCTGACCATCCGAACCAAGGGCACGCTCGTGGGCGACGAATACAGCGTGCTCAACGTGACGGGAACGGCCCACCTCGACGGCGAACTGCGCTTCGCGCTGCTCGACGGCTTCGAGCCACAGCCCGGCGACACGTTCACGATCGTGACAGCCGGCGCCATCGACGGGATCTTCAGCACGGTTACCGGCCTGGAGCAGTACATCATCACCCGCAATCACAACCCCGAGAGTGTGACGGTCTCGATTCCGAACCTGGGCGACCTCGATTGTGACGGCTTGATCAACGGCTTTGACATCGACCCCTTCGTCCTGGCGTTGCTTGGGCCGGACTACTACGACCCGGTCTACCCGGACTGCTATTACATGCTGGCGGACATCAACGGCGACGGGGACGTAAACGGCTTCGATATCGACCCGTTTGTGGACCTGCTGATCGGTTCCTGACGCTGCAGCTTGACAGCGGCTGGCGGGCTGGGGCGAGCGGCCCGGCCCGCCAGCGCACGAGCACACGCTGAATCTGCGCGCGGCACTCCGGGGAGTATGCTCCAGCACGGGATCGCGGCACCCCGTCGCCTGACTACCCCGACCAAGTGGCAGGCCCCGCGCTTACCGATCTGCGCACCACCCTTGATTACGTTCGCAGCACCGGCTTGAATAGCCGGCGAAGCGGGCGACGCGCCCCGGAAACAGCCCCGCGTCGCGCACACGCGAACGGCCGAAGCGGGTTGCCGGCGCCCGCTGGCCTGCTCCGCAACCACTACTCCCAGGCAATCGCGGCCGCAATGCCGCTTGGGGATCGGGGTGGCCCGCGCAGGTGGCAACGTGTATCCGGGCGGACCGGCAGTGTTGTAAGGCGTCGACTATGGGCAACGGTCACATCTACGTCGCGCTCGGGTCGAACCAGGGCCCACGCGCCGAGCACCTGCGCAGCGCGCTGCACGAGCTCGAAGAGCGGGGCGACATCCGCGTGCTACGCTGCTCCAGCCTGCACGAAACCGCCCCCGTCGGCGGGCCGGCCGGGCAACGCGACTACCTCAACGCCGTCGCCGAACTACAGACCGCTCTGTCGCCACGCGACCTGCTGGCACGCTTGCAGCAGATCGAGCAGCGCCACGGCCGGCGGCGCACGGTCCGAAACGGCCCGCGCACGCTGGACCTGGACTTGCTACTGTATGACGACGAAGTCATCGACGAGCCGGATTTGACCGTGCCGCACCCGCGGATGTGGACGCGCTCGTTCGTGATGGAGCCGCTGCGGGAAGTCTGCGAGCCCGGCTGGCTGGACGGGCTGGCGCGGGCTACCCGCGCGGGTCGGCTGAGGAGTGAGTACTTCCAACTGCGACAGGAGCAGTAGCATGTACGTGGATGTCCAGGCCAGCGAACTCGATTGGCGCGGCGTGTACTGGCTCTGCATCGGGTTCATCAATCCCCGCCCAATCGCATTAGTCGCCACCGTTGCCTCCGACGGCCGCCACAACCTGGCCCCGTTTAGCTTCTACAACATGGTCTCGGCCAACCCGCCGGTTGTGATGATCTGCCCCGCGCCACGCCGGGACGGCAGCCCCAAGGACACGCTGCGCAACATTCGCGAGACCGGGCAGTTTGTGGTCGCGACCGTGACCGAGGCGATCGGCGAGGCGATGGCCGCCTGCGGGGCTGACCTGCCCTACGGCGAGAGCGAGTTCGAGTTCTCCGGCCTGACTCCGGCGCCGGCGCGGCAGGTGCGTCCGCCCCTGGTGCGCGAGTCGCCGGTCAACATCGAGTGCAACCTGCGCCAGACCGTGTCCTTCGGCACCCAGCCCGGGGCCGGTACGGCGGTCTTCGGCGACATCCTGGCGGTGCACGTCGCCGACTGGCTGCTCGATGCGCAGGGATTGGTCGATCCACACAAGTTGCGCACGCTGGGGCGTCTCGGCGAGAACTGGTATTGCCGCGTAGTCGAGCCGTTTGAGCTGCACGTGCCAAAGGTCGATCGACAGTAATGGCCGCAGCATACGATACGAATGGCGTAGCGGCTGCGCCCGCCACACCGATCACCGCCTCCGAGCGCATCGAAGTCGTGGACATTCTGCGCGGCTTCGCGATCTTCGGCATTCTGACCGTCAACATGTTCTGGTTCAGCAATCCGCTGCTGCTGGACTTCACGAAGTTGCAGCCCTGGCCGGGGACCGCTGACCGCGTGGCGCAATGGCTGATTCACCTCCTTTGTCAGGGCAAGTTCTATTCGCTGTTCTCGTTTCTGTTTGGCTTCGGGATGGCGATCCAGATGGCCCGGGCCGGGGCGCGCGGGGCGCAGTTCGCGCCGCTGTACGCACGCCGCCTGTTAGTGTTGCTGGCGATTGGCCTGTGTCACGCCACCTTTCTCTGGGCCGGGGACATCCTGGTTGGCTACGCGCTGGTCGGATTCATGCTGCTGCTGTTCCGACGGCGCTCGAACACCACGCTGATTGTCTGGGGCATTATTGGCGTGCTGACGCTGGTATTCGTGGTTGCTGGTCTGATCGGCCTTGGCCGATTGCTCGATGAGGGGGCGACGCCGACATCCGCGCCGGCGTCCGCGTCAAGCACGAGCAACCCGACTGCAAACACGGGCGAAGTCTCCGGTCTGGAGGAATGGGTGGCGCAGGAGTACGAGGTTTACGGGCACGGGACGTACGGCCAGATTCTGCGCCAGCGGCTGAAGGACTACGCGTTCATGCTCGCGATCATGTTGTTCTTCGTGTTCCCGAGCGTGCTGGGGATGTTCCTGTTTGGCTTGTACGCCGGGCGTCGTGGATTCTTGCACAATCCCGACGCTCACGCGGGTTTCATCCGCGGGGTGTTCGTCGGCGGACTGATTCTGGGAGGCGGCATCTCGCTGGTGGGCACGATCACGACGGAATCGGTGCAGATCGGAGATCTGAGTTGGTTTCAGTTGATTCCGATGACGTGCCACGCGCTCGGCGCGCCGGCGCTTTGTTTCTGCTACGCCTCGGGAATCGTGTTGCTGACGCGGAGCGCGGCGTGGCGCCGCCGGCTGCGGCCGCTGGCCAGCGTGGGGCGCATGGCCCTGACGAACTACTTGCTGCAATCGCTGATTTGCACGACGATTTTCAATGCGTACGGGTTGGGGCTGTACGCGCGGGTCGGGCCGGCGTTGGGCTTGGGACTGACATGCGCGATCTTCGCCGCGCAAATCCCGCTGAGCGTCTGGTGGCTGCGGCGTTTCCGCTTTGGTCCGATGGAATGG
>JAHJAR010000247.1 GCA_018814045.1 Planctomycetota bacterium | reverse complement strand
GTAGCCGACCTCCGCGCGGATGTCCGGTCCCGCGCGCCAGGCGTCAGATCCGAGCACGCGCGTCCCGCCGCTCGACGCGCGCAACAGACCAAGCAGAATCCTGATGGTCGTCGTCTTCCCGGCTCCGTTCGGCCCCAGAAACCCGAACAAGCTGCCCTCGGGCACCCGCAGATCAACCTGGTGCAGGACTTCGTGCGCTCCGTAACGCTTGCTGAGTTGGTCGGTCGCCACCGCGTCCATGGCCGGCATTAGAGAGCGCCGGACCGCGTTCGGCAATGACGCCCCCGCTTGGGCGTCGGGCCGCCGTGCAAAGCGTGGCGACGCGAGTAGGATAGGCAGCCTCGACAGCCTTCGGAGACCATCATGCGCAACCTGCCAACATCCGCGCGGCCAGCCGCGAGAGCCGCCCTCGTTCTATTGCCGCTGTTGACCACAGTCGGCTATGCCCAGCAACAGCCGGAAGAGATCGCTCTCCGCGATTTTGTCGTGTTGGAACGCGTCGGCGATTACGGCCGCACCAGCGTGCACACCGACGCGGTCGAGCACCTGATCGTCATCGGCCGCTGGGCGGCCCCGACCGCCGCCGACACGGTCACGCTTCCCAACGGCGAGGCCAAGGCCTGGCAGACCGCCAACGCCGACGCGGACGGCGTGCTCAAGCACGCGGCGTTGCAGGGCGGGTATGCGTACACGTCCGTGCCGAGCGACACGCCGCGCGTGATGCTGCTCGACGCCGTTGGCCACAGCCGGGTCTACGTCAACAACGAGCTGCGCACGGGCGATCCATATCAAACCGGCAAGCTCAGCCTGCCGGTTGCCCTGCACGCCGGACAGAACGGATTCCTGTTCCACTGCGGCCGTGGTCGCATGCAGGCCAAACTGGTTGCGCCGCCTGCCCCGCTGGTGCTCGATACGCGCGATGCCACGCTGCCAGATCTCATGGTGGGCGAGGCAATTGACACGTGGGGCGCTGTGGTTGTGATCAACGCGACGGAGGAAATCGCGCGCGGCCTGTCGCTCGAGGTTGTCCGTGGTGACGAAGTCATGACCAGCACCGCGTTGCCGCCGCTGCCGCCGGTTTGCGCGCGGAAGCTCGGCTTCCGGCTAAGCGGACGCGCGCCGCAGGAGACGGGCGAACGCGAGTACGAGTTGAGACTGCGGCAATCCACCGACGGTCAAACACAAACCCTGCACACGGTGGAACTCAAACTGCGCATTTGCCAGCCGTCCGACAAGCACCAGCGCACGTTCATCAGTGACATCGACGGCAGCGTGCAGTACTACGCGGTCACGCCGGCCCACCCGACTGCTGAAGACCCGGCCCCACCCGCGCTGTTTCTCACGTTGCACGGGGCTGGCGTCGAGGCCCTCGGACAGGCCCGGGCCTACGATCACAAGACGTGGGGACACATCGTGGCCGCCACCAATCGGCGGCCGTTCGGCTTCGACTGGGAAGACTGGGGCCGACTTGACGCCATGGAAGTGCTCACGTTGGCCGAGCAGCGCTTGGGCACCGACCCGCGCCGTACGTATCTGACCGGACATTCCATGGGCGGGCACGGCGTGTGGCAGGTGGGCGTGACCTACCCCGACCGTTTCGCTGCCATCGCCCCCAGCGCCGGCTGGATCAGCTTCTGGTCGTACACCGGCGCGCAGCGTTTCGAAGACGCCACGCCGGTCGAGGCGATGCTGATGCGGGCCACGGCGTGCAGCGACACGTTAAGCCTGTCGCGCAACTACCTGCATCATGGCGTGTACATTCTGCATGGCGAGGAGGATGACAACGTGCCCGTCGATCAGGCCCGGACCATGCGTAAGCACCTGGCCGAGTTCCACGCCGACTTCGCCTATTACGAGCGGCCCGGCGCGGGACACTGGTGGGGCAACCGCTGCGTGGATTGGGATCCGCTCTTCGAATTCCTCCGGGCTCACGAGCGACCCGAGCCCCACACCATACACCAGATCGAGTTCTGGACGGCCAACCCGGGCGTATCGGCCTCGTCACACTGGCTCACGCTGGCGGCCCAGACACACGCGCTTCAGCCCAGCAAGGCGGATGTTCGCATCGAACCAGAGAAACGTCGTCTGGTGGGCAACACCGAGAACGTCGCGTGTCTCGCGCTCGACCTGACCGAGTTGAGCAGACAACGTTGGGAAGAGAAGAAGGGCGAGCAGATTGACGCGACGGTGCTCCCGGCCGGCGAGCCGCTCAGCATCGAGCTCGACGGGCAGACCCTCGCTGACATCCCCTGGCCGGCCGGGCCACCGCGCATCTGGCTGGAGCGGGACGGCCAGGAGTGGTCACTCGCGGAGGAACCGGCGGCGGCGCTGAAAGGCCCGCACCGCTACGGCCCCTTCAAGCAGGCCTTCCGCAACCGCATGCTGTTCGTCTACGGCACGCGGGGCACACCTGCGGAGAACGCGTGGGCCTTCGCCAAGGCCCGTTACGACGCCGAGACCTTCTGGTACCGCGGCAACGGATCGGTCGACATGATCCCTGACACGGCGTTTGATCCGGCCACCGAGCCGGATCGCAACGTGATCCTCTACGGCAACGCCGACACCAACGCCGCGTGGCGCGACCTGCTCGCCGACAGCCCCGTGCACATCCGTCGGGGCACGGTCGTTGTTGGCGAGCGTGTTCTGGCGGGTGATGATCTGGCCTGCCTCTTCCTCCGCCCGCGTCCGGGCAGTGCGCGCGCGGCGGTCGGCGTCATCAGCGGTTCCGGCCTGATCGGCCTGCGCGTTACCGAGCGCTTGCCGTACTTCGTCTCTGGTGTCGGCTACCCCGACTGGGTCGTGCTGGGTGCGGAAGCGTTGGTGGAAGGTACCGCCGGCGTGCGGGCCGCGGGTTTCTTCGGCCGCGACTGGAGTGTCGAGAGCGGGGATTCGGCCTGGCGCCAGTAGCGCGGGAGACAGCGCCGCCACACGTGGACAACGCCCGCAGGCGCGGGCTGGCAACGAGCGAGTGCTTAGGCCACGATCCCGTGCAGGGCCTCACCGAAAATCTGGGCCGTGGTGTTCTCCTCCTGGGCGATATCGATTACTGCCCGCAGCAGCGCCGCCAGGAAGCTCGTGGCGGTGTTGATGATCCCGGTCTCCAGCGTGGACTGGATACTCGGGTCGCACCCGCTAAAAAGGAACACGCCGCCGCCGGCGAGGGCCGAGAGTCGCAGCCACCGGGTAATATTTCGCATCGCGCGCATCTGACACTCCTATGGATTGGCACCGATCATAGCCGGTGCGGCTGACCCGGCCCACGTACCGCTGGTCTGCCGGGGACCGCAGTCATACTCCGTGTTATCCGGCACACTCCGCCCGCGTGTCAACGTCTTCTTCCACTTTCCGCTTCGGTCGCGCGTGCCATTGATCTTGAGCAGTGCACAACAGAGCAGGTCTTGATGCGCACGGTTTGACAGCCGTGGCACACACGACGCAACCGCTTTCTGACGGTCGCGGCTCGGTTCAAAGCACTCCGTTCAGCCGCGGCGTACTTCCTCGCGGCGGGCCGCCAAGCCCGCCTCGCCGCGCGGATGGCAACGCGCGTGGACTTCTTTCAGGTGGTCGGTCTGCACATGCGTGTAGATTTCGGTGGTGCTGATGTCGACGTGGCCGAGTAGTTCCTGCACGATGCGCAGATCGGCCCCGCCCTCGAGCAGGTGCGTGGCGAAGCTGTGCCGCAGCGTGTGCGGGCTGGTCTTGCCTGGGATGCCCCGCCGCAGCGCCTCGCGCCGCACGATGCGCCAAACCGCCGTGCGCTCCAGCGCCCCGCCCGAGCGGCTGAGGAAGAGGGGCATGGCCGCCGCGTTTGCCCTGGTGAGCGGCCCCGCGCAGCGCCCGGACTCGATGCACTTGCGTAACAGCCGCGGCCGCTGGTGTGCGTTGTAGGCCTCGAGCGCGTCGCGGGCCGGCTGACCAATCGGGACGACGCGCTCGCGGCGGCCCTTGCCCATGCAGCGCAGATAGCCGACGCGCAGGTTGACGTCGCGCGGCGTCAAGCTGCACAGCTCGCTCACCCGCAGGCCGCAGGCGTAAAGCAGTTCCAACAACGCGCGGTCACGCAGGCCGAAAGGACGCTCCAGATCCGGCGAGGTCACCAATTCCGCCGTGCGCTCGAGGTTCAGCGTTTGTGGCAGGCGTTGCCAGCACTCCGGCAAGTCCAGCAACGCGGTGACATAAGTGGGAATCTGCCTGGTCAGGTGCAGCCAGCGCAGCCACATACGCACCGCAACCACATGCCGCGCCAGCGTGGTCTCGCGATAGTCGCCCGCGCTCAGCTCGACCAGGTAATCCTGGACCAGCGCCGGCGTAATGTGGCTCCAATCGTCAATTGAACGCCGACGAAGGAAATCGCCGAAGCGCTGCAGGTCGCGGCGATAAGCCTGGATCGTGTTCGCCGCCAATCCACACTCGACGTTCTGATAGACACGAAACGCGGCGAGCGATTGCTGGAAGGCCGGGGTACAGATGCGCTCGGCGGCCGGCGCCGCGCCCGGTTTCGCTGTCCCGCCGGCGCCGCGCACCAACGGGGATTGTTGACGTCTCGCTGTCTGGCGGGTCATCCACGCCTCCTTGCTCGATGAACCGCGCTGCTCGTGTGCGCCCTCGGGTTCATGATAATCACCATCTGCGCGGGTGGATAGCATTCCATCTGGTCGGTTCTCGTCACCAGCGCGTCGAATTGGACTGGCAGCGCGGACGATGCCCGGGTATCTTCGGTACCCTATAGGTTTCTTTGTGAGCAGGGATGCTCTCGGAGGTGGGCTCGTGTATCGATCTCGACGGCTGCGGCGAAAACGGAGAGTCGCCGGCACGATTGTCGTTCTATTCATTGCGGCGGCGGCGACCGGAGGCTGGTGGTGGTGGTCTGCGAAAGAGGGCGCTGAGGCGGCGAAGCAGGCCAACGCCGCCCAGCAGTCTCCGACCCCGGGCGCGCAAGCAGCGGCACAATCACCCGACGATGGCCCCGACACGCCGCACGAATCGATCGACTGGACCGGCGGGCTCAAACCTACGCCCCCGAAGCCCGCGCTGGCGGCCGACGAACGCTTGGTCCCCGAGGATGGCGACACAGGGCCGGCCACACCGCGCGTCGCAGCGCAACCCGACGCAGCGCTTGAAACCAGCCAGTCTCCCGAAACGACGGCGCATACCGCCTCGCGCTCGGGTAACCCCAGGATCGAAGCGGCCCGGCGTTGCCACGCCGCTGGCGAGATCATCGAAGCCCGCCACGAACTGAACGCGATGCTGACGGAGAAGCTGACGCCGCTCGAACAGGCCGACGTGCGCGGCTTGCTCGCCACGATCGCCGAGCAGACGGTCTTTTCACGCCAGCAACTGCCCAACGACCCGCTGTGCGATACGCACCTGATCGCGTCCGGCGACACGTTGATCAATATCGGTCGGCAGTACGACGTCCCCGCCGATGTGCTCATGACGATCAACCGGATCAGCGATCCGCGCCGCATCCGGGCGGACCAGCGCATCAAGGTCCTGCGCGGCCCCTTCAATGCGAAGATCTACAAGTCGCAGTTCCGGCTCGACGTTTACTTGCAGGATCTCTACGTGCGCAGCTTCCGCGTGGGGCTGGGCGCAAACGGGGCCACGCCGGAAGGCGTGTGGCGCGTGAAAGAGCGGCTGCCCAATCCGACCTACTATCCCCCGGCCTCGGCCACGAACAAACGCATCATCGCCGCGGACGACCCGCAAAACCCGTTGGGAGAGCACTGGATCGGCCTGGAGGGCGTGCAGGGTGAAGCCGTCGGCCAGGAGGGCTTCGGTGTTCACGGAACGATCGAGCCCGAATCGATCGGCAGAGCAGTCTCGATGGGCTGTGTGCGCCTGCGCAGCGAGGATGTGGCCATCCTCTATGGCATGATGCAGCCCGGCCGTTCCAGCGTCACCATCTTGCCTTGAGCACCTGGACTCTACCGCAAGCGCTGTTCAATCCGCTCACGGCCCCCGCGCCGCTCGGTCCGGCGGAGTTGCTGGCTGGGCCGCTGGGCCTGGTGGCTTTCATATTGCTCGTCCCGCTGGTACGGCTGGTGGCCCGCACGCATCGTCGCAGCGCGCTGGTTCTCGCTGGGCTGGTCTGGCTGTTCGCCACATTGGGTTGGCACGCGACGGTCGTGCTCGTCGCCGGCATCGTTGCGGCCAGCGCCTGGGTGGCCATGCTGGGTGCTCTGCGCCGGGCCGCCCGCCTCAGCAGCGGCGTGATGATTGCGCTGGTCTGGGGCGGCTTGCACCTGTTGCTGCTGCCGTTGTGGTGGTTTCCCCATGGGCTCGCGTATGGTTGGGCGGCAGCCCGTCCATCAGCGCTGCATGCCCTCGGGTTCTCGTATTTTCTGTTGCGGCTGGTCGCCTGGGGCGTGGACCTGGCCCGCAACCCGACCGACCTGCTGCGTCCTGCCGACACGCTCTGCTGGCTGCTCTATCCGCCTTGTATGCGCAACGGCCCGCTGCTCTTGCGGCAGCAATTCCTCGACCGGCTGGATGCCTGGGAACCGCGGCAGGCACCAGCCCGGCGACTGGCGGCCAAGCGCCTGGGGTCAGCCTGGCTGGGGCTTGCCGGGCTGGCGATCGCCGCGGTCAACACGCCCCGCGTGCTGGCCGGCGCGCCAGACTTCTTCACTGCGCCACAAGACTACACGACCAGCGAACTCGTGCGCGCATTCTACCTCATCCCGATTCAGGCCTACTTGTTCCTTTGGGCGTACAACGAGATCGCGGCCGGTCTGGCAACCTGGATCGGCATTCGCGTCGACGACAATTTCAAATGGCTGCCGCGGGCCACCTCCGTGCGAGATTTCTGGCGGCGCTGGCACGTGACCGTGGGCGCCTGGCTGCGCAACTATGTCTATATCCCCCTCGGCGGCAACCGTGGCCACGTCGTGCCGCTGCGCTACCTGGCCGTCTTCGGCTATTGCGCCCTGTGGCATGGTTCGAGCTGGTCTTTCCTGGCGTGGGGTCTCTCGCAGGCCTTGGCGCTCACTGTGCAACGTGGCTGGGATCGGCTGCGCGAGCGGCTCGGTTGGCAGGGGCGCCCGGCCGGCCGCGCGTGGACAGTGCTCTGCTGGCTGGTCACCATGCACTACCAGATCGCGACAATAGTCGTGTTCGCCGATTTCGAGCACCTGGGACTGCGCCTGTTCCCCGAGTTGGCGCGCCGGCTCCTCGGCGGCTGAGGCGATCTTGATCCAGAAGCGGCATAGCGGCTATCGCAAAACCGACCAGAGCTGGGCCGCGGGGTGAGCTGTGTGCGGTAGAAGGCCGTTTGTCGCAACCGCTCCCTTACGGTCGCGGCTCGGAAGGACGTTCTGATAGCGAAACGCTGCAGTGGCAACGCCATGAAGACAGACGAATCCACGTGGTCGCTCGTCGAAACGTCGTTCAACCCGCGGTTGAACCGGCACTACGAGGGCCTGTTCGCACTAGGCAGCGGCCCGCTCCAGCAGCGCGCTGCGCTCGAAGAGGGCCTGCCCGACGCGCCGCAGAACACCGAGTACGTCCGCCTCATGCAGGACGTCACGGCCGAGAAGTTTCCCGACCTCAAGAGCCGCGTGGGCACGTACCTGCCCGGCGTGAGCGGCCCGCACCCCACTTGCCAGGACGAGCTGATCAACCTGCCCGCGCTGCATGGGTTGATCCTGTTTGCGAATGAAGAACGCCTCGACATGCAGGCCGCCCAGCTCGACGAGTACCGCCGCCAGCTTGACCTGCGTACCGCCCGGCTGGAACGGACGCTGGTTTGGCGAACGCGGGCCGGCGCGGTCCTGCGCGTCAGTTTCGCGCGCTTCATCAGTGCCCACCGCCGACACATCATGGCGCTGCGCTGTCGTGTCGCGCACATCGGTGGTTCGCCGGCCGAGCTGCGCATCATCTCGACACTCGACGCCGACGTTCGCACCAACGGCTTTGACCACTTCGAGCGCGTCGAGCCGAGCGTCACCGACGAGACACTTGTCGTCGCGGTGCACACCAATGGCGGAGACGAGGTCGTCGCCGCAGCCCTAGCCTGCGCCGACGCCGTGCTCAGTTGGTCACCCAAGACAAACGCGCGGCAGGCGTTCGCCGAATGTGAGTACCCCTTGCGCCGGGGCGCGGCGCTCGAGCTCTGCAAGTACTCCGCCCTGACTTCAACCCGGCAGACCGCGACGCCGCGCTCGGCGGCCAGCGAACACGTGCGCGCTGCCGCCGAAGCAGGCTTCGATCGCCTCGCGGCCGAGTCGGACGAGATCTGGCAGCGGCGCTGGGCGGCCAGTGATGTCGTCATCGAAGGTGATCCGCGTAGCCAGTTGGCCATGCGCACCGCGCTGTACCACCTGCTGCGCGCCGTCGTCGAGGATGATCCCCGCTGCTCGATCGACGCCAAGGCCGCTGCTGGAGAGGCCTATTGTGGGCGCTACTTCTGGGACAGCGATGTCTTCATGTTGCCGGTGTTTCTTTACACCCGTCCCGCAGTGGGCCGCACGCTAGCGCGCTTCCGACTCAAAACGCTCGACGGCGCCCGCCGAAATGCCCGCCGCTGTGGTTACCCCGGGGCACGCTATGCCTGGGAAAGCTCCCCCGCCGGCGACGAAAACTGCCCCTGCTGGCAGTGCGCCAACCACGAGTTGCACATCACGGCCGACGTCGCCTACGGGCTCTGGCATGCATATAGGGCTGGCCCGCAGGACGCCGAGTTCCTGGCCGGAATTGCGGAGGTGCTGAGCGAGACGGCCCGCTACTGGTGCGAACGGGCGTACTTCAATCCCGAGCGCAATGAATACGAGCTGCTGATGGTCATGGGGCCCGACGAGTACACCGCCTTCAGCCGCAACAACGCCTACACGAACCACCTGGTGGCACTGGCGCTGAGCCTGACAACGCAGGCGTGGCAGCAGCTCGGCAAACTGGACGCCGCCGCAACGGCCACGCTACGAGACCGGCTGATGTTGACCGACGAGGAACTGGCCCATTTTGCCACGGTTGCGGCGCGACTACGGTTTCCGTACGACGGCGCGCGGCGGCTGGTGCTGCAATCGGACGACTTCTTCGACTACGAGCCGTTCGACTTTGAGCGCTGGTGGCCCAGGCGCGCCGAACCGCTGGGGCACAGCGTGCCCTTGGAGCGGCTCTACCGCAGCCAGGTGCTCAAGCAGGCCGATGTGATCCAGTTGCTGGTGCTGTTCCCACACCAGTTCGACCTCGAGCAGATGCGCGTCGCCTACGAGACCTACGTACCGCTGACAACCCACGATTCCAGCCTCAGCCGCGCGATGCACGCCATCGTGGCGGCATGGATCGGCCGGAGCGCGGAGGCGCTCCGGCTGTGGCGCGACTCCGCCGAAACAGACCTGCGGCCCGGGGCGGCGGCGGAGGGGATTCACGCGGCGTGCGCCGGTGGCACGTGGCAGGCCGTCGTGTTCGGCTTCGCCGGTTTGCGCACGCGCATGCAGTCAGAGTTGCTGCAACTTGATCCACACCTCCCGCCCGGCTGGACGGCGCTGCGTTTCCCGTTTGTCTGGTGTGGTCAGCCGCTGTACATACAGGTCGAGTCCGGCGCAGTGACGATCGAGCATCGAGGTAAATCTCCCGTGGTCGCGCACGTTCGCACCCAGGAGAGCGAGCTACAGCCGGGCCAGACACATACGTTTCCGCTATGAGAGTTGTGGCCTCGACCGCGGCGGCAGCTTTGGGACCTTGCCACCACAACCGCTCCCCTGATCCAGGAGAGCGTGGAGAAACAATTCTGCTATAATGTCGGCGCTGAGGCGTTGCCACCGCAGCCAGGGAGACGGATGAACAGAAACTCGCGGCCGCCACAACCCGCACGCGAAGACCGGTCGGTTTGCCAGGAGCGGGCCGTGCTCGTGGGCGTACTGACCGGCGGTCGGTCCATGGGGCGCGATCCCTTGGCCGAGTTGGCGGAACTGACGCGGTCGGCCGGGGCGGAGGTCGTGGCGCGGGTTGTGCAGCACCGGCGCGCTTATAATCCGACCAGTTGCATCGGCAAGGGGAAGCTGGAAGAAGTGCGCCAGCGGGCCGACGTGTCCGACGCGAACGTGATCATCTTCGATAATGACCTCACCCCCACACAGATTCGTGAAATCGAGAAGGCCACCGACCTGAAGGTGCTCGATCGCAGCGAACTGATCCTGGATATCTTCGCCTCGCGCGCCCGCACGCATGAAGCGCGCTTGCAGGTCGAACTGGCCCAACTCGAGTACACCGCGCCGCGGCTGCGGGGCATGTGGACCCACCTGGAACGCATCGCCGGCGCCGGCGGCGCGACCGGGGCCGGCGCCGTAGGCGGCATCGGCACGCGCGGGCCCGGCGAGCGACAGATCGAAATCGACCGGCGCATCGTCGGCCGGCGCCTGGCCCTGCTGAAACGCAGGATCGCCGACATCGATCGCCGCCGCGTCCGCGAGGTCCGCAGCCGCAAGGAACACTTCACCGTCTCACTCGTCGGTTACACAAACGCCGGCAAGAGCACTCTGATGAACGCGCTCACTGACGCCGGCGTGCTCGCGGAGGATCGCCTGTTCGCCACGCTCGACACGCTGACACGCCGCTGGGAACTGGGCGAAGGAAAACACGTCCTGCTGTCGGACACCGTCGGGTTCATCCGCGACTTGCCACACCACCTGGTGGCCTCTTTCCGGGCCACGCTCGAAGAGGCCATCCACGCCGACCTGCTCTTGCATGTGGCGGACGCCACTAATCCGGAGGCCATCGGCCAGATCAACGCGGCGTGCGGCGTCCTCGACGAGCTCGGCGCGAGTGCCAAGCCAACCCTGCTGTTGCTGAACAAGGCCGACGCGCTCGAGGATGAAGTGCTGCTGGCCATCCTCCGCCGCAATCACCCCGAGGCGCTGCTGATTTCCGCCCGCAAGGGGCAGGGACTCGCCGACCTGCGCGACGCTGTCCAGCGTCAGATGCAGGGCGAGCAGCAACGCATGACGCTCTCGCTGCCGGCGCGCGACGGGAAGGCCTTGAACTTCCTGGAGCGTTTCGCGGACATCCTCGAACGCCGCTTCGAAGAGGGCCGCGCAATAGTGGAAGTCATGATCGCGCCGCGGATGCTCGACCACCTGCACGGCATCGCCCGCGACGTACGTCACGCGGACTGAGGGCCCCGCCACTCTGCTGCGGCGTTTAGGCGCTCTCCCAAAGGCAGTCGGAGCGCACGCGCATCCCCCGGCGACGTCTGAGCTTGTCGGCTGAGGCTGGATGAAGTCCACGCCGAACCCAGGGCGAGCTCGGCATCAACGTCCGGTAACAAGAGGTGGCGCCTTGCGCTGCGCGTTTCAGGCGCAGGCCGTGCCGGTCCGATATGACGGGCGAGGACGCCGATCTCTCCCGGGCGGTGGAGCATCGTGACCAATCCCGTCAGCAGAAAATTCGTCGAGTCGGTCACTCTCGCCGAAACGCTGCGCGAGCTGCGCGCCGCGGGCAAGACGATCGTTCAGTGCCACGGCTGTTTCGACATCGTGCATCCGGGGCACATCCGCTACTTGCAGTTCGCCCGTCGGCTCGGTGACGTACTGGTGGTATCGCTGACCGGGGATGCGGAGGTCTCCAAGGGGCCCGATCGCCCCTACATTCCCCAGGAGCTGCGGGCCGAGAATCTGGCCGCCCTGGAATTCGTCGACTGGGTCGTAATCGATCCGCGGCCGACGGCGTGCGAGTTGCTCGCGACCCTGCGGCCCGACGTCTACGTCAAAGGCCGTGAATATGCCACCGCCAGCGACCCCCGCTTTCTGCGCGAGCGCGAAGTGGTCGAACGCCAGGGAGGCCGAGTGGTCTTCCACAGCGGCGACGTCATCTTCAGCTCCACGCGTTTGTTGGAAAGCATGGGGCGGGACGAACAGGTAAACGAGCATCGTCTGCGGGCCTTCTGTGAGCGCAGCGGCATCGACGAACCCACGCTCAGCGCCACACTGGGAGGATTCGCCGGCGTCCGGGTAGTGGTTGTCGGCGACCTGTTCCGTGAACGGTATGTGCTCTGCGACGCCAGTTCGGCCGCGGACGACGCGCCGGTGCTCGCGCTCCAGAAGCTCGACACGGCGGACTACTGGGGCGGCGCGGCCGCCATCGCCGTACAGTTGCAGGCGCTCGGCGCAGAACCCACGCTGATGTCGGCAGTCGGCAAGGACCACGCGTCGCGGGCGCTGGGCGCGCGGCTCGCCGATCTCGGGCTGAACTGCCACCTGTTCCCTGAGCGGCCCACGTTGGCGCAGCGCTGCACGTTCGTTGCGGATGACAGCAAGCTCTTCAAGCTGACCGACGGCCGATCGGCGCCGCTGGATAGCTCGGCGGAAAAACGGGCGGCGAAAGCGCTCCGCGAGCACGTTGAGAACGCCCACCTGCTCGTGTGGTGCGACCACGGCTACGGTATGGTCACACCCGGGCTGGTCCAGGCGGGGATGCGGGGCGCGCGCCAGCGCGGGCTCGCGGTCGCCGGCCACGCCCCCGGTCAGCGCGGGCAGATCGGCGCGCTGGGGGAAGCTGATCTGCTGACGGCCACGGAGCGGCAGTTGCGCGAAGCGATGCACGACATGGGCTCGGGTCTGCCCGCCGTGGCCTGGAACCTGCTCGCCCGGACACGTAGCCGTGGTCTGGTCGTCTCGCTGCACAAACACGGCCTGTTCGGCTTCGATGGCCAGGGCCACGAGGCGCAGGGGGGCCACCGGCCCGAACGCCTCAAGAGCGAGTTCATTCCCTCGTTTGCGACGCGGCACATCGACCTGCTCGGCAGCGAAGAGGCAATCCTGTCGGCGGCGAGCCTGGTCGTCGCCACCGGCGGCACGCTCCCGATGGCCACCTACATCGCCGCCGTAGCCGAAGCCCTGTCGGTCAGTCGCGCTGGTGGCGTGGCGGTCACCATAGCCGAGCTGCGGGCCCTGCTCGCGAAGCGTCCGGAACTGCGTCCGGAGAGCAGCTTCTTCCCTGATCCGGCGACGCTCGGCGACATCGCCCGGCTCGCCCCGCCGCTGGTGTCGGAGAGCCCGGTATGAACCGCGTCGGGGCCCGCGACGCCAGCATCTACATCCCCGTTCGCAACGCGGGCCGCACGCTGCCCGCCGCGCTCGATAGTGTCCGTGCCCAAACCGTTGTCCCTGCCGAGTTCTTTCTCGTGGTCGATCAGCGATCGACCGACGACAGCCTGGAAATCTGCCGCGCCTCCGGGCTGCGCATCGTCGAGCAGGAGGACGGGCGCCTCGGGCATGCCCGCAACCTGGCGATTCAGGCCTGCCGGACACCCTGGCTGGCCTCGTGTGACTCCGACGTGACGCTCGAACCGGGCTGGCTGGAAGCGCTGCTGTGCGTCGCGACCGAGCGCGTGGCCGCGGTGGGCGGCCGCACGGAAGAACGACTCTTCACCGCCGGCGATCGCTGGCGGGCCGTCAACATGCCGCACAACTGGGGACCGGCCGCCTTCGACAATCCATTCATGCTCGTCAGCGAGATGCTGGCGAACGTGGCCGCGCTGCGCAGCATCGGCGGGTACCGGGCGGACTTGCAGTCCTGGGAGGACTCCGACACCTGCCAGCGGCTGCGCCACGCCGGCTTCACGCTGCGTTATGAGCCCGGCGCGCTGGCCCATCACGACCGGCGCGACAGTGTCGAGAGTGTCCTCGATCTGCGCTGGTTCTACGCCTCGTATCGGCAGCGGGCCCGGCTCGAGAGCCTGCCCGGGTTAATCTCGAAGTTCGCGGTAAACCGGGTCTATTGTCTGCAAGGTCTCTCGCAGACGCTGCACAGTGAGCACCCCGGTACGTGTGCCGTGGCGTTGCTGTTGTGGTTTCATCACGCCTGGCGGGACCTGAACTGCGCCCTGGAGAAGTGGCCGCTCCTGGACGAGCGCTCGCGCACACGCTGCCTGGCCTTGCTCCACGCCGAGACCACGACGTGTCTGACCGGACCGTGGGCAGACCTGCACCTGCCGCTACAGCGGCTGTTGCCGCGCACGGAATCGGCGGCGCTGCGCCCGACGCCCAACAGCGCGTTGTCCGGGCTGGAGAAGACCCGCGGATTCTGTGAGTACCTCGCCGCGGCCAGGAACGCGACCCGCGCCCTGCTGGCCGAGATGCCCGTCGCCCTGGTTGCGACGTTGATTCGTTCTGCCCATGTTCTAGCTGATAGCGATGGCGAAGGTCATTTCCCGGTCCCACACTGGGAAGTGAGCGCGGCGCAGCGAAAGCGGCTCGCCACTCAACCACTGCAACCGGCGTGGAATTGGAACCAATTGCGGGACACGCTGCGGACGATCATCGACGACCGCGAACCGATCGAGGCCGGCCGGGTCACGGTTTGCGAGCCGCATCTGGAGGAAGAAGGATGTGCCCCCGGCGTGGACGAAACGGCGTTCGGCGAAGTCAATGCGCGCTCGACGACCGTTCTGCTGCCCCATCTGGAAGCCGCTCCCGCGCCAGCTGAGATGTTGCGCGCCGCGCTGCGTTCGGCCGACTTGGCCGTCGTCGCCTACCAGCCCCCACGGATCTTCATTCCCGCCGTTCCAATCCTGAATGCGCGCGATCTGGCCTCTCAATGCGCGGCGGCCGGCTTTCGCATCCGGCACTTTCACACCGAAGCGGGCCTGACGCGGCTGGTTGTCCAGCGCGCCGCTGGACCCCAAGAGTGCCACGGCGGTCTCTCCGCGGCGATGACCGTGCCCTGAGGCCTCTGTCCTGCCCGCCGAGACGCCGGCATCCCGCCAAACGCCCGAGATTCTCTTTTGCCAATCGGGCAGCTTTCTCTACAATGGCCCCGCTCGCAGAACCAGCATCCGGAACACGGGAGATCGGCAGGGTTGGCGGCGGCGCGGCACGGGAGCAGGTGACGGCGGCCCGACTCCTTCTGGTAATCTCCGCATATGAAACGCGGCAGGAGCAGGCACATGGCCGCAACATTGGCATGCATTGGCGGGACAGCGGCGTACGACCTCTTGCGGCAGGGAGCCCTGGTGGCCAATCGCGTCGGCACACGCCCGACCCCCTTCGGACTCTCCCAACCGATTTACGAATGCAAGTCGCGCTGGGGAGAATTCTTCTTCCTCTCCCGACACGGTGAGTCGGGCTACAACCTGGCCCCCAGCTTCATAAACTACCGGGCCAACATCTACGCGCTCAAAGACCTCGGCGTGCGCGCCATCGTCTCCTGGAGCGAGACGCGCGCCATCAGCCACAACTACCGCATCGGGCAGTATGCGATCGTCGACGACCTCGTCGACGAGACCTTCTCCCGGGCACACACCTTCTTCGAGGACACCGGCCTGGGGCTCGTGCGGCAATGGCCGGTGTTCTGCCCCAGCTTGAGACAGGCCTTCACCACCACCCTGACCGAAGAAGGTTGCGACTACATCGAGCGCGGCGTGTACGTCTGCGTCGAGGGCCCCCGCGAAGAGACGCCCGCCGAGGCGCGCAAGTACGCCGCCTACGGCGGAGAGCTGATCGGGCATTCGCTGGCACCGGAGGTCTTCCTGGCCCGCGAGCTGCAACTCTGCTACGCGTGTCTCTGTTACGTTGCCCGCTATGCCGAGCACGGTAGCAACTTCCGCCCCTTCGAAGCTGGCCGCATCCTCGAAAAGTCGGTCGAACGACAGCGGGCCGCACGGGCGGTCGAACGCCTGCCTCGCATTCTGGAGCGCCTCTGCGACGTGCTCACGCACACCCCGGGCATTTGCCAGTGCGAGTCCTCGATGGGACATCACGTCGCCAGCGGGCAGGTCGACGAAGACTGGCGCACCTGGTTCGAGCGTCAGACGGCGACCAGCCCAACGGGCGACCTGGCGCCGTGATCCTGAAAGCCGCCTGGATCGTTCCCGTCAGCCACCCGCCGATTCGCAACGGGTACATCAAAATACGCCGCGATCGCATCGTGGACCTGGGGCCGTTTGTGCCGGAGCGTTTCGTGGGACGGCAGATCGACGACCTCGGCCATGCCGTTCTTACGCCCGGCCTGGTCAATGCCCATACACACCTCGAGTTGGGCTGCTACGCCGGGCGGCTGGAATCGGCCCCATTCTGGGACTGGCTGGGGCGGCTGGTCAGCCTGCGGCGGGAGGCCGGCCAGGAGGAGCGTGAAACGCAGGCAGTCGCCGACGGTGCCTGGCAGTCGCTGCACGCCGGGGTGACTTGCGTGGGGGACATTTCCCGGCGAAACCTGGCCTGGCGCCGGCTGAAGGAGATTCCGATCCGCAAAGTGTGTTTCGTCGAACTGCTCACGCTTGCCGATCACCCCCCCCGCAACCCCGATGAGTTGCGCGCCGCCGCCGCCGAGATCGAAGAAGACCCACTCCTGACCGTGGGCGTTTCGCCGCACACCCCGTTCACCGTGCCGCTGGCCCAGATTCGAGCTGCGGTCGAGTTGGCGCATGAGCTGCAACGCCCGTGGTGTCTGCACTGGGCTGAGACGCGCGAGGAAGTTGCGTATCTGCTGGGCCAGACCACGGCCCTGCCGACGTTTCTGCAGAACCTGCTGAAGCAATGCGGCGTGCACTCACCCGGGCTTACGCCCGCCGCGCTGCTGGAGCACTGCGCGCGGGGACTGTCCGGAGGAGCGCTGGCCCACGGCAACTATGCCAGCGCCGCAGACATCGCGTATCTGGCCGAGACGGATCACGTCGTCGTTTACTGCCCGCGGGCGCACCACTTCTTCGGGCACGCGCCGCATCCGTTGCCGCGTCTGCGGGCGGCTGGCGTGGCGGTGGCGCTGGGAACCGACAGCGCGGCCAGCAACGAGAACCTGGCGCTGCTCGAGGAAGCGCGCTACGTGCGGCGGCATGTGTCCGAGCCACCCGCCGCGGACGATCTGCTGCGGATGGTGACACTCGCAGGGGCCCGCGCCCTGGGGCTGGAGGACCAGATCGGCTCGCTCGAGGTCGGGAAACAGGCCGATCTGGCTGCTTTCGTCTGTGCGCCCGACGAACCAGCCCCACTCGCAGTCTTGCTGGACCGACCGGCCCGAACCGCCGGCGTGTGGGTCGCGGGCCGGCGCGTCGTCTGAAACGCTTCTCACGGGAGTCAACAGTCCGCTACGCCGGGTTTCTCTCGAGCAGCGATTCGATGACGCGCCGAGCTTGTTCGGGCGAGAGCTGGTCTACCTTGCCGCGCACCTCGGCCAGGATCTGCCGTGCCTCTTCCTGCCCGGCCGCGTTGCGCGCCAGCCGATGGACACGATGCACGTGGTGGATGCCGGTGATGCCCTTGGCAAACAGCATGATCGCGGCCGAGACCGGCACCAGGTCCGCCGCTACCCATAGCAGCGTCGTCAACATCTCCCGGACGTACGCGTTGTCGAGGTGCCTTTTGGCGGCAACCTCGGCGCGCAGCTTGGTCAGGCGCGCGTCGTCACGCTGCTCGGGCTGGTGCCGCGCACGCCATTCCTCGAGCACCAGGTTGCGATGGTTGCGGGCGGGGCGCTGTAGCCGACTTTGATCATCGGCGACACGGAGGCGTTCGGCCTCGTAGTGCAGCTCGTACTTCGCCGGATCGTCACCCAACCCGCAATATTCCTCGGTTCGCTGTTCGGAGCGGTGATCGGCGGTGTAGAGCCCACAGACGAGTTCGGTATCGCGCCCCGGCCGGTTGAACGTCACACAGGGCAAAACCAGGAACAGCGTGGGCGCACTTGCCTGGTAGTCCTGGATGTCGAGCATTGCGCGGCGCGCCTGGAGGCGCACGCTGACAATGGCTGCCAACAGGGCCCGTTGATCCGGAGGAACCCGGTCCGTGTTCAGCAGCAGCGCCAGCCGGTCCAGGTTGCCGCAGCCAAACGCATCGTTGAGATCAGCAATGGCCGGCGAGTGCTCGCCGGACAGCAAGGCCTGCAGCGCTCCGCAGCAGGCGGACTTCGTCTGGTAGCGCTCGAGGTAGCCGTAGCACGGCCCACCCGGCTCATCCCGCACGGCCACGTGACCGTTGAGCTTGACCACGACGACCTTGAAACGATCACGCGTTTCGGGCGTGGCGAAGTGCTCCTCCGCCACGCGGATCGAACCCCACTCGTACCGCGCCCCGAGGTTCGTGCTGCGAAACGGCGCCCGGCTCCCCAGCTTCAGGCTCGGCAGCATGTCCTGCACAAACCAGCGCTGAAACGCCTCCATGCACTCCTGCTCCGATTCGTCCGAGCAAACCACGTGAAGTGCTCCAACCACCGGCGGTCGCAGAGAATCGACTTCATGCTTCAGCGCGCGGCTGACATCATCCAGCTCACGTTCACTCCCGATCAAATCGCGGATCTCACGCATCGCTCTCACCCTCTTGCTTGACCAGAGCCGTATTCTGCCGCGGCCGGGCTGCGTTGTCACCCCAGGTCCTCGGCTCAGCGGAGCGGCACAGTGGCGGAGCCCCCGTCCGTCCGTTTGGGTAACTGATTGTCGGAATTCGTCCGACCCGCTGTGCGCACGGCGTTTCTTGCGGCACTATGAATACGGGGTGAAGGGAGTTACCGGCGTAGAATGTCCAACCAGCGATCGAACCAAGAACCACGCGCGAACACCATTTAGGCCACGGATAAGCCAGTGAAAGGACGTCCCATGTTCCAAGCACGTAAACGCGAAAGTAGCCGCCTGCACCTGCTCCTCCTGCCCGCGTTCTGTCTGTTCATAACAGGCGCGGCCCTCAGCGAAGTCTCGGCACCCGCTGCCGCCGGTCAGACCGCGGCCAGCGCGAGCACGCCCCTCATTCCACGCGAGCTGCTGTTCGGCAACCCTGACAAGGCGGGGCCGCAACTCAGTCGCGACGGAAAACGGATTGCCTTCCTGGCACCGGTCGATGATGTGCTCAATGTCTGGGTCGGTCCGGTGGACGACCTCGCCGCCGCCAAGCCCGTCACCCACGACAAGAAACGCGGCATCCGCGCATACTTCTGGGCGTACACGCACGAGCACATCCTGTACGTGCAGGACAAGGGCGGCGATGAGAACTGGCGCGTCTACGCGGTGGATCTGAGCAGCGGCAACATCAAGGACCTCACCCCGTTCGAGGGCGTTCAGGCGCGCATTTCCGGTGTCAGCCGCAATTTCCCGGACGAGATTCTGATCGGCCTCAACAATCGCGATCCACGCCTGCACGACGTACACCGCGTCAACATCCGCACCGGCGAGATGACCCTCGTGCAGGAGAACGAGGGTTTCCTCGGTTTCCTGACCGACGACGACTACCGGGTACGCTTCGCGACCAAGATCACGCCCGCGGGTGGACAGGAAATCCATCAATTGGGTGAAGACGGCCAGTGGCAGGTCTTTGCCGAGATCGGGCCGGATGACGCTATGACCACCTCGCCCGCCGGCTTCGACAAGACCGGCCGAATCCTACGCATGATCGACAGCCGCGGCCGCAACACAGCCGCCTTCACCAACATCGACCTCGACACCGGCCAGCAAACCGTGGTCGCCGAAGATCCCCGCGCGGATATCGGCGGGCTGATGGTCCACCCGACCGAACGCTCCGTCGAGGCGGTCGCTTTTACCTACGAGCGCACGCACTGGAAGATCCTGGACGACGCGATCAAGGCGGATTTCGCCTACCTGAGGACCGTGGCGGACGGCGACTTCAGCGTCGGCAGTCGCACACTCGACGATCAACACTGGATCGTCGTGTACGTCTTGGACAACGGACCGGTCCGCTACTACCACTACGACCGCGCGGCCAGGAAGGCCCGTTTTCTGTTCACCAACCGCCAGGCGCTGGAGGGCCTCCCTCTGGCAAAGATGCATCCGGTAGTCGTCAAGTCCCGCGACGGGTTTGACCTCGTCAACTACCTCACCCTGCCGATCGGCAGCGATGCCGATGGCGACGCCCGTCCGGACAAAGCCGCGCCGCTGGTGCTGTTTGTGCACGGCGGCCCCTGGGCCCGCGATGGCTGGGGATACGACCCCTACCACCAGTGGCTGGCCAACCGTGGCTATGCGGTCATGGCCGTGAACTTCCGCGGCTCTTCCGGGTTCGGCAAGAAGTTCCTCAACGCCGCGAACCTCGAGTGGGGCGCCAAGATGCACGATGATCTGATCGACAGCGTCAAGTGGGCGATCCGCGAGCGCATCGCTGATCCACAGCGCGTCGCCATCATGGGTGGCAGCTACGGGGGCTACGCGGTGTTGTGGGGGCTCACCGGAACGCCCGAGGTCTTCGCCTGTGGTGTTGACATCGTCGGCCCGTCGAGCCTGCTCACTCTGCTGGAGTCCATTCCGCCTTACTGGAAGCCGATGCTGGACATGTTCACCACCCGTGTCGGTGACCCGCGCACCGAGGAGGGGCGGGCCCTGCTGATCGAGCGTTCGCCGCTGACCCACGTGGAGCGCATCTGCCGGCCGCTCTTGATCGGACAAGGCGCGAACGATCCGCGCGTCAAGCAGGCTGAAGCCGATCAGATCGTCAAGGCCATGCAGAGCAAGAACATCCCCGTGACCTACGTCCTCTACACCGACGAGGGCCACGGCTTTGCCCGGCCGGAGAACACGATGTCCTTCAATGCCATCACCGAGGCATTCCTGGCAGAGCATCTCGGCGGACGCTTCGAGCCAATCGGCGACGACTTCACCGGTGCCAGCACTGAGGTGCCGGCCGGCGCCGAACAGGTGCCCGGCCTCGCCGAGGCGCTCGCCAACCAGGGATAACCCCCCTGGCCCGGCTGCCTGATAATCCGCAGGAGACGTCCTGCATCACCCTGAGCCCGCGGACCACCGGCCGCGGGCTTCCTTCTTTCTCGCGACGGATCGATGGAAAGTGGAAGAAAGCAACAGAGCCACGAAGCGACGGCGGAGGCGCTCGAGGCGTCCGTCACGAGCAATCCCGGGCTCTTGTCCCAGGGCCGCCCACGATTTCGGGAGAACCGTTCCAGCCGAGTTCTTCCAGGGACCACCCGTGTAGTGGCGGCGGCAGAGCCGTTAAGATGCCCTCATGGCCAATCGGGCGGTGGTACTGACGATTTCCGATTCGCGCGCCACGGCGATGGATGCCGACCGGAGCGGGCCCGCCGTCATCGAACGCTTGCCGTTGCTCGACGCGATCCTGATTCATCGCGAGATCATCCCGGACGAGATCGACCGCATTCGCGCCGCCCTCCGTACCTGGGTGGCCCGCTGCGACCTGATCATCACCAGCGGCGGAACCGGCGTCGCCGAGCGCGACGTCACTCCCGAAGCGGTCGCCCCGTTGATCGAGCGCCACCTGCCCGGCTTTGGCGAGCTCATGCGCGTGCGTGCTTTCGAGCGACTGCCGCTCAGCGTCGTCTCGCGCAGCGGCGCCGGCATCAGCGGAAAGACGCTAATCATCTGGCTGCCCGGGGCGGCCAAGGCCTGCCAGGAGTGCCTCGAATGGCTCGCCCCCGCTATTCAACATACCTGTGCCCTGCTCCGCGGAGAACGTGGCGGACACTGAACCAGCACACGCGGCGGAGCGTCCCGGGAGGGCGAAGCTCCGGCTGACACGCAGCAGAGCTCAACCGCCACGCCGGCCACAGATGCGCCCGATCCTCCTGCGGTAGCCGTGTGTTGCATTCCCAATCCGAGCCGGTCCGTCCCCAGACCGGTCTTCCCAGACAACGCCACCTCTCGCAAACCGGGCGGAGGACCGCCCGGCTCTGAATGTGCGTGCGAAAATCGTCCGGCCGGCAGTCGCCATCTGCGCCGCACGACGCATAATCGTGACATGTCCGCCCCGCGCGTGGTCAACCTGACGCACTTGGGCTGGGGACTGGCGATCCCCGTGCTCTTCCTTTCCACGGTTGGTCTGGCCACCATCCGCGCCACCGATCGCGGCATCGCTGAGCAGACCACCAGCGCGTCGGTC
The DNA here is from genome assembly GCA_018814045.1 of Planctomycetota bacterium. Lineage (GTDB taxonomy): Bacteria > Planctomycetota > Phycisphaerae > UBA1845 > Fen-1342 > JAHJAR01. Next base: position 9,036 of record JAHJAR010000247.1, on the reverse strand, counting down.
CCACAGATCGAGCGGAACTGGCTGAGCCGGACCTACCACGCCATCGGCCCACTCACCGCGCGCCAGGCGCTCTACTTCATCACCGGCATCGGCCTGCTGTTCCTGTCGCTGTGGCCCAGCTACCAGCGCATCGGGCGTTTCGCCTACCTGCTGTACGGCATCGTGATCGTCCTCTTGCTGCTGTTGGTGCTCGATCGCTACATCGACTTGCCCGGGGTGCCGGTGCGGCGCTACACGCGACGCTGGATCCAGTTGGGCGGCGTCTTCACGCTTCAGCCGTCGGAGTTCATGAAGCCCGTGCTGGTGTTGGCCTTGGCGCGCTACCTGCGCTTCCGCAGCTCATATCGGCGCTGGCGCGGCCTGATTCCGCCCTTCCTGTTCACGCTGCTGCCCATGGTGCTGATCCTCTTCCAGCCGGATCTCGGCACGCTGCTGATGTTGCTGCCGGTGCTGTTCATCATGCTCTTCGTCGCGGGAGCCCGCTTGCGGCACCTCTTAACCATCGTGCTGTTTGGCTGCGCGACGCTGCCGGCCTTCTACTTCTACGGCATGGCCGACTATCAGAAGAAACGCATCCAGGTCCTGTTCAAGCAGAGCGTCGCCGACGAACGCTGGCACATGAACGAGGGCTACCAGTTGCGCCAGTCCAAGATCGCCCTGGGTACCGGCGGGCTGACCGGGCAGGGTTATGGCCAGGGGGTCTTTGTGCGCTACGACCTGTTGCCCGACGAGCACAACGACTTCATCTTCGCGATCATTGGAAACCAGTGGGGACTGATCGGCGGCACCCTGGTAATCCTGGCATATGGGATCATCGTCCTATGCGGGCTGGAGGTGGTCACGGTCACCAACGATCCGTTCGGGCGACTGCTGGCGATCGGCGTGATCGTGATGATCGTTGTCCAGGCGCTGATCAACATCGGCATGACCATCGGCCTGGCCCCGATCACGGGGATGACGCTTCCATTCGTCAGCGCCGGCGGTAGCAGCCTGTGGGCGAATTTCCTGGGTCTGGGTCTGCTGGTAAACGTCGCCCAGCGCCGGCCCATGCTGATCGCGAATCCACCCTTTGAGCATCGTGACGATTGAAGTACCAAGCAACTGCCCGCCCGCCTGACGCCCCGCTGGAAATCACCTCCCCGGCACATCGGACAAGACAACCACCTAACGGTACAATACCGCGCCCCGCGCCGTTGACGCGGATGGACTCGGAGCGACGCCGCCTGTGGCCAACAGCGGACCAAACTTGGGTAGGTCACGATGAAATCACGCCGCAAAAACGACTTCGCGCTCGGGCTCACCGCGCTCGTGTTCGCCGCCATGTTGGTGGGCACGATCATGTTTCTCGTTCCCGGTATGCGCGGCGACACCAACCATATTGTCGTCAAATTCCGACACGACGATGGCATGACGCCGCTCAAAGTCGGCAGCCCGGTCATGCTCAGCGGAGCCCTCCAGATCGGAACGGTCACGGATGTTCGTGCCGAGGAGCGGGATTTGCCCGCACCGGCGTCCGCGAGCCACCTGATGATCATCGTCGAAGCCGACGTGGTCAGCAGCATCAAGCTCTACCGCGGTTGCCAGATCACCACCGATCAACCTCCGGTGGGCGGCAGCGGGATCCTGGTGGTGCTAAACGTCGGAGACCCAAACCGGCCGCTCGAGTCCGACGAGATCGAGGGCCTGCCGCCCCAAAGCCTGGCCGCGGCGATCGGGACCATCTCCCGGCGACTGCTGGCCCCGAACGGCTTTGTGGATCGTCTGGATCACATGCTCAATCCCGATGCGGACGGTTCGTTGATGAACAAAGTGCTGCTGAGCCTCTCCGACATCAACGTCATGACGCGCGGCCTTGCGATGCAATTGGACGCCGACAAACAGAGAACGCTCATGGCCAAGGTACATGCGATCATGGACGACCTGAATGCCACGACGACCGCGCTGCGCGAGCAGACCAGCGTCGCGAACGCGGACACCCTGCTCGCAAAGGTGCACGTGGTCCTCGACGGCCTGAGCGCGGGGTTGACCGAGGCAGTCGGCCTGCTTAGCGAGAACCGGCCCATCGTGCGGCGTACGCTCACGCACGTGGAGCGCGCTACCCGGACGCTCGACGACGAAATGCTCGCGGCGCTGCGGGCCGAGCTGGACCGCGACAATCCCGCCTCGATGCTCGGTAAGCTGCATGTCGCGATGGACCACGTGAACGCGTCATTGACCGATGTGGAGGCCATCGCCGCCACCGGTCGGCGCACTATTCTGGTGAATCGGCCGCTCATCGACCGCGTGCTGGCCAACTTCAAGGAAACGAGCGAGCAGTTGAAACATGCCAGCCAGGAAATCCGCCTGGCGCCGTGGCGACTCCTCTATCGACCGGGTGCGCGCGAAAGCGACGAGATGAGCATCTTCGAGGCGGCGCGGACCTTTGCGGAGGCCGCTACCTACCTGGACGACGCGGCGTCCCGCCTGGAGGCGGCCCTGGCGGCCTCTCCGCCCGGGGAGCCTTCCCCTGCCGCCGACGAGGAAGTGCGGGCGATCCGCGAGTCGCTACGGGCGGCATTCGAACGCTTCGAACGGGCCGAGCAGTTCCTGTGGGAAAAGATGAAATAGGGGCCGGCGCGCATGGGCGGCGATTCCTCCCAGGTCTATGACGTCATCGTCGTTGGTGGCGGACCCGCGGCCGCGGGCGCTGCCATCCGCGCCCGGCGAGAGGATCACTCCGTGCTCGTGCTCGTGCCGCCACAGCCCACACAATCGCGCCTGCGCGTCGACTGGCTGGGACCGTTGGGCGTGGAGCTGTGCCGCGCTTGCGGTCTGGACGCGTCCGCCGCGGGAGCCACCCGGTTCACGGGACTGCATTTGCACGACTGGGAGTTGAAGCGCTCCACCAGCGTCGCCGACGCCGAACTGTGCGGCTGGCTGGTAGAACGGCCGGTTTTCGACCGGGCCCTGCTCGACTCAGCCGGCCGCGCCGGGGCGACATTGCTGAGTGAGGCGGTCCCCGCGGAACTTGCGCTCGGCGAGAAGCACGCGGAGATCATCTTGCCGGATTCGCGCCAGGTGCGCGGCCGAGTTGTGTTGATCGACGACGGCGTCGACTCGCCCACGGCCCGTCTGGCCAACCTGCCCGTTGCCGGGCAATTGCCCGGCCTGGCGCGCTGCGCCCACCTCGTATTGCCCGTGGATGCCCCCAAACCGAGGTTGGACGTTGTGATTGGCGGCGGCAGCACCCTGGTGCGCGACACGTTCGGGCGGACGGGGCAACTGGCGACAATCGTCCGGGCCCGGAACCGTCTGGCCGTCACCATGCTGACGCGGGACTCGCAAGCACCACTCCTGGCGCAGTTCGCGACCTTCTGGCAGGCGGCCGCGGCCAGCGGTCTGCTACCCGCCCAGCCTGCCGATCCACCCGAAACGTCCTGCAGCGCGGCCGGCATCGCTCTCGATATCGATTCGCACGTGGGCAAGCGCTGCCTGCTTGTCGGCGAGACCGGCGGTTTTGTCGCCGCCTTCAGCAACGAAGCGATCTACCCCGCGCTGAAATCCGGCTGGATCGCCGCCGAGGTGGCCGCCCGGGCGCGCGGCGCCCCCGTTATGCAGGATGAACTGGCCACGTTCGGAGCCGCCTGGCGGGCGGAACTGGCCGACTACCTGCGCATGCCCAACACCGACTTGGCCTTGCTCATGCCGCTGGTGTTCAGCAATGCGCAGATGTCGCAGCGCGTTGCCGGTGCATTCGTGCTGGGCCGGAAATTTTGATAAGATCAGGCTGGTTTGGCGATATGTGGCAGGGGGGCGAGACGCCGCCATTGTGAGGTACCGAGTGTCTGACAACTCCGGCGAGGTGGATTCGAGCTGCTGCAAGCTCGATCAACTAGCAATCATCTGCTATCCCGACCCACGCTTGCGCAAACGCTGTGCCCCGATCACCAGGTTTGACGAAGACCTGGTCGCCCTGAGCAAGCGCCTGTTCGAGTTGATGCACGCCGACAACGGCGTCGGCCTGGCGGCGTCGCAGGTGGGCGCGCTTGTTCGCATGTTCGTCATGAACCTGACCGGCAAGGAAGAGGATGCACGGGTCTTCGTCAATCCCGCCATTCACGACGCACAAGGCAACGTCTCCAGTGAGGAAGGCTGTCTATCGCTTCCCGACATACACGTCGATGTGCGACGGGCTGCACAGTGTCGTATCACCGCCCAGGACGTGCGCGGAACCCCCTTCACGCTCGAAGGCGAGGGCCTGGTATGCCGCGTTTGGCAGCACGAAACCGACCACCTGAACGGCACGCTGCTCCTCGACCGCATGGGGCCGACCGACCGCATCGCCACACGCAAGATAGTCCGCGGCTTGGAAGACGCCTTCCGGGAGAAGAAACCGGCGCGCCCCAGGGTCGTGACAGCCGGCAAGCGCCACACGGACGGCCCCGTGCTCTGAAGCCCGGCGACTGGCGCGACTCGCCAATCTCGCCTCACCGGATCGGGGTGACCGGCGCGCGACAATACACCGGAGGTGCACACGCCCATGCGGCTGGCCTTTCTCGGAACAGGTGATTTCGCCGCCCCGGCGCTACGGGCGCTCGTCGAGGCGGGGCACCAAGCCCTGGTGGCCATCAGCCAGCCAGACCGTCCCGCTGGCCGCGGGCGCGCCGTGCGTCCCACACCGGTACACGCCGTGGCTGACGAGCTGGGCGTAACCCACGTACAGACCGCCGACGTCAACGCCCTCGACCTACAGGCAACGTTCGGCGCGGCGCAGGTCGGCGTGGTGGCCGCCTTTGGCCAGAAGATCGGTCAGACGCTGCTCGACACAATTCCAAGCGGCTGCATCAACATCCACGGCTCGCTGCTACCGCGCTATCGCGGTGCGGCTCCCATCCAACGGGCGATCATCAACGGCGACGAAAAAACCGGCGTCACCATCTTCCAGCTCGACCGTGACTGGGACAGTGGGGCCGTCTGGACGCAGCGCGAAACCTCGATCGCGGAGACCGAAACCGCTGATGAGCTGCACGACCGGCTGGCGCAAATCGGGGCGGCACTGGTGGTCGAGACGCTCACGATTATGGCCGCCGGTCAGACGCGTCCCCATCACCAGGATCCCGCCGCCGCCACCCGTGCCCGCAAGCTCTCCCGGGCCGATGGCATCGTGGACTGGACGCAGACGGCCCGGCTGATTGTGCGGCGGATACACGGTTTGTGGTCGTGGCCGGTGGCGACCTGCACCTTTGCTTCGCACAGCGGAAAACGCGAGCGCGTGCAACTCGCCCGGGCGGAGGTAGCGGATCCGGGGGCCGGACCAAGAGCAGAGCTGGTCCCCGGCGCCTTCTGTGAGGATGGAACCGTCCAGGCCGGTACCGGCCGCGTGCGCTTGCTCGAGGTGAAACCCGCCGGCGGCAAACTCATGTCGTTCGAAGCATTCGCCCGCGGCCGCCAGGTTCAGCCCCCCGACCGCCTGCTGCCCCTCGAGGCATCGTGAGCGCTGTTGCCACTGACCGCGACGGAGGCGCGCGGGGCCGCGAGGCCGCTTATCACGCCGTTCTCGGGGTCTTCAGCGGGCGGCACTTTGTGGCTGAATGCCTCGCCCGGCAACGCCAGCGGGGACAACTCGCCGGTCGTGAGGCGGCCCTCGCGCTGGAAATCGCCCTCGGCGCCGTGCGTCACGCTGTCACGATCGCACACATCCTGAAGGCCGTAGCCCGGTTCGAGGAACGGCGAGTCCGACCGCAATTGCGCGCCGTGCTCTACACGGCCGTCTACTCCATCGTCTGGCTGGATCGCATCCCGCCCTTCGCCGCGGTAAACGAAGCGGTCGAGTTGGCGCGGCGGTGCGTGGGCGGTCGTTCGCCCGCAATGGTCAACGCAGTGTTGCGAAACCTGACGCGCGCCATCGCTCGGCGCCGGACAGTCTGGCAGGCCGGCAACGCGCAACAGGTTCGCGTCGGTTGGGAACACGCTTGCACCTTCAAATGCGACGTGTTGCCGCCCGCCGGAGATGAGCATCCGGCGTTGGCGCACGTCGCCGCCGCGACTGGCGAAAGCTTGACGCGCTTCAAGACGCTGGTGGCTCGCTTCGGCCAGCAGCGGGCGACCGAGTTGGCCTGGGCCTCGCAGGCTACGCCCGTCACGGTTCTGCACGCCAACCCCCTGCGCCTCGACAGCGCCCGCTTTCACGAATTGGCCCGGGCCGCCTTCGGCACCAACGTCGCCTGTCGTGACAACACCGCCTGGCTACCGTCGGCAACGCACGTGGTCGACACGCCGCTCTTTCGCGAGGGCCTCGTGCACATCCAGGATCCGACCGCCCACGCAGCGGCGATGCTGGTCGATGCCCAGCCGGGCGAACGCGTGCTCGACCTGTGTGCCGCACCCGGCGGAAAGACCGTCGTGCTGGCGCAGTGCATGCGCGATTGCGGCGAGATCGTGGCCTGCGATGTCGCGCCCGAGCGCCTGGCGCGGGTGACGGAAAACGCGCGCCGCCTGGGATTGATGTCCATCCAAACCGTGCAGACAACTGCCGACGGCCAGGTGGGAGATATGCCGCGCCAGGCCTTCGACGCGGCCCTGGTCGACGCGCCCTGCTCCAACACGGGCGTAATCGCCCGTCGCCCCGAGGCCCGCCGCGGCCTCACGCGCCGCAAGCTCGATTCGCTGGTCGCGCTGCAATATCAGTTGCTGCACCGGGCCGCGACGCTGACCGGTCCCGCCGGTCGCCTCGTCTACAGCACGTGCAGCATCGAACCGGAAGAAAACGAGCAAGCCGTGGCCCGTTTTCTGCGGGACCATCCCGCCTGGCGTCTGGATTGCGCGCCTACAACGCTTCCGATCTGGGGACCGGCTCTGTCCGATTGGCGTGATGGCGGCTACGCCGCCCGCCTGGTTCGCATGAAGTAGTGTATGCGGAAGAAACTGGCCCGGGCGCCCTAGCGCCCCTCATAGAGGCGTGTGGCCAGCAGATCGTCCAAGGCCGGTTCAGCCAGGATCTTCTTGGCCGTGGCATCGATGTCGTATTCGAGCCGTACGAACTCAACCTGTTGCACGCCACAGGCCAGGGCTGCCTTCAACAGGCTGCCTCCCGCGGCGCCGGGCTCGAGGTCATCCTGCTGATACCCGATGACGTAGCCGGCGCGGGGGTCCTTGTCGCGCGGCTGGCCGACGCTGCCGACATTGATGATGGCCCGCTCATCGTCGATCTCGAAGAAGGGCGAGTCGGGCAACTCGTGCGGCGGGTCGAAATAGGGATCGTCGAGAAACACGCCGGGTTGGTGCGTGTGCCCGATAAAGCCCAACTGCGCTTCGAGCCGATCGAAATTCTGCTGCACTTTCTGCGGGTTGGTGAAGACGTCCTCGGGGAACATGTACTCGTTGATCGGGCGGCGCGGAGATCCGTGCGCGTAGGTCAGGTTGTTCTCCTGAACCCGTTCGGGCAGCGTGCCCAGGAAACGCGCCCGGGCGTCACGCCACGCCTTCTTCGGCTCCGACTCCAGCAACTGGCGCGTCCAGAAGCAGGCCCGCTCCGCCGGCAGGTTGAAGTTGCACGGCTCGAACGTGACTGCGAAGTCGTGGTTGCCCATCAGGCACACCCGGCAACGCTCGCGCACCAGATCAAGGCATTCCTTGGGATTCGGCCCGTAACCGATCACGTCTCCCAGGCACACAATGTCCTTGATACCACGCCGGTCGATGTCGGCGAGCACCGCCCGCAGCGCCTCGAGGTTCGAATGTATATCGCTGATAACGGCAAACATATTAGGGGCTGGGAACGCACCCGGCCTGAGACGATCCGGGCAACTCGGCCTCCTCGGGAATCAGAACCGGCCACGATTCTTCGATGCGATAACGCCGTCCGCAACGCTCGCACACCAGCCGCTCGTCGCGCTGCACGAGGTCACCGTGACACTCCGGCACCGGGCAGGCGAGTATCGCGAGTAGGGCTGCACTGATTGTCACCATGTGCACACTTCCTGGCCTGCGCCAAACGGGGGGTTAGGATAGACGGCGGCGGGGACGAAATCAAACGCGATTGACATGCCCACACCAGATGTTAGAGGGCCCTCCGCGATGTCCTCTGACCGGCTCACGCGGACCCGAATCTTATCAGACCAACCGGACACCTGGTTAGGTGATCGGTGGGAACTCCGGCGACGCTGAAATCGGGACGCCGGCCGGCGGCTTTCGGCGAGCCGGACGAGCGATAACAAGGAGCGCCCGGCGGACGCGCCGCCGGCGCGGCAGGAACCCCGCCAGCAAAGGGGTTGACTGGGAGGGCTCTCGCAGAGATAATCAATGTGAAGCGGCTGTGTCTTTCGACCCCGTCGGCTGCGCTGTCGGAGGAGGTGGGTCAGCGGCGCAAGGCAACTTGGATACCGGCCTCACTGTGGGAGAGTTCGGGAAACCCGAGGACGACCTTGTCTCGCTCAACCGGCCAACCTCTGATGTAACGAGTCCGATGGCTGTTCCGGGTAATGTTCCGGACACCGGCTTGCGGGAGCGGAAGTATGCCGCCGCGGATGGCGTATTGCACGCCGAGCGATGGAGATGGAAGTGAAGCGTCAGGTGCTGCCCACCTCACTCTCACGGCGATCTTGACGTTTCTGCGGTAGCGACGCGCGAAGACCTGTAGTTCCCGATGTGTTGTCGGGCAGGTTGCGTTGCTCAGTTAGGCTCACGTGTTCACGAGGATGTACCATGAGAAAAATCTGTTGTATTGCGTTGGTTGTGGCGTTTGCAGCCACGATCGCGCTCGCGGAGCGCCCTCAGTTGCAATCGCTGGATAAAGCCACCCGTGTCCAGCCCAAGGCTGCGGCCTTGATCAGTCCGGATGGCCAGATGTTGACCGCCTGGCAGCCGGTTGGCGGGGTTGCCCAGGACTGCTGGGCCGAACTCGTCTTCGACTGCTACGAGCCCATCACCGATGCCAGCTTTGGCACGCTGGGCTTCCCGACCGACGGCGCCAACTGGGGCGGTTACGACCCGGTTTGCTTCCCGCCCGGTGGCGGCAGCTCGCGCTGGTACTACGGCCCGAGCTACTGCAACCCGCAG
>JAHJAR010000246.1 GCA_018814045.1 Planctomycetota bacterium | reverse complement strand
GCCGCCCTGCTCGCCGCCGCTATCCTGAGCATCGCACGACCCGAACTGCACGAAGCGCTGGTCCAACGGCGTGAGCGGGCCGCCCGGAAGATCATGTCAGAGCGTCTGACTTAGGCGATGGCCCCAAACCGGCGTCGTGTTTCGTAGATGTGGCATCGTATGCAGACCCGAGCCGCGACCGTGAGGGAGCGGTTGCCCGCGCTGCCGAGCGGTTCTCGACGCAACCGCTCCCTCACGGTCGCGGCTCGGAAGGACATCGTAATTGTCAGACACTACACTATTAGCCAAACGCCGCGCAACCAATGCGGCGGCGCGGCCAGGGTTGGAGAGGGAGTAGAGTCGTTCGAACCGACGGTCGGCGCGCTGGCACGTCTGTTGCTGAATCGCCGCGGCCCCATCCATTGCTGTTGCCCGCCATCGGGTTCATGGGCGGCATTGCCCTGTCGAACTGGACAGGCCCGCAGGAACATCCGGCCGGCCTGCTGGCCGGTGCGCTGGTCGTGACGGCGGCCGTCGCCGTGCTCGTATCGCGGCGCTTTCCCGCGATTTCGCGGCATGTCGCCACAGTCGTGCTGGCGCTGCTGGCAGGCGCAGCCGGGTATCAACGGCATCAGGTCGCCATCACGCTCCCCGCGCAGCACGTTGCATACATGCTCGATGCCGAACCAATGCTGACGCGGATCGTGGGGGAAATCTCGACGACCCCCGTCACCCAGGCGGCCGAGAAGCACAACCCGTACCTTCCCTACCAGCCACCACCGCGCACGCGCTTCGTGCTCGCGGCACACGCGCTCTGCACGACCGAGCCCGCCACACCCACCTGCGGGTACGTCCGCGTCACGGTGGAGACGGACGCGCTGGCGGCAGGGCTAGGTGATGTCGTGGAACTGACCGGCAAGCTCTACCGCCCGCGCGGGCCGCGCAATCCCGGCGAGCCCGATTGGCCGCAGGCCCAACGGCTGCAGGGCATCCACGCCGGCCTCAGCGTCGAGGGAAACGAGTTGGTGCGGAAGCTCGCTCGCGAGGGAGCCCTCCATCGTCGCGCTCTGGCCCGGATTCGTGGATGCGTACGCAGTGTGCTGTTCGAGCCTTACGCGCACGTGGAAGCCGACCCGGCAACGCGTCTGCTCGACGCACTCGTGCTGGGACAGCGCTCCGCACCCACGCGCGCCCTGAATGAGGCGTTTGTACGCACAGGCGCGGTTCATTTCCTGGCGGTCAGCGGCTTTCATGTCGGCGTGCTGGCGTGGGTCGTTTGGATGTTCGTGCGCCGCGTGCTGCGCCGCGCTGCTACGCCGGCGGCCTTGGCAACGACGATCGTGCTGATCATCTACGCCATCGTCGCCGAGCACAACGCCCCGATTCTGCGCGCCGTAACGATGGGGGTGCTGGCCTGCCTAGCACTCCTGCTGCGCCGCCCGCTGTGCGTAATCAACTGGCTGGCGCTGGCGACGTTGTGCGTCCTGACGGTAAACCCGCTCGAGCTGTTCCGCCCAGGCTTTCAGCTCTCGTTCCTCCAGGTGTTGGTGCTGCTGACGTTGGTGCCGGCGACGTTCCGAATGCTCATGCGACGGCGGGCGGACGAACCGCCGACAGAGGCGGAAACGCTACACGCGCTGGTATGGCAGAAGGCGGGGCACTGGCTGGCGGGGCTGGCGATGGTGTGCCTGGTCGCCTGGGCCACGTCCTTACCTCTGGTGATGTATCACTTCGGCCGCTTCTCGGCCTGGGGATGGTTGTTCTGCATGCTGCTGTCACCGCTGGTGATCATCACGATCGTGCTCGGTTTTGTCACGATCATCACGGCCCCAGCGGGGCCACTGGCGACCGCTGTCGGCCATTTGCTGCGGTGGAGCACAGGTGGGCTGCTGGCGACCGTAGACCGCCTGGCACAGGTGCCGGGCACGCTGGTGGAAGTGCGGCAACCGCCGTTGTGGCTCGTTGCTCTCAGCTATGCCGCGCTCGCGTGGCTGGTGTACTTCGCGCGGCGCACACATTCCGAGGCGGACATAGCCGCCAGCCCGTCGCGGCCCCGTCGCAAAGTACTGGTGCTGGTTCTGCTGCCGGCGCTAGTTGTGACCGGCTGGCTCGGCTGGTACCACGCGCCGCGCCCGCAAGACAAGGCCTGTACGCTGCACGTTCTGGCTGTCGGCAGTGGCAGCGCCAGCGTGCTCGTCACCCCCGACCACACTGCGGCCGTCTTCGACGCCGGCACGATGGGCAACTGGGACGTGGGACTCGCGACGGCCCGCGCGCTGGATGCGCTCCGCGTGCGGCGGCTTGAGACCGTCACGATCTCGCACGCCAACTTCGACCACTTCAGCGGCGTCCACACGCTGCTCGAGCGCTACACGCCGGGTAGCTTATGCACGAATCCGTACCTGCCGAGCGAGCGCGCCCAGAAGCAGAGTGCACGGCAGTTTTTCGCGTTGTTGCCGCCCGGTACCCCGCCTCCTGAGGCGCTCCGCGCGGGGGACGAGCGCGAGCTGGGGGCGGCGCTGATCGAGGTGCTCTGGCCGCCCGACGGCATCGACGACTGGGAAGCCAACGACCGTTCGCTGGTGCTGCGCGTCCGCGCCTTCGGTCGCACAATCTTGATCCCGGGCGACATCGAACGTGCGGGGTTGCGCGGCCTCCTGGCGGCCGAACGCGATGGCCGCGTCGTCCTGAAGTCGGACGTACTCATCGCCCCTCACCACGGCAGTGTGATCAAGCGCGATACGGCGGCCTTCTATGCCGCCGTGGCACCGGAAGTAGTCGTGGTCTCGACGAGCAAGCCGCGGCCGAAGCTGGCAGAGCTGCTGTCCGAGACGCTCCCGCCGACGTGTCGTCTCGTCAGCACGCGTGAGGCCGGGGCGGTCGCGATTCGCATCACACGCACGGGGGAGTTGCGGGCCGAGACGCCGTACGCGCAAGCGGACGAATGAAAAGCGGCCGACCAGGCGGCCGGCCGCGGTAGAGGGGGTGTGTGTAGAAGATCGTCAGTAGCGGGATCGGCTGCGCCTAATCGGTCAGCTTGCGAAAACGCTCGTATAGCTTGGGCTCGCGGGCCTTGAAATCGTCCTTGTCCTCAAACTCATACTCGATCCGCTTGCCATCTTCGTCGATGACCACCGTAACGTGCCCATCCTCGTCGACGGTCACCATCAGCTTCTCGGCCGTGACCGTGCGCTGCTCGTCGGCCTGCTCGCGGATGAGCACCTTCGCCTGCTTGTGTGCCCGCGCGGCGACCTTCTCGTGCACGTCTCTGGCCATCTCGTGGGCCTTGTGAGCCTGTTCGCGCGCGTCCTTCAGATGTCGCTCGATCTGAATCTGGAAGTTGTCGCGCAGCTTAGGCAGAACGTGCACGCCGGGCTGCCGCAACCTGAGCACGCGCCGCTCGCCCTGCGGCAAATTCCCGAGCACCTTGAAGGCCTCGCGGTCGTCCGCTTCCAGCTCTTCGAGGTTCTTGTAAGTCTTCGCGGTCTCCTTGCCGTCTTCATCCGTCCTCGCAACGCGGATTGTGCCGTCCTCGTTCCGGTGGATCATCAGCACTTTGCCATCGTCGTCGACCTTGATCTGGATCTCGACCTGGGCGCTCTCACTCTTGTGTTCGTCCGTGTCACCGAAGAAGAACGTCTTGCCGTCCCAGTCGATGTCGAAGTCGAAATCGTGCTCGTCGAGCCACTTCAGCGTTTGCGGCTCAACCGTCTTGAGCTTGAAGAGCAGGTCATCGAGGGGCTTGGGCAAGTTCTTCAACTCTCCCAGATCTTCCAGAATCCAGTTGCCGCCCGGCGCCATCCGCAGCGTGCGCCCACGGAGCTGCAGTGAATCGAGCGTATCATCCGGCTCGTCGTAGAGCAGCTCCATACGCACGTCCTGGGGACGCTTGGCGGGCGTGACCAGTACCGTCTTCTTTTCGCCGCCGCGAATGATGGTCATCTGGGCGGTGTTGTCCGCGCCGACCTCGCCAATGGCCTCGATCAGCGCCTCGGTCCCATCGATCTCGGCACCATCCAGCGCGAGAATGACGTCGTAGCGTTTCAGCTCGGCGGCTTCTGCGGGGCTGTCCTCGACGACGTTGGCGATCATTAATCCTCTTTCGCCGATGTGTGCTGCCAGGGGGGCCGGGATGGGCGACATGCGTACGCCGATCCACACGCCGGGCAACTCGACGACCTCCGTTTCCTCACCTTCGTCCGCAGCGCCAACGGTCGTGATCAGGACCTTGCGCTGCGGGCCACCGACAACCACCTGATCGCCACATCTGACGACTTGGCAGGTCGTCTGACAGGCCTTCTCACAGGCCCTCTGGCAGACCTTCTCGCAGGCTGTCTGACCGCAATCCGGGCTGAGGGCGATGACGGTACACTTGCCGGGCTCTGTCTGGTCCGTTGGTACATCTATGAGCCCGGCGGCGCCGGTGACCAGACTCAGGATAGTTGCTGACAATATCAAACCGGACATGGTGCTGATCTCCAAAGCTAGAAGTCTCTCTGAATCCCTTTCATCCGGGTGTGAACCCGGTCGACCTCGATCAACAGGTACTCGCCCGGCCGCTCGCCGGGGATGACGATCCAGTCACGTTGAGTGTGACGCATACGAACGGCCGGCCGATCGTAAGCCGGTTTCTCCGCCCGCGGCACGGCGTTTGTCCGAGTTGCCGGTGCAAACCAGGACGCGCCCTGCCGGGCCTGACGAGGATCTTCGCGCGAGACGGAGTTGGGCGAGCCAAGCCAGACCATCACAGCCAAACAGGCGGCGGCCGCGAGGGCCACGGCGCGGCCGATCTGCGCCCAGATGCCCCGACCTGCCGGAACCCGCAACGTGTACCCCAAGGCCCGCCGCATGGCGTGGGCAACTTCGCGGTCCAGGGCGGCGTACTCCTCGAACGCAGCCTGGGCCGTCGGGTCCGAACGCATGGCGGCGTTGAGCTCGCGCCGCTCGGCGGACGTGCACTCACCGTCGAGAAAGCGAGAAATCAGGTGTTCCAGGTGTTCTGATTGCTCACTCATCGTTCCACCTTGCCTTGCAGCGTTTCCCGCAACAATCGCCGGGCTCGCACCAACCGCGTTTCCACGGTTTCGACCGGCAACGCCAACACGGCGCCGATCTGAGCATAGCTCCAGTCCTCCAGGTGCCGCAGGACGAATGGCTCGCGATAGAGAACCGGCAACGACTCGACCGCTTGCAGCAGTGTCGCGTGCAATTCGTCACTCAACGCCAACCGCAACGGGTTGCGGCTGCGCTCGTCGCCCCGCGTCTGGCCCGCGTGCTCCAGCCGCACTGTGCCTTCGCGCCGCCGCTTGTGGTCGACGCCGGCGTCGATCGCCGCGCGCCGGGCGATGGCGTAGAGCCAAGGGCGCAGGCGCTCCGGATCCTTCAGTGAATCCAGCCGCTGCCAGACCCGGGTCCAGACCTGCTGGGCAACGTCATCCACCAAGTCGCTGCGCCCGCTGACGCCGTAGATCACGCCGCGCACCCAACCCTCATGCTCGCGCACAAGGCGGTCCGCCGCCGGCTGATCACCGCGCTGGGCCTGCGCCACCAGGAGACGTTGCGTCTCGACGTCGAGAGTCGCACTGGTCATCTCATGTGCTGTAGACGGTCGGCGGGGCTCTGCCATGGCAAAAAAACGTACGGATTTCCCATCCAACGGGTCGCACACGTTCTCGGTCCGGATACACTTCACCCAATCAGGGGCCCACGGGCCACAACTTCTGCTGCACGCACCATCACCAAGAGGCACCGCTGATGCGGCTACCGCGAATTCTCAGGGATATGCTCACGTTACCGACGGCTGCTTTTGCAGAGTCGGCCGTGCTGGATTACATCTGTGAAACCTGCCGCCAGTTTCGTGGCGTCAGGACCCATTTCGACCGGCACGGCAACCTGGTCGCACATTATCGGTACCGGCCCGACCGTGTCACCCCCCTCGTCTTCGCCGCCCACACCGATCATCCGGGTTTCGTCGCGCAGAAAATGCGCGAGCCCCGCGTCGTCGCCGCACATTTCCGCGGGTGGGTCGAAGCAGGCTACTTCCCCGGCGCCCGGATGAAGTTCTGGAGCGAAGGCGAGTGGGTCAAGGGCAAAGTCCTGGAGGTGACCAAGGCGATCGCTTCGGGCGTGGCCGGCCGGGATAGCCGCCCCGAGCGCGTGCTCATCCGGGTCAGGCGGCCCATCGCGCCCGGCGCGCCGGGGATGTGGGATCTACCAGAGCCACGGCTGCGGGGCGACCGGCTGTATGCCGGCGATTGCGACGACATCGCCGGGTGCGCCGGCCAACTCGCGCTGCTCGAACGACTGAGCCGTAAGCGCGCCCGAGCCGAGGCGATCTGCCTGTTCACGCGGGCCGAGGAGGTCGGCTTCGTCGGCGCGATCGGCGCGGCCAAATCAGGCACGATCCCAAAACACCTGCCCATCATCGGCATCGAAACCAGCAAGGAGCTACCCGCGGCCCGCATCGGCGACGGCCCCATCCTGCGTGTGGGCGACCGTCTGAGCATTTTCACGCCGGCGGTAACCGATTTCTGCAATCGCGTCGCCTTACGCCTCTCACGTCGCAAGACGTTCGCTTACCAGCGCAAGCTCATGGACGGCGGCACCTGCGAATCGACGGCCTACGTGGCCTATGGCTACGCCGCCACGGGCGTGTGCCTCGCGCTCGGTAACTACCACAATATGGACACACAGCGCCGCCGCATCGCCCCGGAGTACATCAGCCGCGCCGATTGGACACGCATGGTGGATTGGTTCGAGGCCCTGGTGCTCGACAGGCACGGCTACAACGGCAACAACACGGCCTTGCGGACGGAGCTCGACAAGCGCTTCGAGCAGCACAGCGCGTTGCTCACGACCGACGGCGGCGCCTGACTCACCGTGCGCGATCTTGCGACAGTCCACCGGACGTGTGGCCGCGCGGGCTGAATTCCGCGGCTCGGCGATGTCGCCGAATCGCGCACTGTGGTTTAGCACCGCTGCGATGCAAATGTGGCGCGGGTCTTGTCCCGGGCACGCCGCTGCACCCCGTGGTATACTCCCGGACAATGAGGAGCGACCTGGAATCTGCCGGGCAACGTTTTGCTGTGATCGTTGAGCAGGTGCTGAAGCCGGCCATGTACCCGGTTTCCACGCCGCTGAACGTGGCCGCGTTCCAGTGCCCCGAGCCAATCCCGTACGCCGAAGCCGTCCAGCAGTCCTACCAACCGGTTGAGGTCGGCTGGCGTTGGGGGCCGGCGTGGTCGACCGCCTGGTTTCGGATCACGGGGCGCGTACCGGCCGAACTGGCCGGGCGCGCTGTGGCCCTGCGCTTCTCCAGTGCTACAGAGGCACTGCTGTGGGACGACGGCACGCCGCGCCATGGGTTGGATGTCAACCATGACGTCGCGCCGCTCCACGATCCTGCCCAGGGAAACGAGCCGCTCGACCTGTTCGTCGAGGCGGCTTGCAACCATCCGCTCGGCAGCACCGCGTTCGAATGGCAGGAACAGGAATTCAACCAGCGTTGGAAGGAAGCGCAGCCGGGCCGCCTGGAGTATTGCGAGTTGGTGGCGCTCGATCCGGCAGTCTGGCGGCTGCGGCATACCTTTGAGTTCGCGCGGCAGTTGATGCTGCGGTTCGGTGACGAGGCGGAGCGGGGCCAGCAGCTTTGCCAGGCTCTGCGCGCGGCAGCCCGCACGATTGACGCGGCCGACGTGTCCGGTACGGCCGCCGCCGCCCTCGAGACCATCGAACAGGCGTT
Source organism: Planctomycetota bacterium (assembly GCA_018814045.1). GTDB lineage: Bacteria > Planctomycetota > Phycisphaerae > UBA1845 > Fen-1342 > JAHJAR01. Next base: position 11,314 of record JAHJAR010000246.1, on the reverse strand, counting down.
GGCAGGCAGCGGCGTGGCCACGCCGGCGCGTTGTTTCGCGGTCGGACACGCGCATATCGACACGGCCTGGCTGTGGCCGCTGAGCGAGACGCGGCGGAAGTGTCTGCGATCCTTCGCCACCGCGGTGCGACTCCTGGAGCGCTACCCCGATTTCCACTTCCTGTGCAGCCAGGCGCAGCAATACGCCTGGTTGGAGGAGTCGTCGCCCGAGCTGTTCGAGGCGGTTGCGGCGCGCGTCCAGGAAGGGCGCTGGGAGCCTGGTGGTGCGATGTGGGTCGAAGCCGACTGCAACGTCCCCAGCGGCGAGTCTCTCGTCCGACAAATCCTGTACGGCACACGCTACTGGGAGCGGAAGTTCGGCGAATCCGCCCGGCAACGATTCCTGTTTCTGCCGGACACGTTCGGCTTTCCCGCCTCCCTGCCGCAGATCATGGCTCAGGCCGGACTCGACACGTTCATCACCAACAAGCTGGGCTGGAACGACACCAACGAATTCCCGCATGTGACCTTCTGTTGGCGCGGCATCGACGGCAGCGAGGTTCTGGCCCACTGCACGCCCGGCCGTGACTACAACAGTGCCAACACGCCGGCCGAGTTACTCCGCTCCGCCCGCAACTCGACACGTCACGATCGCACCGACACGGGCGTGTGGCTGCAGCCTTTCGGCTACGGCGACGGCGGCGGCGGACCAACGGACTGGATGATCCTAAACGCCCACCTCGCCCGCGATTGCACCGGCCTGCCGCGGACGATCATCTCCCGCACCGACACTTTTTGCGACGCGTTGCAGAAACAGCGCGCGGTGCTGCGCGAGGAGAACCGCGATCTGCCCGTCTGGGACGGTCCGTTGTACCTCGAGTATCACCGCGGCACATACACCACGCAGGCCTGGCTCAAACAGGCCAACCGGCGGGCCGAGCAGGCGCTGCGTACCGCCGAGTGGCTGACCTTCGCCGGACCGATGGCCCTGGAGCCGGAGCCGGCGGAGCACGCCATGACGCGCCTCGGCGAGGCCTGGCGGTTGGTGCTGCTCAACCAGTTCCACGACATACTGCCCGGCTCGTCCATCGGGCCGGTGTACGCCGAAGCACGCGCGCAGCACGAGCGTGTGGCGAGAATCTGCTCCGAACTGATCGAAGCGGGCATCCGCAATTGGTCCCAGCAGGTGGACACCGCGGACATGCGCGAGCCGATGATCGTGTTCAACCCGCGCGCCACAATGCAATCGGATGTGGTCGAGTGCGACGGCCGGCTCCATTGGGCGGAAGACGTCCCGGCACTCGGGGTCGCCGTCGTCGATCGCGCGCAGCCGACCCGTGTGCACGCCGCCAGCGTCGAGGGGACGACCCTTTCCAACGGCCTGATCGCCGCCACGATCGACGACGCCGGCCGGGTAACGCGCTTGCGGCATTTGGGTCTGAAGCGCGAAGCGTGTGCCCGCCGCCCCGACGAGTCGCGCACCCCGCTGAATCAACTGGTGCTCTACGACGACCGCCCCCGCTCGTGGGAAGCCTGGAATATCGACGCCGAGTACGCCGAGCAGGCCCACCCGGCTGACAAAGCCGGCGGGCAGCCGCGCGTGGTCGAGAGCGGTCCCTTGCGAGCCGTGCTGGAGCTGTCACGGCCGCTGGGCCAGAGCAGTCACATCACGCAGCGGTTTGTATTGACGGCGGAAGCACCCCGGCTGGACATTCAGACGCGTGTGGTTTGGAACGAGGAGCGCCGCCTGCTGCGGGCACTGTTCCCGGTGGATGTCCGCGCTCGGTGGGCGACCTACGAAATCCAGTTCGGCCACCTCGAGTGCCCCACGCACCGCAATACCCCATGGGATCAGGCGTCGTTCGAGCTCTGCGCACAGCGCTGGATGGACCTGTCGGAGCACGGCTTTGGCGTGGCGTTGCTCAATGACTGCAAATACGGACACTCGTGCGTCGATAACGTGCTCGGACTCTCTTTGCTGCGCAGCCCGAAATCACCCGATCCCGAAGCCGACATGGGGGTACACGAGTTTACCTACAGCATCATGCCGCACGCCGGCGACTGGCGCGCCGCCGGAGTGGCGCGGCAAGCGGCCGCCCTGAACCTGCCCATGCTGGCTCGCCCGCTGGCCCCCGGACAGCGCGGCCTGCTTCGCAATTCGTGGGCGCCGTTCGCGCTGCACGTCGAGGGCGCCATCGGTGTCATGATTCCGGCGCTCAAACGCGCCGAGGGTGACAACCGGCTGATCGTCCGACTGGTGGAGACACACGGCGGCCAAGGCCGCATCGCGCTGGCCTGGAACCTCCCGGTCGCCAAGGTCGAATGCGTTGACCTGCTCGAATGTCCCGTGAAGCTGCCCGACTTCGCCCACAAGGCTTCCGCGGAGCGCACGGTACTGACGCTGCATCCCTTCCAGATAGTCACGCTCGCGGCACACCTGAGTTAGAGCGGCTCACAAACCCAAGCCGCGCACGTAAGCAAGCGGGTTTTCGGCAACCGCTCCCTCACGGTCGCGGCTCGGAAAGAGCTTTGGGATTGGTTCTGGATTACCCGGCGGCGCACCGGTACGTGCCATGATCGAAACGCGCGGTTGGCGTACCGGATCGAGCGATCGGGTCGCAAGGCTGGATCCGCCAGCTACTCGCATGCCGCGACAGCCGCGAGCAGGGCGCGCGTGGTGCCTTCCTCGTCTTCGCTGTGGCCCGCCTGCTCGACGATGATCAGCCTGGACTTCGGTAGACGCTGATGCAGGCGCCAGGCCGTGATTGGTGGGCATAACATGTCGTAGCGGCCATTGATGATGGTGATCGGGATGTCCTTCAGCCGGTCCGCGTCGCGCAAGAGCTGGCCCTCTTCGAGGAAGAAGCGGTTAACCGCGTAGTGGCAATCGATGCGGGCCCCGGGGCGTGGGTCGAAATCGCCGTAGCCCTGTGCCACCTCTTCGTCGGTCGCGTGCAGTTGGCTGACCTTGACCGAGTAGCGAATCCAGGCCGCGGCCACCCGCCGAATCTCGGCCTCATCATCCCCGTTGAAGATCTTGAACAGCGACTCCGGACTGAAGCTGCTTCCAGGGGGCAAGGCGGCCTCCATGTCGGCTACCGCCTGCGGGAAGAAACGGCGGACACACCCGCCGCCGAAACCGTTCTCGAGCTCCACCTCGGTGCCGGTCCAGACGCCGCGAATAATCATGCCGGCGACTTGCTCGGGGTGGGTTTCCGCATACGCCAGCGCGAGTGTCGAGCCCCACGACCCGCCGAAGACCAGGATCTTGCCATCGATCCGGAGGTGCTGCCGGAGGCGTTCGATGTCGGCGACGAGGTGTTGCGTCGTGTTTTCGCGCAGCTCGCCGGCGGGCTGACTGCGCCCGGCCCCGCGTTGATCGTGGAGGATGATGAAGAACTTCTCGGGGTTGAAATACTGCGCCAGCCGCGGATAGCAGCCGAAGCCTGGTCCACCGTGCAGAGCGAAAAGCGGCTTGCCCTGCGGGTTACCGAAGAGGTAGTAGTTGAGCGTGTGCAGATCGCCGACTTTCAACTGGCCGGTCTTGAACGGCTGGGCCGGCGGAAAAAGCTCTGCGGGCTGGTGCGTGCTCTGCGCCGGCGTGGATAGCGCTGACAGTCCGATCAGGACGAGCGCCCAGCCGTGTCTTTTGTGGCGATCCATTTCAAAACCCTCGGCCAATGTCATTTGCCCTGCCCGCATAGAGCCGTCCTGGCTCAAGCGGCGTACCAATACACCCGGCACGCACGATACCATTGCGGCCGAGCAAGCAGAAGTGCCCGGCGGTTTGGCCGGCGAGCGTACCGCCGAAAACCGGTAAAGAGCCGGTTGCATGCTGCCGCTGCCCAGCGATCAACCGCCGATCAGCAGTGCGATGAACGGGTCGATATCGAAGCCGTTGACCACGCCGTCGGCGTTGATGTCGGCCAGCACCAGGTCGCAATCGGGATAAACCGGATCGTAGTACGGCGGCCCTTTGAGCGCGGCCACGAATGCGTCGATATCGAAGCCGTTGATGATCCCGTCGCAGTTCAGGTCGCCATAGCGGTACGAGCCGAACTCGTCGGCCCCCATGTCGACGCGTGCACCAGGCACGTCGTCGCCATCCCAGAGGCGATACTCGCCGTCCATGTCGGTCTCGCCGGGCTGCGGGACGAAGTCGGGATCGCCTTTGTCGATACAAGGGGAGTCGGCGGACAGGTGATAGTCGTTGTCTTCCCACGTATCAGGATCGTTGTCCGGACCGTCGGGATCGGCGAACAGTGGATCTTCGTCGCTGTTGCCTACGCCCCAGTCCAGCGCAGCGTCTGGGTCGATGCCAATGCCGGCTTGGCCGCCCTGAACGTCGCAGTAGTTGATAGCAAGACTTGTAGGACTTGGACCTCTGACGCCAATCTGTTCATTGTTGGGGGCATCGTTGTCCCAGAAGATGCAGTTCGCGGCCGTCGCGCCGGTGCCATATGAAACGAGCATTGCACTACCGCCGGTGTCCGCAGCATTATCAGCGAAGGTGCAATTTGCGACGATCGCTTGCGTATGGTCAGTGAGGGCTACCGCCCCTCCAGACACGTCCGCGCAATTGGCTTGGAAGGTGCAACTCACGATGTTCGTCGATGCCTGATCGATACAGACAGCACCGCCTGTGGCAGCAGTGTTGGCGGCGAAAACGCAGTTTTCAATCCGTGATGAGTCGCCTAAGAGACAGACGGCGCCGCCGCCCAAACCATATGCGCCGCCCGCGCTGTTCGCCTGAAAAGTGCATCCGGTGATCTCAATTGTGCCGATGGCGCTTATGATCGCGCCGCCAAGCAGCGCTGACGTGTTGTGTTCAAGAGCGCAATTCGTCAATTGCGCAAAGGAGGCCACCAAATACATTCCACCTCCGCCGACCCCAGTGGCCCCGTTTTCCTCGAGAATACAGTCGGCCATGGTCCATGTTGCAAACTCCGAGTGGACCGCGGCGCCCACGGTGGCTAAGCCGTTTCGAATCGTGAGCCCCTCGATGTGGGCGTAGGTGAGCGAATCCAGCGAAAGGCAACGGCCGTTGTGTTGACCGTCGAGAATCGTCAGGCTTGGGCCCGTCCCAACCAGCGCGAGACCGTCATCTAGCGCCGCTATCTCCACGTGTTCCGAGTATATCCCAGGAGCCATATAAATGGTCTGGATATCGGCGTAGCGATCCAGTACGGCCTGAACGTGTCGCATGGGTGTTTGTGAGGTGAGACCGTCGTTAGCATCATCGCCGGTGCCCCAATTATCCTCGGGCACTTCATCATTCACGTAGTAATCGCGCGGCGGGCCCGGCTCCTGGTATTCGGCGACGACGATGGTGTCACCCTCGAGCGTAAAGCCGTATGTCATGCATTCCGTCAGCGTCGCGCCGTCAGCGCCGGCCCAGCGAACGAAGTTCTGATCTGGCAGCGTCGGCGCGATTAGCTCAACAGCATGCCCGACGGCTGCGCTATAGGTGTAGTTGGTGCGGTTGTAGTGTGTGCCGTCGATGAAAAGCCCTGTGACAGGCACCGATTGCACAGTGAGCAAGCCCAAATCGGCGATGCTGAAATCGCGGTCCGACGCGTCGATAGCGCTTGGATCCGTGATCGACGTCACGCGCATGCGGTAATGCGATCCGAGGGCCAACGATGGCTGGGTCCACCGAAACTCGCAACCGTTATAAGGCAAACCCTCGGCCCCCGGGATGGGATACCAAGAACCGCCTCCATCATCCGAGTATTCGAGCCGCACCTTCTCTTCCGCGGCAAAACCGGTCCCCGACGCATTCCATGTTATGAAGATACCGTCATCCACGTCGATTATCTCGCAGCCGTTCGGGGCAGCGAGTTGCAGGATGCGCCCGCTCTCTTCGTCGAGCAGTACGATCGCAGGGTCACCGAGGAGAACATAAATATACTGATGATACGGCGCTGCAACGTACTTATGCGCCAAGGCTCTCTTGCACTCGGTGAACGCCTCGCCCACGCAGTGGTGTCCGTTCTGGAAGATCTCGCGGTGGAGCTGATCTTGAAGGCGGCCATCCGACACCGCACGCGCATACCCGAAGAACACTACGGCACCTCCGCTTGGATTGCGGAGAAAGACCTCGCCAAGGCCCGGCTCTGGAGTCATGTCGAACCATGCGACACCACAACCACCGCTGCGGACAATGCTCGGGCGCGCGGCGTTCGTCAGTTGGGTAGCGTGAGCGGCTGTGAAGTTGTCCACCTCGATCTGCCAGGAGGTTGCCGAGCCATGGCCGCTAAACACAACGTGGTGGTACCCTTCACTGAGGCGATCCACCAAGTTGCTCGCGTTCAGCTCGTAGTCGCCGCACACGGCCGTGTCCCAACTCGTGATCGTGCCGTGGAAGCGGCACAACGGTGTTGCTTGCCAATACGGTTGGATTTCGTTGCGATACCAATCCCAATACCCTTTGTCGCCGCCATCAAGCGGATCGTGGTCCCGCATGTACGTGGGACGCGCGTTACCGGAGTAAAGCGTCGCCCAGTCGCGCGGCGCTCCGCAAATGAACATGATGCTGTTCGCAAAACCGTCCGGGGACATCGTTTCATACGTTACCAGTTTGCTAATGTAGGCGGCCGCATCATCAGCGGTCCGGACTGGAATGCGTCCCAGATGAACATCCGGCGTCAGCTCAGTCAGCCCCACATCGCCGACTTCTCCGTAGATACCGTCTCCATCAGTATCCCAATTGCCCCCGTCCACATCGGCGTAGTAGAGATCGGCGGGGACAAGTGTGTCCGGATCCGTCGGCGCGCAGTACCGGACCGGCACGATTGGCTCGGTGGCAGTGCCATCATCGCCACCCAGCGCCACGTAAATCGTGCCGTGATTGGCGTGGTAGTCCTTGACGCAGTTTCTGATCTTCTCCTGCTCGTCGGCGCCACTGTATGTCGCATAGATCGTCTCTACCGTCACAAGCGTGCCAAAGAGCCGCTGGGCAGTACGCCGGTCCACGAGCGGCTGGAAGGCATCTGCCAGGGCCTCGTTGGTGATCAGCAGATATGGCCAATAGCCGACGCATGGCTGATCTGCGCGCGACAGTTTGGACTTCTGGCCGTCCACCCAAGTGTACGCACCTTCCGATACTGTGACCCCGACACCGGGTGCGGCGTTGATGCCCTCCTGGATCGCGTCGAAGGGATGGTCCGCCGAGCCATCCTCGTCGGGATCGCTGACCGTTGGATCGCCCGGCCCGGGGTCGTTGGGGGCGTCGTCGTCCACGTACCAGGTTGTCTGCCCCGGCGCAGCTCCTACCGCCAGGAAGATCACCGCCAGTATCGACATGCCGAGTCCGGTTTGCATGGCCTCTGCTCTCCTGCCCAATCAAGTCCCGCGAGGTGGATGTGCTGCCGGCATTCTAGCATATTGGGGGCGGGGGCCAAAACCCAACTTCCTCCGCCACGGCCCTTGATCCGGGTGCGAGAGGGGGTTCTCGCACCAGCGCGTGTGGTGTCGGCTCAACATCGGCAACTGTCCGCCCGGAACGCGAATCGGGCCGTCGGGAAGCAGCCTTCCCACACTGGTGGCTTACCGGCGATGCATGCAGCCGATTGCGTCCGTGGCAATTGCGAAGGCCGCTGGCACGGGTGGGGCGCCTCGGGGTGAAGCTGGTCCAACGGAAGGCTGCGGCTGGCGAGAGCATCACTCCGCGGCGAGCCCGTCGGGCTTGACGGCCCGGGCCAGCGCAGTCGCCGCGACCCAGGCGCTCGCCCAAGCCCACTGGAAGTTGAACCCGCCGATCCGCCCGTCGGCATCGAGGATCTCCCCGACAAAGTAAAGACCAGGGCACTTCCGTGAGTCGAGGCCGCGGGGATTGACCTCGGCCAGAGGAACACCGCCCGCCGTCGTTTCGGCATGCGAGTAGCCCCGGCTGTCCAGCACGGGCAAGGGCCAGCGAACCAGCGCCTGCACGACTTTGCGCCGGGCATCCCGCGGAAGGTGCGCCATAGGGGTGGTTCCGGGAACGGCCAACGCGTCCAGGAGGGAATCCGCGACACGCGCAGGGAGCAAGCGCGCCAGGGCGTTATGGAGTTGCACGCGAGGCTGCGCCGAAGCAAGGGTCAGCAGTCGACCTTCGACGCTGGCGGCGTCTTCACCGGGTACGAGGTTTGCGAATACCGTGACCGCGCGTCGTTCGAGGCATGCTCGATGCCAGTGTCGTGACAAGTCTAGAACGGCCGGTCCACTTATACCGAAGTGCGTCCACAACAACTCTCCGTGGACACGAACGGGTTTCCAACCGGCGGCCTGCACAGTCAGCTCGACGTCGTGTGAGATCCCCGACAGCGGTACATGAAAACCACCGTCGAGAACCAACGGCACCAAGGCGGGCGTCGGTGGAACCAGCGTATGACCCAGCTCTCCGGCCAGTTTGTAACCCGAGCCGTCGCTACCTGTCTTAGGGAACGATTGGCCTCCTGTCGCCAGCACGACATTGCCCGCGGACAATGTGACGGCACCCGCGGAGATATGGTGCCCACTCGCGATACGCCGCACGTTGGTCACGCGCTGTCCGTGGAGAACGCGTACCCCGAGGCGGGCGACTTCCCCCAACATCGCCGCAAGCACGGTGAGGGCACGATTCGTCTTGGGAAAGAGCTTGCCGTCATCCTCCTCGCACAGCTCGACTCCGATTTCCTGAAAGAACTTCACCGTGCGTGCGACCGGAAAGGCGGCCAGGACCTGCTTTATCGCGTTTGGGTTTCCGCCCCGGAAATCGGCCGCCGTTACGACGCGGTTTGTGATGTTGCACCGACCACCGCCCGACATGAGGATCTTGGCCCCGAGCTTGTCGGCCCCATCGAGCACGACAACGGAACGCGACGGCATCAGCCGTGCAGCAAAGATCGCCGTTGCCAACCCGGCCGCTCCACCCCCTACGATAGCAATGTCCACCGCGTCCGTATCCGCACCTTTGCGTAAAGCGTGCTCGTACCGGCTTCCAAGGTCGCATCAGCCCGGTTGGTCTGTGCACGTCCCTGCCGCGTACGACTTCCCGGCGTCCGGCTGCCTACGCCGACCATACCGTAACGACTTGCTGTCGGCTACAACGCGCGCGATGATCCCCGGCGCCCCCAATGGCGATGACTGCGACGACCTGTCCGTACCGAAAACTCGATTTGCGCGTCGGATCGCGTGTGCGCGGTGGCAATCAAGGCGGCAGGGAGCTATTCGTGCGAGCTATGCAAGCCGCGTGTCCATGTGACCGACGTATCCCGGCGGGTCGGCGCAACGATGGGCCGCGGGGCGCGCAGAACGCCTGACGGCTACGCAGCCATTCGAGCGGCTCGCTCAGGCGGCCCACGTGCAGCGGTGATGCAGGCTGCGGACCGTGATCGCCTTGCCGGCGAAGTCGAGGTTGTGGTTGCCGGTGCCGGTGTATGTCCCGTCGAGGAGCAGGACGGTATCGCCGGCCACGGCGGCGCGGATGCCGTCCTGAATCGCGTCGAACGGGTGCGCCGCCGAACTGTTTTCGTCCGGATCGCTGATCGTTGGGTTACCCGGGCCGGAGTCGTTCGGGGCGTCGTCGTCGACGTACCAGGTGGCTTGCCCTGACGCGGCGGCCGGCACCACAAACAGCGCGCGCGGACCGACGGGTCAGCGAATGCCCCTCCTGCCCGCCGGGACGGGTGCGCAGGGGGATTCCGCCACACGGCCTGGTGACGGGGCGCACGCCTGGGGCCACCTCCCCCGCCGAAGTTGAAACGCGTATCAGCGCCATTCGCCGACGATTCTGGTTGCGGTGGTGGTTGGCGTGTGTCATCATCGCCAGTCATGCGGGAGGCTGACCACAGCCGGGATGCGGCCCGCGCCGCCGGTGGTGACGCCGAGGCGCTACAGCGGCTGATTGTGCACTATCAGCGGACACTGCTGGGGGTCGTCGCGGGCAGGATCGACGCGCGTCTGCGCCGGCACATCGATCCGCACGACGTGCTCCAGGACGCGTACGTCGCGGTCTTCAAACAGACGACACTGCCGCAATTCGAAGGGCCGCAGCACTTCTACAAGTGGATCGAGCAGATTGCGCTGAATCGGCTGACAGACATGCAGCGCTCCCGCCGGCGTCAGAAGCGCGATGTCCTGCGCGAAGTGCACGAATCTCAGGTGCAGGCGGCTTCGTATGATGGGCTCTTCGAACGGATGGCCACGACCGAATCGACGCCAAGCCGCAAAGTCGCACGCGAGGAAGCCATCGCCGCCGTCATGACGAGCCTGGCCCGGCTGGGGGATGAGCAGCGCGAGGTAGTCCGGCTGCGGGTCTTCAAGGACCTGCCGGTAGCCGAGATCGCGGAGCGTCTGGGCAAGACCGATGTGGCGGTGTACGGGCTGTTTCGCCGCGGGCTGAACTCGCTACGCAAATACATGGGCCCGATCTCGCGTTACCTGACCGCCAGCGGCGACCGCAGAGCGTAGCTTCTACGGGTTGCGTCACCGCACCAAGTCGTGGCCCCGCCTCGTCGTCTGCTTCTTTCGTTGCCTCGTTGCCTCGTTGCCTTACCGAAACAGCCGTGCGCAATCCGGCGCCGATAATCAGTACCGCGAGCGTAAGCGGCCGGCCCGGCCCCGCGCTCACGCTTGGGGTTCTGTTCGGCGCGCAGCCGGATCGCGCACGGTCATATAGTTGCCTTTCTTCCCCACTTTCCGCGCCCAATCCGCGCGCCGACGTCGTCTGAAGAACTGAACGGCGACAGCCGGCCCCGGGTGGTCCGGGGCGAGGCGCACCCCAACTCCGTGCAGCGTCGGCAGCTTGACTCAAGCACGTGGCCGGCCCGGGGCTGAGCGGAAGAACGACGACGGGTCGCTGTCCGCATGACCGGTTCCATTGGGTGGACGGTCAGACAGCGCGCGAACATCAAGGAGAGAGACCATGAGACGTAGCGTAAGAGAACGTGATCTACTGAATCTGGCGATCGTCCCGATCGCGCTTCTGCTTGGGGTCGTGCCGTTGGCCGCTGATGATTGCTTCTTGTGTGCCGACTTGAATGGGGACGGCGCGGTCAACGGGTTCGACATTGACTTCTTCATCGAGTGCCTCAACAACAATGGGTGTGGCAAGGTGGCGCACTGGTACTTCGACGAAGAATCAGGCGATTACGCAGACGACCTCGTATGCGAGCATGACGGGATCGCCACACCTGACGTCACACCCTCGGCAGACGTACCTCCCTGTGGGTCAGCCAACCGCTACTCGCGGCTGTTCCCGGGCGACTACAACGGTGGTAACAGTTCACCCGTTTGCAGTGCTCGAGGCGGGTAGCGGTGGGAGTTGGCCGGTTTGCAGGTAGGTGCGCAAGGCGTGGGCGATGGTCCGTAG
>JAHJAR010000245.1 GCA_018814045.1 Planctomycetota bacterium | reverse complement strand
GTCGCGTTCGATGCGGGGCGAAGATATTCGCCGGGGCCGAGCGAAAGTGTAGTGCTGTGCGCCCCTAGCTTGGAGCAGTGCCATGGTCTCCGGTTTTGCGCTACTGTCGGACGGAACCGCCCGAAAGCTTGAGACGGTCGATGATGCCGTGGAAGTCGTCCATCAGCAGGGCGCGAAAGTGTGGGTCGACTTGGAGACCCCCACGCCGGAGGACCTTCAGCGCATCGGCACGGCGCTGAGCCTCGACGCCGGATCTCTGGACGACTGTCTGGCCGGCGAGCAGCGTCCGCGTATCGACGACTTCGACAACTACATCTTTCTGGTCCTGTACGGGATGGTGGGTCCGGAGCAAACGGACGTGGTTAGTCCGCGAAAGCTCGCCGCCTTCTGTGGCAGGAATTTCGTGCTCACGGCGCACGCCGACCCGCTGCGGACGACGCGTGCCATGCAACGGCGGTGTGAGCGACAGGCCGCCCGCCTGCTCGGCCACGGCGCCGATTTCCTGCTATACAGCATTATTGACGGCATGGCGGACGAATACGTGCAACTCGCCGAAGAGCATGAGCGGCGCGTCGAGCTGATCGAGGACGCGTCGCTCGAGCAAGACGTGGACAAGAGCGTGCTGACGCAAGCGAGTGCAATCCGGCGCGAGTTGATCGAATTGCGCCAGCTCGCCGTGTCTCAGCGTGACCTGCTGACTCCGATCACCGCCGGTGAGTACGACCACATCGCCGGCTCGCTCGAACTGCGCTTCAGCCACGTCCGTGACCACCTGGCGAGGGCAATCGAGCTGATCGACGCGATGCGCGAGCGGCTGGGCATGGTCCGCGACAACTTTCACACAGCCCTCGCCGACCGCACGAACGAGATCATGAAGACGCTGACGCTGTTCGCCGCGGTGATGCTGCCACTGTCGCTGATTGCCGGGATATACGGCATGAACGTGCCGCTCTGGCCGTCGTCGGACCACCCGGCGGGTTTCTGGGGCATCCTGGGGGGAATGGTCGTCATCGCAGCAGGGTTGGCGATGTACTTTCGGCGTAAGTACTGGTTTTGAGCGGTGCCGGCTTTCGGTGACGGTTCCAAAACGCTGCCGCTACTTGCCCACCGGGGGATGCAGAATTATGCTTGCAGGCACGGGCGTCTTGATCCACTGATCAGGGAGAAGGAAATGTACCGCGCACTTGTCTTTGTGCTCTTGTATTGCGCGTTGGGGACCGGCGTTGCCGCGGGGCAGGAGGCTGCGCCGAAGCCAGCGCGACAGGACCCAGCCCAACAGCCGACGCCGGCGGCCGGGCAGCAGGCTGCGCCCGCGGCGCCACAGGAAAAACTCAGCGATGCGGAACGGATCGCGCGGCTTCAACGGACGATCGACGAGAACGAGCAACGGCTGAACGAGCTGAAGGCCAAGGTGGATGACCCGCAGGGGGACTATGCCAAGGCCGAAGCCGAGTTCGCCACGCTGGACAAGGACTTGGAGGAGAAGAAGAAGACGCTGCAAAAGCTCCAGAGCGAGGGGCGCGCCGACGAGGTCACCGCGCTCCAGACGGAACTGGAAGACCTGCAAAAGCGCCGGAATCTGACCAAGGACCGTTTCGACCTGGCGATCAAGGAGCGCAAGACGCTTCAGGAGCAGATCGTCACGCTGGAACAGAAACTGGCCCAGGATCGTGAGGCGCTCAACAAGCTGAAGTCGCCGCCCGCCACGCAGCCGGCGGCAGCCCCGGGCCAAGCCCCCACGACGACGCCTGCCCAACCACTCGCCCAGCCCGAGGTGGTTCAACCCGCGCCGGCGGCCACGACTCCACCCGCGCCCAGTGCCGTGACGACTCCGCCGGCCGAACCAGCGCAGGCGACGCCGGGGGCTGCACCCACCGAAGCTCCCGCCAAGCCGCCGAGCAAGGAGGTTCAGGAGGCGCAGGATGAGGTGTCAGCCAAGGACGCCGAGGCAAAGATCGCTGAGGACGCAGCCACGGATATCGCCAGCCGCATTGAGCAGCAGCGCAACCTCATCACCCAAGAGCGCAAGCAGCTCAAGCTAGCCCGCGAGAAAGTCGACATCGAGCAGGAGACCCAGCGCATACTCAATGAGCAGGTCCAAAAACGCTCCTCCGAAGGCGCCCCCCAAGAGGAACTCCAACAGCTCTGGGCCAAGATCGCCGAGGCGCGGCAACGTGTTCGTGACACGCGGGCCGAAGTCGCCAAACGTGTCGACCAGGTCGACCGCTATCAGGACGACCTCGATCGGCTTCAGGCCGACTACATCGACGCGCTCGAGGAGGCTGAGAAGAAGCGCGAGGAGGCCGACATAGCTCAGCACCGGCTGGACGAGATCAGGAATCCGTTCGCCCCGCGCAATCTGTTGAAATGGGCGGTCGAGCACGGCCCGAATCTCGTCGGGATCCTGCTGGGCATGGTCGTACTGCTATGGCTGTCGCGCGTGGCCGAGAAACGCATTGTGAAAGTTCTGGTCGGACCGGCCACCGGCCACGAAGCGGTCGAGCGCGAGAACCGGGCCAAGACGCTGGTCAGCGTGTTTCACAACGCGGCAAACCTGCTGGTCGTCATCGGCGGAATCTTCATGATTCTGGGCGAGGTGGGCGTGACCATCGCCCCGCTGCTGGGCGGTGCGGCGGTGATCGGCCTGGCGGTGGCGTTCGGCGCGCAGAACCTGGTGCGCGATTACTTTTCCGGCTTCATGATCCTGCTCGAGAACCAGTACGACATTAACGACGTGATCAAGATCGGCGACGTTGGCGGGCTGGTCGAGCGGATTACGCTGCGCGTCACCGTCCTGCGCGGCCTTGACGGCACCGTGCACTTCATCCCCAACGGCCAGATTGACAAGGTCAGCAACATGACCCACGGCTGGTCGCGGGCGCTGTTCGAGATCGGCGTGGCCTACAAG
>JAHJAR010000244.1 GCA_018814045.1 Planctomycetota bacterium | reverse complement strand
CGGGCGTCCCCATCCATTGCTGGGTTACCCAGCCGTGCCGGCCTTGTATCCGATTTCTGTTCGTCGAGTCCGAGTTTTGGCCGTCAGCTTCCTTCAGATTCCGCCTCGCGGCGGACACCCTCGCTCGGCCTGGCGGTTCCGGTCATCACGGCCCGCAGAGGACTCCCACCTCCAACAATCACGACAGGCCTGACAAACAACAACAAAACCCCGACAGGGAAACCCTGTCGGGGTGGTCGGCAATTGCCTTAAATACAGTCGTCTCGCCTAGCGGCGACGCAGCAGCACCAGGCCGCCCAAGCTCAGCAGCGCCACAGCGCTCGGCTCGGGAACGTAGAGGAAGTTGGGCCCGAAGCGGCCACGCGATGTCGAGGTCAGCTCGGGGAACGCGAACCCCAGACCGCCAACCGTCGGATAGCGGCTGTTCACCCAGGTGATCTCTGGGGCGTCGTCGAGGGTCGAGGCGCCGGAGATGTACCAGTCATCGTCACTGACACCATCGAACGAACCGATGACATACGACTCGCCAGCCGTCAGCGCGAGGGGTGAGATCGCCTGGTACATCCAGCCGTTGTACTCGTAGGCGGTGTTCGGATCCACAACGACCGAGGCCAGCAGATTCTGGCTCATGTCCCAGATGCCGACATCGTGCGCATTGTCCATGCCGTTGTGGGTATCGATCCAGTGCCCGAGGTCGGTCACGACGATCGGATCGTTCACCATGAACGTCCAGCCGATCGTATCACCCGGCTCGACGCTATAGTAGCTGGAGTACTCGGTGCCGCCGGTGAAGCCCAGAATCGCCGCATCCTGTGCGTTGGCAGCCACCGCACAGAGCGCAAATACGACACAACTCACAATCAACTTGCGCATCATTCCCTAACCTCCTGACAGGACGGGTAACGAAAGTGACTATTTCAACGGCGAACCAGACCGGCACCGCTGTGCGCATCGTTACAGGAACGGCGCAGCCCCGACTCGCTCGTTCACGACTGAACTGACCTGCTCTCCGACCTGGAGCGACAGCACGCGCAGCGCTGTCTTGCTACCCCACGTCGTTAATTTCTAGCGTCCGATCATTCAAAAGGCAAACTCGATTGCCGGAAAAAGTGCCAAAACCCGCACCCCCCCATCAAACCTGCGCCAGAGAGACCCCCACGCCCAACCGTTCAGCCCGCCGTATCACCCGAGTCGTTCGACGCGCAGCAGCCCTTGCCGCTCATACACCCGCCAGTCGCTTTCACAGAAACGCGGCCGGCCGGAATGCGCCGTCTGGCTCTTTGAGCGCGCGCGTGCGAGATAGGCGAGGTGTTTCGGATCGCGTCCGAGGAGTTGCTCGTAACACCAGGCGTCGCAGGCTACCTGGTCCACCGCCGCGACCACCGTCGGCCGGCCGAGCTTGCCGCCGGGCTGCACGTCACTCAGTCGCCCGCCGGTCGGGCCGTTTCGCAGCATGACGCGCGTGCCGTCGGCGATCACCAGTGTCGGGTTAAGCAGCGCTGCCAGGTCACTGATTGTCTCGTCGATGGCCTGATGAAGCTGGTTGCGTCGGCCACCCAACAGGCCGTACCAGTTCTTCAGCACGATCGAGGCCCCCGCCAAATTGTGATCCTTGACCGGGGCGATTCCGATAACCTTCGTCGCCTGCCGTAGTGGCTCGTACAGCACCGGCCACTCGCTCGGCCCGCCTCGGCGTCGCGCGTCGGGCACGTTGGAGCGTCCGCCAAACATCACGCTCTTGAAGCTGCTCAGCCGAGGCAGCGCGATCTCCGCACCTTCCGCAGCGGCAACCGGCCCGATTCCCGAACGCGTGTAGCAGGTCTCGGCGGCCTCGATGGGGTTGTCGGCGATCACGATTCGCTGGGCGCCCGCTTCCCGACACAACCGAATGACCCAGCGCAGAACCTCCGGATTGGTCGTGGCACCCAGATGTGGTGGGCGGCCGAAGCCCACATTCGGCTTGATGAGGACAACATCGCCGCGCGTTACGAAGCGTCCCATGCCGCGGGTGCGATCGAGGCCCGTGATGGCCGTTCGGATCAGCTCCTCGACTTTCTGAGTGTTCCCCAGCGTGACGCTCAGCCGCGCGTTTGATGCGGGATAGTCGACGTGCGCGAAGTAATCCGGCAGCGACACAGCGCCGGTGGCGGACGGCGGTTGAGCACGGTCGCTACGCCGATCGTGCAGCATGATCCCGCCGACGACTGCTGCCCCGGCAGCCAGCGCCGCACCGGCACCGCGGGTCAGACATTCGCGGCGCGAGATGTGTTCACCGCTCATGACTGCGGCCTCACCGTCCTGTCCGCCAGCTCCCGCGGCAGGCTTCCTTGATCATCCCGTCTCCCGTTGCTAAGCGCGCCTAACAGGACTTCAGCCTGAGCTTCAGCCGTGAGCGCACGCGAGCGGAGCGGCCGGCGCTGGAAACCGCTCCCTAACGGTCGCGGCTCGGTTCAGTTGGGCGCTCTAAGGGGCGTCGTCATGGGCCACCAGTCGCCGCGCTATGGTCAACGCCACCGCGGCGTCGTCCTTCCCTAACCGGGTCGGGACAACCTGTGCGTAGCTCGCGTCCTTGCAGAAGAAGACCGCGCCGCCAATCTGGTAACCTCTATCACCCAGCTCGAGCGTCAGCGCCTCCGCCGGCGCTTCGGCGCTGTACATCGCCATTGCATCGGCCGGTGTGTCCATTTTGTACCAGTACACGTCCACGGCCCGTCCGCTGTCGAGCGCATGCTGATATGTACCGCAGGTCAACGAGGCTACGTTGTGCTCCAGGTACGCCTCTGCCCGGCCGTTGATCTTCTGGTACAAGTCAGCCGCCGAGTAGTGCTCCACGCGCCCTGGCGCCGCCCAACCCTCCAGTCCGGGGTCGGGAAAGAAGGCTTCGTTGCTGCTGTCCGCCGGCTGCGACACGGCGCTGGTTTCTTCGAACACCGGCGTTGCCGGCTGGGCTGGCCCGAGAGCAACGTGAATGATGAATGCAACTACGAGCCCGAGCGTCGCGAGCAGAATGAGCGCGCCCGCCACTTTCTCGGCGTAACTGATCTGCTCGACCGGGCGAACGTAGCGTCGCCCGAAAAGGGTCGGCATGCGACACCTCCGCTGCGAGATTCCATAGCATATCATGCCCAGCGCCCGGTTCGCGAGGGACCGTCGATGGATGACGTCAGAGACAACACCATGCGGTCGGCTCGGCCGTATCAGCGCCTCGGGTTGAGTGTGCTGGTGCTGACCTGGGGGGTGCAGGCCATCGTGACACAATCGCTGCTGCTGCGCGAGGCGCTCGTGCTCATGTTCGGTAGCGAGTTCGCCTGGGGCGTCGTTCTGTTTGCGTGGCTGTTCGGAGTGTCGGCCGGCGCGGCGTTGGGCGGCTGGACAGCGGAACGCCTCCCGCGTCCGGATGTTGTACTGGTGGCGGTCCTACTGGCACTGGCGGCGACGACATGCGTCGAGCTGTGGGTCTTTCGTGGCGCCCGGGCCTGGCTGGGGGTCGAACGGGGTGAGTTGCTTCCCCTGCCGGGTACTGCTCTGGCGGCGTTGCTGTTCGTCGCGCCCGTCAGCGCACTCGTCGGCCTGGCCTTTCCGCTGGCCTGCTGCCTGGCTCCTCGGAACAGAGGCGGCAACTTCTCCGCCAAGTGCGCTGGAACGCGCGGCGGACAGGTCGACACGCCCTACGCCTCTTTCGGCGGCGTCTACGCCGTGGAAGCGGCCGGAAGCCTGATTGGTGGGGCGCTGTTCAGCTTCTGGTTGGTCGAGTCCTTCAGCCCCATCCAGACCGCTCTGTTGGCCGGGGCAGTTACGACCGCCGCCGGCGCGGCGTTCCTGGCAACCTCACGGCAGACGATGCTCGCACCCGGCGCGCTCGGAGCGGTGGCCGTGACGGTTGTGTGCGTCGCGGTCTTCGCCGGCCAGACCCTTAATGAGCGTCTCGTCCAACTCCGCTGGAATAACGTCGCGCCAGGCTACGAATTGGTAGCTGAAGCTGAATCCCGCTACCAGAACCTCGCCATCGGGCAACGCGCCGGGCAATACACGCTGTACTGCGACGGGAAGGTCGCGGTCGATTTCCCCGACCCATATACGTTCGCACCGCTGGCACACTTCTGGCTCTGTCAGCACCCGGCGCCGCGGAACGTGCTCATTCTCGGCGGGGGAGCCGAGGGATTGCTGGCCGAGATCCTGCGCCACCCGGTCGCACACGTCGATTACGTCGAGCCCGATCCGCGCCAGATCACACTCGTTACGTCCTTTCTGGAGGAGCACGACCAGGATGCGCTGCGGGACCCGCGGGTCACTGTGCATCTCAGCGATGCCCGCTACTACATCAAGACGCAGCGCCGTCGCTTCGATCTGGTTCTGGCCCGCCTGCCCGAGCCAACCGCGGCGCTGCACGCCCGCTTCTACACGGACGAGTTCTACGGCGAACTGCGTCGTGCGCTGACGCCGCGCGCCGTCTTCTGTTGCACGGTGACCGCCGCGCCGGGAGAATTGTCGGCGGCAGCGCGCGACTACGTAGCCTCCGTCCGCGCCACGCTGGCCCGCCATTTCCCGTACATCACCATCGGCTGGGGCGACCCCGCGCAGGTTCTGGCCGCCACCGACACGGGACTGGTCTCCGTCGACCCGGCCGTACTCGCCGAGCGCTACGAACAGCGCGGCGTACAGTCGCAGTACTTTGTCCCGGCCTGGTTCGACCACGCCACCGATTGGCTGGAACCGGACAAGCTCGCGCTGCGCGCCGCCGATCTCGCTCACGCCGCCGACGTCCAGATCAGTACCGACTTGTGGCCGGCGATTTACCTCCAGCGACTTGTGCTATGGGAGGCACTGATGAGTGCCGGTGGCCCCGCGCGGAAGCCGGCTGCGGTGTTTGCCACTCTGCGCTCAATCCGGCTGACGACGCTCATTGTGATTCTGGCCGCCTGCGGCGGGGTTACGCTGCTGGCCGGGCGCTTGCGACGCCACACGCCAAACGGCTGGACGAGCGGAGCAATCGCGCTTTCCATCGGGACCACTGGGTTCGTCACGATGGCACTCAGCATTGTGTGGCTATTCGCGTTTCAGAATCTCTACGGGTACGTATACCAGCGGATCGGGTGGATCATCGCGCTGTTCATGGGCGGGCTGGTGATCGGTTGCGCGGTCTCGAATTGGCGACTCACGCGGCTTGGCGTCGCCGCGGCCCCAACTCGCCTTGCCTACCGCCGATTGATCGGCGTAGACGTGTTGCTGGCGGTCCTGGCGGTGGCCCTGCCGTTCGTGCTACCCGCGCTGGGGGCGTTGCAGAGCGGTCCCGGCACGTTCCTGCTCGTGGAATTGTGCGTGTCCCTCATGGTCGTGCTGACCGGCTTGCTGGGCGGGGCAGCATTCCCCCTCGCGACTCACCTGCAACTCGGCGCCTGCCGCCGGATCGGGGCCACAGCCGGCAGCGTCGATGCCGCCGACCACGCCGGGGCGTGTCTGGGAGCGTTGCTCTGCGGCATTCTGCTGGTGCCTGTCTTCGGCACAGCAACCACTGCCTTGCTATTGGCGGGGATGAAGTGCGCCTCGGCAATCGTGCTCGCTATCACGTGCCGCGCTGGGCGCGCGTTCTGACCGGTTCTCTGCGGGGGTGCAGGACAGCGCGCCACCGCTGCGCTTGGTGCCGCAGAACCGGTTCGCTAGAATCAGAGGGGGATGGACAAGTAGGCTCTTTGTGGAGGGGCGTCATGGCTAAGCACCGTGACTCCGATCGTGCCGTATCACGACGCGAATTCATCCAGGCCGGCGCCGCGGGCCTGGCCGGAGGTATCCTGCTCGGCTCATGCGATCCACTGCGGGCCGCACAGCGCGCGCAGCGCGAGCCGACTCTCAGCCACATCTTTCATTCCGCCAACGGCACACCGGCGCAGAATGTGGCCAAGGTGTTCCGGATGGCTTACGGCGGGATTGAGAACTTCATCGGCTACGATGACATCGTTCTGCTTCGGCCCAACCTGCAATGGCCGCGCAATGGCTACACCAACAGCGAGATCGGAATCGCGATGATCGGGCTGATCCTGAAGCGGCCCGGTGGCTTCGGGGGTGAGATCATCGTGATCGAGGACGAACACCGCAGCGACCCGCATGCCAGCAGCAACTCCGGCTGGTGCACGACCGACAAAGCCTCCAACGGCCCCTACAACTGGTTCGAGGTGATCCAGTACTTCATCGATCATGCCGACCAGTACCCGAACGGAATACACACCGACCCGGTCACTGGACAGATCAACGTCAGCTTTCAGTTCCTCCAGGGCGGCTACAGCTTCACGCTGGCGGAACCGCACCCGATCCTGTCAACGTACGGCGGCGCGAGCTACGCCGGCGCCAACACCTTGATCGACGCCGGTGTCGATCCGTTTCTGCGGTACAAGAACGACTATCCGGACAAGACGTGCCTCTACGTCCGTCGTTCCGACCTCCGTTACACGAACGATATCGCGCGGGTGGCGCCGCTGGCGAACGAGTACTACATGAGCTACCCGGTCTTCAAGAGCCAGCATAGCGGACTCTACGTGAGCTACTTCAAGGACCATGTCCACGCCTGGAACTCGGACACCGAGAGCTTCACCGCCCAGCCGGTGAAGCTGATCAACATGTCCACGCTGAACCACCACGGCAGCTATGCCGGCGTAACGTCCATCGTGAAGGCGCACTTCGGGATGGTCTACGGCACGTTCCACAGCACCGGCTGGCCCGACGGTGACCCGCGCACGTTCTATTACGCCGGCGGGACTATCGGGTATTGGCTTGATACGATTCGCCAGCCCGACCTGCACATGAGTTGCGCCGAGCGCATCGGCCGCACCAGTCGCCAGGAATCTGACGCCTATCGCGCCAAGTCAATCGTGATCTCCACTGACCCCGTCGCGCTCGACTACTACGTGGGTAAATACATCTTGTTCCCGGCTGGCGGAACGTATGGCCTGGACGGCAGCCAGGCCGGTGAGCCCTGGAGCAACGACCCCAGCCTGCCCGGGGGCTATTACGGGCTCACGCTCGAGTTCTGCCGCGATCCGCTGGCCGACCACTCGATCATCAACGGCACGCTGGATGAACAAGAGATGGTCGTCCACCGCTACGACTTCCCCGAGTTGCAGACGGCGGAACCGCTGGCCGAGGTCGAACCGATCGACGAGTGGTAGTGCGAACCTGATTGTGTATGAGCGACAGCGTGGGTGCGAGGCTCCCCGTTATTCGCGCGGCTTGAATGCCAGGGCCTGTTGTTGTGACCAGACGCCGGGAATCGCCGTGCCGCACTTCGGGCAGCAACCGTCCTTGATCCTGTTCGACGCCACGCGAAAGCCGACGCGGCTGATCAGTTCCTGCCGGCAGTTGTGGCAGTACGTGTTCTCGCCCGGGTGCATCGGGACGTTGCCCGCATACACATAGTGCACCCCCGCGCCCAGCGCGATCTCGCGGCAACGCTCCAGCGTCTTGACCGGCGTGCGCGGCAAATTCGTCACGCGGTACGTCGGGTG
>JAHJAR010000243.1 GCA_018814045.1 Planctomycetota bacterium | reverse complement strand
CACCTAGCGCGATCTTGTTCGCTGCTACCCACGCGATCATCTCCGGGGCCTCCCACATCTCAGCGCGTCCTGAACGAACAACACACCTAAGCCGCGCTGCGCAGCTGCCAGCAGTTCCTCGGTGCTCTCAGCAGACGGGGTGTTCAGGTACGCGAATACGGCTTGCGTGGCGGCCGCGTCGGGTTGGCCGGGGTTGCCTAGTTGGGCAGCGCCACTTTGGCATCAGTCGTGGCCGTAAACCTTGGACGGAAAACAACTTGTTGGGTTAGCGTTGCGCTCGGTGATGCATGATTTGATACGGTCCACGTCGATCCTCAACTCGTGTAGTCGGGTGGTTCTCGTTTTCGTGTGGGACTTACGGGCTTGCTGGCTGCGACGTTGGTAGTAACGTTGATTCTTCAGTTCTTGCTGGTAGCGATCTTGGCGCGCGGCGGGCTTCAGATCCGCTGACGACAACCAAGTGTTCATCGCGCTGCGAACCTGTTCCAGCGTCAAGCGACCTGACTGGTCGCTGGCCGGGTCGTCGTACTCCTGACGCGCGCGGGCACAGAACAAGTGGCTCAACTGCGTTACGAAGAAATGACGATGCAGGCAACGCCAGCCACGCACCTGGTAGTGATCCATCCCCAGTTCTCCCTTGGTCTCGTGGAAGCAACTCTCCACCGTCCAGCGACCGAAGGCCACTCGCAGCAACCACCGCAACGTGATTCCCCGTTCGCCCGGCAGGCGATTGGATACGAAGTATTTCACTTCCTCTGTCAGCACGTTGCGGGCCACGATCAGACAATGCCGACGGCCCGGCAAACTGTCTTCGCCCTTGCGCCAAAACACGGCCCACTTGATTTCCCAGACCTCCGGGCCTCTGCCCGTATCCTTGATGCGGTATCGTTGCCACGACCGCTCTCGAAACAGGGGAGAGTATTTCAACAGATTGCGGACTTCGCACGAAGGGCGGCGACGCGCCAGGCGCGGATACTGCCTGGGGCAACCGCGCCGGCCGCTCTTTTTCGGCCCGCCACGCAGGATTTTGGGCTTTTGCACCCAGCCGTGGAAGTTGGCGGGAACCTCGGCCACAAACACCTGTCCGCGCTGCTGGAGGCCGTCCAGAAACTTGCCGTCGCGACCGTACAGTTCGTCGAACGTCCAGGCCGACACGCGGACTCCGTTGCCCAAAGCCCGATCGACCAGTTCCAGGCCAATTTGCGGTTTCGTGCGAAACTCCACCTCCTCGGGAACGTAGTTTTTTTTCGACGCACCGGGTCGTCGGCCCAATCTTCGGACAGGTACAGGCCGCTATCCAGCAAACATTGGAATCCCGGCGCCGAGTAGCTGAGATGCACTCCCACGACACAGTTGTCCACCTTTCCCCGATTGCCGTTCCATTGTCGGGAGACACCGACCGTTTTCCTACCGCTCTTGGCCACCCCCGACTCGTCCACCACGCCGATTGCCTCGGGGTGAGCGTGGTCCTTGGCCACGATCTCTTGGCATCGATCCCGTAGTTCTTCTTCATCCCACTTGACCGATTCGAGAAACCGTTGTAATGTTCGCGGTGACTTGCCGAATCGCAAGGCGATGCCTTCGGCCGTTTTGTGCTTCAGGTCCGACAACTGCCCTTTGACATAGACTCGCAACAACTCACGTGCATCGCGTCGCCCAAAACAATCCGCGAACAACGCGAGAAACAATACCAACTTCCTGCCCAACGTCGCGATCTGCTTCAATGTCATCCTGACGATCCTCCGTGAATGGTCTTCCCTGACTGTTGGAAAACGCGGAGGATCGTCTTTTCACGCCCCTACTGCAATCGTAACTCCAGTATCCGCCCCTAACACCAATACACAAAACCACTTAGCGACGCTATCATCAAGCAAAGTGACGCTGCCCAACTACACGTTGGCGAGAAATGCACCCTAGGCCCGACGCCCGCACCGGGGTCGGCAGGCCAGCAGCAGTCCGGCAAGGAGCCAGAGGACGAGCGAGGTCGGTTCGGGCACGCCGGCGGCGAGGTGGGCAACGCGCAGATCGGCGTCGTAGTCGGAGAAGTCCCAGGCGAAGTAGGACGAGCCGGGCACCGGATCGAACAGGATCGCCAGATTGTAGCCGGCCAGCGTGCCGTCGTTCAACAACCGCAGGTCGGTCGACACGGTGCGCACGTCCGCGCGAACGTGATCGGCCAGGCTGGCCAACTCGGCGCCGGCCAGATCGGACCCGCTCTTTTCCACGTCCAGAAGTACCCAGAAGTCCCGGTCGGAATCGATGCCGGTTAGCGTTGCGTAGCCGAAGTTCGTGCCGCTGCCGCCGTCGACGGCGATTTCGCCGAGGCGGTTGTAGCCGACCGATAGCGGCCCGCGGTCGGCCACGGCCGCGTCGATCGACGCCCGTACGTAATTGGCCGTTTGGCTGACGCTCCAGAGCGGTTCGGTTTCGGCGGCGAAGCTGCCGGAGATCGAGCCGGTCGTGGTGATCAGATCGAAGGCCGTGTCGGCCAGCAGGGCCGTGCCACCGCGTAGATTCACGTCAAGCGAGCCGTTAAGCGCGGCGCTACCGGCGGCGATTGGGCTGACGCCGTCGTTGTCGATTTG
>JAHJAR010000242.1 GCA_018814045.1 Planctomycetota bacterium | reverse complement strand
GCTCGCGCGGCGCCGACGTCTCGCCAGCGGTCGTGATCGGCTCCGCGGCCGCGGCCGCCGCGCTGCCCTCTGAAGCCGCGATCATTGGAGCGTGCGGAGCAGCAACAAACTCCTCCGCCAGCGTGACCGGTTCAACGGGAAGCTCGGCTACTTGGGTCGCGGCGGCGACTTGCGTCTCGGGTTCGGTGCGGGGTTTGAGTACTCTCTCAAGGTCAACCGGGGAAGCGGTCTCAACCGAGGTGATATCCTCGTCGCCGCTAAACCACTCGTGGATTGACTCGGCCAAACCGGCGGAGATCGCCGCCATGTGGTTCTTCAGCTCGATGCCCTCGGCGTGGCACTTGGCGATGATATCCTTGCTGGCAACGCCGAGTTCTTTGGCCAAATTGTGAACTCTCAGCGTTTTCGGCACGCTGTTCTCCGTAGTGCACTGCTAGCGACCGCGCCGGGTGCATCGTCAATGTGCCGCAGTCGAGTGCATTGTCGCCTCCAGGGCCAGCAAGCGGCGCTCGTCCAACTATTGGACGAGCAGTGCGCAAACTCCCTCTGCCGACCCGACCTGACCGCGTTTGACCGCGGCCGGAGCAGAGCCACCGCTCATTTGAGCCACATAGAATACCCGCTGGTCTATGGTTACGCCAGCACTTGGGGCAAGTTTTTCTGCCCCGCCCTACCGGCCGCATCCCGCCCGGCGTATGGCTGGCCTGGCCAGGTCGGCGGGTGTCCATCGTTGACAGCCACCGGCGCGCGGAGTAAGTTCTGCAAACGCCTTTGTACGGGAACCTCCCATGGCCCTTGGGCCGGCGCATTGGGGGTGCCTCGGCAGAGAGAGCGCCCTTCGACAGACGCGGTCCGGACGGCCTGTGGGTGCGGTCTGGACGGCGAACGCTGAGGCAGCCATGAATGTGTTTATGCTCGGATGGGAATTCCCGCCGTATATCAGCGGCGGACTTGGCACAGCGTGCTACGGCTTGACGCGCGGTCTCGATCGGCTCGGAATCCGCGTGCAGTTTGTGTTGCCGCGTGCCGTGGACGTCTCGGCCGCCTCGCACGTGCAGATTCGCTCGCCGGCCAGTGCGGCGGCCGACGGCAGCCTGGAAGCTAGCGGGCTGAGCTTTGTCCCCGAGACGGGCGAGTTCCGGCACACGGAGTTTCACGCGGTCGACGCAGTGATTCAGCCCTACGCGCGGCCCGAGCGCGAGATCAGTGCAGTCGAGCGAATCGAGCGCGCCACGCGCGGGCCAGCACCAGCGCCGACCGCCCGGCCGGTGACCGCGCCCCAGGCGCAACCCGGAACACCGCCCACACCCCAAGGCACGTCGTTCATCGGGTCGGGCGACCACTACGCCGGGGATCTCTACGCGGAAGTTGACCGCTACGCCGCGCTGGCATCCGCGGTGGCGCGGCGAACGGACTTCGACGTGATCCATGCCCACGATTGGATGACCTACACCGCCGGGATCGCCGTGGCGGGGATAACGCGCAAACCCCTGGTGGTACACGTGCATTCGACGGAGTTTGATCGCTCCGGTATCAACGTCAACCAGCGCATCTACGACATCGAGCGGGCCGGCATGCACGCCGCCACCCGCGTGATCTGCGTCAGCTACCTGACCCGCAACATCGTCGTGACCCGCTACGGCGTCGATCCGCGCCGCGTGGAAGTGGTATATAACGCGATCGACGAGAACGGTCCGAGCGCGCTGCGCAGCCTGCCCCCGATCCGCCAGGATGAGAAAATCGTGCTCTTCCTGGGGCGCATTACGATGCAAAAGGGCCCGGAGTATTTTCTCGCCGCGGCCAAACGCGTGCTGGAAGTAATGGAGAACGTGCGCTTTGTGATGGCCGGCAGCGGCGACATGGTGCGGCGGGTGATCGAGCTGGCCGCCGAGATGGGCATTGGGCACAAGGTTTTGTTCACGGGCTTCCTGCGCGGCGACGATGTGGCCCGCGTGTTCCGCATGGCGGACCTGTACGTGATGCCGTCGGTCTCGGAGCCGTTCGGGATCACGCCGCTGGAAGCGTTGTCGAACGATGTGCCCGTGCTGATCTCGAAACAGAGCGGTGTGGCCGAGATGCTGACGCACGCCCTGAAGGTGGATTTCTGGGATGTCGACGAGATGGCGAACCAGATCGTGGCCGTCTTGCGTCATCCCCCGCTTCAGGCCACACTGCGCAGCCACGGGCGCATCGAGGTAAACGCGCTGAGCTGGACGGATTCGGCGGCGCGTTGCGTCCAGGTTTATCGGATGGCGATCGCGGCTACCGAGCCGTGAGAGACGTGCATGGCTTCCGTCAACTTCTATTTCCAAGTACATCAGCCTTTTCGTCTGCGGCGCTACAGCGTTTTTGATACCGGCTCGGACTACTTTGACGAAGAAGCCAATGCGGGGATCCTCCGCAAGGTCGGCGAAAAATGCTACCTGCCCGCCAACGCGACGTTGTACGAACTGGTGCGGCGTCACGATGGACGCTTCCGGGTGGCCTTCAGTCTGACCGGCGTGGTGCTCGAGCAGTTCGAGCGTTACCTGCCGGAAGTGCTCGAGTCGTTCCAGCGTCTGGCGGACACCGGGGCGGTCGAGTTCCTCTCGGAGACTTACTATCACTCGCTGAGCTTTCTCTATTCGCCGCCGGAATTCATCGAGCAGGTGCGCTTGCACCGCCAGCTCATGGAGCGTCTGTTCGGGCAACGGCCCCAGGTCTTCCGCAACACAGAATTGGTCTACAACAACGACGTGGCGCGGGCCGCCGCGGACATGGGCTACAAGGCGGTGATCTGCGAAGGCGCCGACCACGTGCTCGGCTACCGGTCGCCGACCTACCTGTACCACCCCCCGGACGAACGGCGGGTGAAGCTGCTGCTGAAGTACTACCGGCTGTCGGACGACATCGCCTTCCGTTTCGGCAATCGGACCTGGAGCGAGTGGCCGCTCACCGCCGACAAGTTTGCCCGCTGGATTCACCAGGTGAACGGGAACGGGTACGTGGCCAACCTATTCATGGACTACGAGACGTTCGGTGAGCACCAGTGGCACGACACCGGCATCTTCGATTTCATGTCACACCTGCCGGAAGCCGTGTTCCGCCTGGGCGACAATGACTTCAAGACGCCCGGCGAGTGCGCAGACGCCTACGAAACGAGCGGCGAGTACGATGTTCCGCACATGATCTCGTGGGCCGACACCGAGCGGGATCTGTCGGCCTGGCTGGGCAATCCCATGCAGGCCAACTCCTTGCACGAGTTGTACCGCCTGGAGCCGCAGATCAAGGCCACCGGCGACCCGGAATTGCTGGCTGATTGGCGCAAGCTCCAGACCTCGGACCACTTCTACTACATGTGCACCAAGTACTTCGCTGACGGCGATGTGCACAAGTACTTCAACCCCTACGCCTCGCCCTACGATTCGTACATCAATTTCATGAATGTCCTCGACAACATCCGCAGCCGCACCCGCACAGCCGGCGCCAAGTAAGCCGCCGCGCACCGGTGCAGCGCCAGCAGCGGTCCCCGCGTTGCATCCCGATCAGAGCCCCGAGCGCCAGCGAGCGGGTTCTCAGGGCGAACGCGCTCTGACGTAGGACCCACTCGCTGGCGCTCGCGGCTCTGTTCGCCGTGAGCGGCACGACCCAGCGTCCACAATGGCACGCCCCCCGCGGGCCGGGTAAGATTGCCTTTCTTCAAGTTGGCATCCCGGCCACCCGCCGGCGGGGTCTGCCCGGGAACAGGAACCGAAGCATCCGCAACGAGGAGTCGGCATGGCTGATGAGATCCTTACCGAAGTGAAAGAGCAAGTCGGCATTATCCGTCTGAACCGCCCGAAGGCCCTCAACGCCCTGACGCTGGCGACGATGGAGCAGGTCGCGGCGGCTGTCGAGCAATACGATCGCGACCCGGTAATCCGCTGCATCCTGCTGACCGGCAACGAAAAGGCCTTCGCCGCCGGCGTCGACATCAAGGAGATGGCTGATGTCTCGATGATGGAAATGTACTACCGCAACCAGTTCGCCGATTGGGAACGCATCGCTCGCGCTCAAAAACCCATCGTCGCCGCCGTCAGCGGTTACGCCCTGGGCGGCGGCTGCGAGCTGATGATGGCCTGTGATATCGTCGTCGCGGCCGAGTCCGCCCGCTTCGGCCAGCCCGAAGTCAAGCTGGGCCTGATACCCGGCGCCGGCGGAACGCAGCGCATGAGTCGCGCCATCGGCAAAGCCCAGGCCATGGACCTGATCCTCACCGGCCGCATGCTCAAAGCCCAGGAGGCGCTCGCGGCGGGGCTGGTCAGCCGCGTGGTCCCCGACGAGGCCTGCTTTGACGAGGCTTTCAAGGTCTGCCAGGAAATCTGCAAGTGGGGCCCGATCGCGGTCCGCTTCGCGAAGGAAGCCGTCGACAAGGCCTTCGAAGCCCCTCTGCTGGCCGGCCTGCACCACGAACGCAAACTGTTCTACATGCTCTTCGGCACCGAGGACGCCCGCGAAGGAATGGCCGCCTTTGTCGAGAAACGCGCGGCGGCTTTCAAGGGTAAGTAGCCCAGCGCGACCCGCGTGTCGCGCGCCGTATATGTGGTCCAAACACACGCGATTGTTGATCGAGTCCGCCTGCGAGGAGGATCTCGGGCCGGTCGGGGACATCACCTCCGCCCTGCTCGGCGAAGAAGGCTCCCCGGTCACGGCCCGCGTCGTCCCCCGCCACGCCGGCGTGATATGCGGCCTCGCGTTGGCGCCGGCCATCTGCGAAACGTTTGCGGCACGCTTGAGACTGGCACTGGCGTTCGCACCGGCCACACGTGAGGTGGAGACGTTCGGTGACGGCGACCTGGTCGAGGCGGATACCTGCGTCGCCACATTGCGCGGCCCACGCCCAGCGGTTCTCGCCGCCGAGCGCACGCTGCTGAACTTCCTCGGGCGTCTGAGCGGCGTCGCGACACTCACGCGCCGCTACGTCGATGCCGCCCAGCGCGTAAACCCGTCCGTTCACATCCTGGACACGCGCAAGACCATCCCCGGCTGGCGCGAGCTCGACAAGTACGCCGTCCGCGCCGGCGGCGGACACAACCACCGCAGCGGCCTCTTCGACGCCATCTTGATCAAGGACAACCATCTCGCCGGCGTCCCCACATCGCGCCTGGCAGCCCGGCTGTTCGAGTTGCTCAATCGCTGCCGCGGGTTGCACACCGACGCGGCGACACCACCCGCAGAAAAAGAGGAAGGGACCAGCCACCTTCCGTGCCTGGCGAGCGGTGATGGTTCGGCGGCGCCCGCGGTGAAACCCGCTTTTGTCGAGGTCGAGATCGACGATCCCGCACAACTCGCCCAGGTCTGCAAGGTCATTGGCGTCGACATCGTCCTGCTGGACAACTTCTCGCTCGAGCAGATGGGGGCCGCCGTGGTCTACCGCGATGAGTGCGGCTTGCGTGGCAAGCTCGCGCTCGAGGCCAGCGGCGGCATCACGCTCGACAACGTGGCCGACATCGCCGCGACCGGCGTCGACCGCATTTCCATCGGCGCGCTCACGCACTCGGCGCCAAACCTCGATATCGGCCTGGATCTCTAGTACTACAACGCTACTTCCTTGGCCACTGACAAATGCGTAGGTCGCCTAGTCGTATTCCGATTGCCCGTAATCGCCGCAGCGTTCGCTGGCGATGGCTGCGAGCCGCGGCCGCGTTGCGCTGCTGGGTTAACGTCAATTGCG
>JAHJAR010000241.1 GCA_018814045.1 Planctomycetota bacterium | reverse complement strand
TCGCTCAACAAGTTTCTGAAGCGGGCCGCCGTGCTCAGCGAGCATCGCGCCGGCCAGGCCGAGGTGCTGGCCACCCACGGCCTTGGTCCGGGGCTGGTGTTCGGACGGCTGTGGGAGCGCTTGGGCATTCCCAAAATCCTCGGCGAACTGCTGCGCGGCCGGAAGTTCGGCTTCCCCGTCGAGCGGGCGATCTTCCTGACGGTCCTGCACCGGCTGATGACGCCGGCCAGCGGCACCAGCGACCGCGCGGCGGAGCAGTGGCGCGCGGACTATGTCATTGCCGGCGTCGCGAAGCTGGAGCTTCATCAGCTCTATCGCGCCATGGCCTGGCTGGGGAGCCCGTTGCCCAAGACGCAACAGCGGGATGCCACGCCGTTCGCGCCGCGTTGCACCAAAGACTTGATTGAAGAGGCCCTGTTCCTTCGTCAGCGGGATCTGTTCAGCGACCTGTCGCTGGTCTTCTTCGACACGACGAGCATCTACTTCGAGGGCCAGGGAGGCGAGACACTTGGACGGCACGGCCACAGCAAGGATCACCGCCCGGACCTGAAGCAGATGATCGTGGGCGTGGTGATCAGCGGCGACGGCCGGCCGGTGTGCAGCGAGCTGTGGCCGGGGAACACGACCGACGTGAAGACCCTGCTGCCGGTGGTGACGCGACTGCGCAAGCGGTTCGGGATCGCGCGGGTGTGCGTGGTGGCGGACCGGGGCATGATCAGTCGCGCGACGATCGCGGCCCGGGAGGCTTGTGAGGGCGTGACGTACATCCTGGGGGCGCGGCTGCGGAGTGACACGGAGGTGCGCGACACGGTGTTGTCCTGGGGCGGCCGCTACCAGCAAGTCCATGGTCCGCGGGAGCACAGCAAGAGCCCGGCGCCGCTGTTGGTGAAGGACGTGCGGTTTACCGGCGAAGATGGCCGCGATCGGCGTTACGTGGTGTGTCACAATCCTGAGCAGGCGGAGAAGGACCACGCTGATCGCGCGGCGATCGTGGCGGCGTTGGAGGACCAGTTGCGGCAAGGGGACAAGTCGTTGGTGGGCAACCGCGGCTTCCGCGAGTATCTCAAGAGCGCGGGGCAGCGCTTCGCGATCGATCGCGCGAAGGTGAGACAGGAGGCGCGGTTCGACGGTAAATGGGTGCTGCGGACCGATTGGCAGGAGGGCACGGCGGCAGAGGTGGCGCTGCGTTACAAAGACCTGTGGATGGTGGAAGACATCTTCCGAACGACCAAGTCGGTGCTGGAGACCCGGCCGATCTACCACAAGTGCGACGAGACGATCCGCGGGCACGTGTTCTGTTCCTTCCTGGCGTTGGTGTTGCGGAAGGACTTGCAGACGATGCTGGCGGACAAGGGCTGGGTCTTGGAGTGGGCGGACGTGCTGCGCGATCTGGAGCAACTGCGGGTTACCACCTTGCGCACGGGCGCATCGCTGTGCGAGTTGCGCAGCATGCCGCGGGGCGCCGCCGGCAAAGCGCTGGCGGCCGCGGGCGTCAGCTTGGGGCCGTCGGTACGCTTCATCCGGTAGCACGCCACCCCCGCACGGCGGCCGAAGTGCAGTGCCACAGACAACCCCGCGCGCCATAAGCGACTGTCGCACCGAGACTTCAAAAAACGAACTGTAGAAGATGGGCAGATTCGGATTTTCATCCCCCGAGGGTGCGGCGCAAGCCCCATGAGAACTCGGATGGAGTTTTGGGATAGGTTTTGGTCTCTTGCCGTGCGTCAGGGGCGGGCAGTCCGACTCAGGAGCCGAACCACGCCGCCGGTCGGAAACGGTCCGCGCCCACTTGCTCATTCAGGCGGCGCAGCAGCGCCGCGCACGTGAAGCGGCCGATCTCGTTTGCCCAAGCCAGAGGACCTTGTGGACAGCCGGCGATGCTCACCATGGCAACGTCAATGTCCGGCTCGGTTGCGGCGCTCTCGTCCACCAGCAGTGCCCCCTCATTGATGATTGCCGCCAGCGTGCGGGCGAACACGTACTGCTCGGTGAGAGAGCCGGCAGTGCGTGTCGCCGCGTCGGCGAAACGCCGGATTGCCTTGTACAGTCCGGGCGGCAGGTCGAACGACTGGCGTTCGAGCGGCACCGCCGGCAGCGGGGGCTCGCCGTCGTACAGGTAGAATCCGCGGCCGGCGTCGCGGCCGAGATGCCCGCGCTGGCACAGGTCGCCGGCGAGTGGATGCGGCTGAAGCCGCGGCGGCCGGCCCAGTTGCTCCCACGTGCGTTGCAGTGTGGCGTAAACCGCTTCCAGGCCCAGCGCGTCCATCCGCTCGAACGGCCCAAACGAAAAACCGCCCAACGAGCGCATGATCTGGTCGATCTCATTCACGCCGGCTACGCCCGCGGCCAGCAGCCGCAACGGTTCCAGGAAGTAGCCGCCGCCCACGCGAGCAGCGATGAACTCCGGCGAGTAGGCGGGTGACGTCATGGCTCACCTGTTGTCCAGTGCTTGAGCCAGCGCGGCGGAGAGAGAGCGCCGACTCCTATTCACGTTGTTCTTGCGCATCGTCTTCGTCCTGGTTGGGCCTTCTCATCAGGGCGGACGCCAGCAGCCCCGACGGAGCCGTATGATAGTAGAAGCTATCCCAGAACCATCCAGAGGTGAGCAGCAGAACCGAGCCGCGCGCGTAAGCGAGCGGTTTTTCGGCAACCGCTCCCTTCTGCCGGGCGCGGCTCGGATCGAAACCCGCCCCCGACCGGCCCGAGCGAGCTGAGCTTCCTGTCGGTCGACACGCGCACGCCGTACGTGGCCGACTACCCCGGCGAAGACCCTTGACATCCTTGGCACAGTGGTGTCAAGGACGTAAAGGGCGGGCGGCCCGGCAAGACCGCCCACTACATGCTCCGCTTGGTCGCCACGGCTGGCGAAAAGGGACCGTGGAGCGAAACCGCCAGCGCGACGATTGGGGCGTAGCCCCGAGCTGCCACAAGGCGCCAGCAGCGCGAGAGGTTGACTAATGATCGAGACGAGCTGCGCGGCGTGCGGAAAAAGGCTTCGCGTACGCGACGATGCCGCTGGAAAGCGCGGTAAGTGTCCGCAGTGCGGCGCGATTGTCAATCTCCCACAAAGCGACGAGTCCATCTCGGAAGCCGCAATCGAAGGATGGCTGCGGCCAGGACCGACCGACGGAGCACCCCGCGCGCCTGATGAACGCGTTGCTCCTGCACAGACCCGGAACGCCCGCCCCAGCCTAGAGACAACAAAGTCGAACCTGGTGCCGTGCCCCGATTGTGGGCGGCAAGTGAGCCGGTCCGCGAAAGCCTGCCCCAATTGCGGGCGACCCCTCGCATACACCGGAGATAATGCGGCCGCTGAGGCCTGGCGGGCAAAGGAAAAACGGAAAAAGGGCGCAAAGTCGGAGTCGCAGACCATAATCGCGCTTCTGCTCCTGACACTGGTTTCCGCCATCATCGGCATTATTGCCTCTGTGGGTGGCGACCGGCGCAGCGACATGCAGGAATGCGTCGTCAACTTAGCCTTCATCGCGGCGTTCGTGTTCTTGGTCCTCCTGCTTGGTGGCTTGCCGGGATCAATCGCCCGCAGTCGTGGGCATCAGAACGCTTCCGCAATCAGATTGTGCGGTTGGATTGGAATGCTCTTCACACTCGGGGTCTTTTGGTTCGTCGCCCTCGTTTGGGCATATACCCAACCGAAGGACTCGACTCGTTAGATCCGGCGGCGGGTGGCACTGACGGTGTGCCACTGCTCTGCGAGCAGTGTGGTCGCGAGGAGGTGAGGATTCCGGGGAAGCACTGCTGACACAGTAGTGGCACACACCAAGTCCTGAACCATGAACCCTGCGTGACTTCGTCGCTGGCGCGGAGGACCACCGATTGGCCGGTCGGGGCGCCCGCGGGGGCGGTCGTTGGTCGCGACAGCGCGGCGAGGTAAAATGGGGAGCGCGTGGTCGTGGTCGTGGGACCATTCTCGCGCGGACGCCGGGTCGAAAGTCCACGCTCGGCACGAAAGGAAGGACGCTCGGGCCGGTGCCGAAAAACCGCTCACCTCACGGAACACCGTCGTCGGATTCAACCGTCTGGACGCCGCCGCGCGTGGGGGTGTGTCCCGCGGTGCCCGATGAGCAACTGCGCTCCCGAGCGCGGGTGCTGGCCGCGGAATCGAATCTGCCCGTGGTCGCAAAGGACGGCGGCGATTGTGACTTGCTCCTGGTGGTCACGGGCCAGGGGCTGGAGCTCCATGAAGCCGGACGCGGCGCCGCGGGCGGCGTGAGAGTGGACTTCAGCGCAACCGGAGAAAACGCTCAGCGGCTCGCTACGGCTTCACGCCGACAACCCATCGCTTTGGCCGTCGGCTTGAAGAAACGCACCCCGACCATAGTGGACGCCACCGCGGGTCTGGGGCGCGACGCCATGCTGCTGGCAAGCCTGGGTTGCACGGTGATCGCCGTGGAGCGTTCCGTGATCCTCGGGGCGATGTTGCGCGACGCGCTGGAGCGCGCGGCGACGGGGCCCGCAGAGGGTGAGATCAGGCAGTGTCAGTTGACTGTGATCATCGGCGACGCCGTGGACGTGCTGGCCCGAATGTCGGATCTCGAAGCGCCGAACGTGATCTACCTCGACCCGATGTATCCGCCCAGCGGCAAGTCGGCTTTGCCCAAGAAGGAGATGCGCATTCTCCGGCGGCTGGTCGGCGACGATCCGGACGCCGGCGGGTTGCTGGAGGTGGCCCGGCGCGTGGCACGCGACCGCGTGGTGGTCAAACGAACGCCACGCGCCCCACCGCTGGCGCCCGCGCCGACGATGAGCTACCGGGGTAAACTCGCCCGCTACGACGTCTACGTCACGCAGGCGTAGAAGCCTATCCGAAAACTCTTTCCGCG
>JAHJAR010000240.1 GCA_018814045.1 Planctomycetota bacterium | reverse complement strand
GTCGCTGGCGACCGTAATCTCGACGCGATAGTTGTGTCCGTGTCCGCTCGGGTTGTTGCACTTGCCAAACACACGCTGGTTCTCCTCGTCGGAGAGTTCCCGCGCGTGCAGCCTGTGCGACGCCGAAAACTCGAATGACTGCGTCAGCTCCACCATCGATGTGTCTCCAGCAAGAACTGAGTAGGACAGGTACGGCGTGGTCCAAAGCGTCAGGGACTCCAACTCGCAGCGACGCGGTACGCGCCGCGCGACCGTCGGGAGGATGTCCCGAACGAGGCTTTCGCCCGTGAGTCGCGCGCCTTCGATGTCCAGACGCTGCGCCGCCAACGGGATCGCCCGCTCGCGGAGCAGCGTATCGAGTTCCTGGATGTTCACCAGGTAGCCCGTCACTGGGTCCGGCAAGCCGCTGACGACAATCCGCAAAACAAGATACGGCGCGATCCCCACCGCTGACGGCCACCCCCCGCACGGATTGGTGACGGGATGTGCGCCCTCGAACACGTTTGTTCCATGCGCGGCCTTCGCCCAATCCCGATCAATCGAGAAACGAATCTCACGCATGAGGCGGACCACGCCGGCAAATGCGCCCGATGCGCCTCCCCCCACATGCGCTGCCGTCTCGACATCCACTCCCATCGGGCGCTCCCCGCGCCCCTTCCCAGTGTCCATAGCTGAATTCTAGTGCGACTGGGTGTAACCGTCACTTTGTTCGTGCCAAGGCGCCCTACACAACCGCCCAACTCGGTGAGGCGGAGCGGGTGCCGGGTGACCTCACTGTTCTCCGCCTCGTAACAGCCGGCACGTTGACGAAAAACCGGTAACGTGGCATAATGAATTGCCTACTCTGAGATGGGTAGGGCCTCTTGATCCGGTCTGCGGGAGACGTACCGTGTGATCGGACAGATTATGTGGGTTGCCATCGCACCGGCATGCAATGGCAGCCTCCAACTCGTTTCGGGCGGCAACTCGGATGACGGAGTCGGAAGACCCTTGAGAATGCGTTAAGTCCGATTGAGAGCCGAAGTGAGAGGTCGGATAAGTCGTGAGAGATTGACCCATGTTCGGCGACACAATGATCCCGGTGTCCAACGCCATTTGGATGCTGTCAATGGCGAATGACATCATGGTGTGCGCCACCGACTGTGGCTCACACATGACGATTGAAACCATGCGGATTTTGAATCGCAAAAAGACCACCGTACCCATCATTGCCAAGAATGGGAATCGCTACGTGAGCAAGAGGGCGATTGACAGGGCTTTGGATGCGGTCGACGCATTTGACTAGGACAGTCACCGAGCGGCAAGGGAATACGATACGCGACTTCCCTCGGTCTGCTAGAGCAGTAACAGCCAGGGGAACCCATTGATCTCAGCCATCGCTTCCATGGATTCGCGCTCATCCTGATCTAGAAGAGACCAACCACGACGAATCTGAGCTGAAAGGGCCGGCCGGTCGGCCTTCGCTGGCATTTCCTTGTACACAACGTACTCAGCCAATGCCGCGAGCCCCTCATCGGGCGGCAGATGGACAAACGGTGCAAGCTCTGACCAGACGGCAACCTCCGGCATCGACTTGAAACCCGCCTTATACCTTGTTGCAAGGGCCCCATAGAGCCCAGCCTCGTGCAGCGAAGTATCCTCAGGAAGAGCCTGCCCCGTCAAGTTGCGAACGTGTTTGTGATAGGATTTCGTCATCGCATCTCGAATACCTTGCGCACCAAAAACCGCCATGTGTAGCCTCCCTCAAACCCCGGACTGGTAACTCGCATCTTCTGCCAAGGGGCTCGATTCCATTATCATACCGCCCCTGTGGCGGACGTGAAGTAGTGAAGAGTTTCTCCGCGCATACGTCGGCCACAGGGGGCCGACGCTACATCTTGTGGCGCTGAAGCGCCCTGCTGATTCTGTCATAGCCCCGGGATCAAGGTCGTCGTCGATGCGGAAGATGAAAGCCGTACGTTGGGCGGGGCCATCGCGCCAGGCCGTTTGAAGACGCGGCAGGCTGCCGTTCGTCAGGGCGAGGAAATGGGCGGATTCGTCGATGGTCGCATGCCGACTGGCTTTAACGTCGACGAGCCATCGCGCGGCATGCCCGTCGATCTGCCGGCGGATGTCATCCACCGTAGCCGCCTCATCGAGGCGGCGCCACGTCTCGTCGGGCCAGGTTCTGCCTGCATAAAACATCAACTGCTCCAGCCGGCTATGGGCCAGCACGCCGTCGCCCGGTTCGGCATTCTCGTAGAGCCATTGCCCCGCGTGACGGTAGTGGGCCTTTCCGGCGCCGACGGGCTTTGTGAGATAGAAGAGCATCGGCAAAGAGGCGAGAACGATGCCTGCCGTGCGGATGTCGATCGGCCTGATTGGCCACCTCGCGCGCAGGCGTAGCGAGATGATGTTGAGCAGCGCGAGAAGGCCGGCGGCGGCCCAGGGAATCGAAAGTGCCAGCGGGACGACCATATACCGCGAGCTGATCTCGCCGTATGACTTGACGCGGAGCTGGACCGCCAGCATTTGCAGCAGCACGGCGGCGACGGCCAGCCTGCGTCCGTTGGCTTCCGCGCGTGGCGCCGACTTGAGAAACATGGCCAGCAGGAACAGCGTGGAGATGACGTAGCGGCCGCTCTTGCCCCACGCTTCGACCATTTTCGCCGGCGCCATCCACCAGTGAATGGCGCTGGCCAGAACGAGCGGCGGCGTTGGGTGTACGTCGGTCGTCAGCGACAAGCCGAAGAGGAGTTCGCCCAGGCTCTTGTTGGGCATGAGTCGGCCGGTCACGATAGAGTGCGGGGCGACGACGGCCGCAAAGCAGAGTGTCAAGAGGACGACACCCAGGAGCTTGGGCTTCCACGATCGGCGACACGTGGGCAGGCACCAGCAAATGGCGGGGGCGGCGAGCATCCCGAGTGCTTCCTGGCGGAGCATGTAGGCGATGCCTGCGCTAGCGCCGCAGAGTGCCATGTGGCGGACACGCCCGGTCGCCAGCGCCCTGTATGCGAAGAGAAAGGCGAGAAGATAAAGCGCCAGGTGCGGCATGTCCGACAGGACATCAGCCGCGAGATGCGCGCCGGCGGGCCAGACGGCGGCGAGTATGCCGGCGACGGAGGCGGTGGTGGTGTCGAAGAGCCGGCGCGCGAGGAAGAATACCAGTCCGCATGCGCACACCCCGCCGATCAAGCCGATCAACTGGCCGCATCGCTGCCAGCCCAGCGGCGTGTCGCCGCCGAGGATCGGGCCAAGCGCCCGGTGGGCGCCGAGCAAGAGGTATGAGAAGCCGGGTTGTTTCGTCGTGGTCCGCATTGTCGGGACGGGGTCCGCGCCGAGCTGTCTGGCATAGGTGACAAACTGGACACCGTCGCGGCTGATGCACGCCAGGCGCGTCGCGAGGAAACACTGCAAGAGCACGGCCAACAGCAAAGTGGCCATGAGCGCGTGGCGATCTTGTCGC
>JAHJAR010000239.1 GCA_018814045.1 Planctomycetota bacterium | reverse complement strand
CGCACCTACCTGCAAACCGGCCAACTCCCACCGCTACCCGCCTCGAGCACTGCAAACGGGTGAACTGTTACCTTTCCAGCCTTCTCAGCAGAATTCGTGCGTGCTTCGGCGGTGATTTTGGGGCCCCGGAGCGGTTCCATCGTCGGTTTCCGGGAGCTTGCGGGCATCTCAGAGGTTGCTCCGTCTTGACAGTTGGTTCGGATGCACCACTCGGGCCACCCAGCCGTAAGGGGAAAGAAGCCAACAGCCCATCACAAGAGTCCGTGCCGGTCTGGAAATGTAGCGGCCGGGCCCCGCACCGGCCGTAGAACGCGAAAGATGCTCGCCGGCACCAACGGCCGGTGCGGGGCCCGGAGACTACACGCCCTTTGCGGCGGACTGCCCAAGGAGGGGGCCTGTAGGAAACTGCGGAGTTGGCTCCCCCAGATTCCACCCGCGAATGCTGCTGAAGAACCCCTTTTCTCTTGACCAAGAGGCCCCGTGGGTGGTACAACTCGCAGTGTCATTTCCACTTCAGTTTGCGCCTGCTTTGTGAGGAGTCTCTGGAGAGCTGGTCACATTCCTGTCTGGAGGAGGAGAACGATGAACTCTCGGTCAAATCTGCCTCAGTGGCTCGTGTGTGCCTGTGCAGTTGGTCTGATCACCGCGCTGTTTGCGCCGTCGCCCACTTTCGCCGACCGCGCACCCACGGTCGTGTGGAAGAACGGGGGATCACCAGGTGTTTTTTCGGTCGCCTATTGGGGGGACATGCTGGTGACCGCCGAAGACGACGTCAAGATCTGGAGCCGCAGCGGCGACGCGATCAACCAGACGATCTCGGCTTCGTCGGCGCTGTGCGTGGCCGTCTCGCCCTTCGGGGGCCAGTACATCGCCGCTGGCGGCGGCGATGATTACACAGGCGGCTGGGTCACCGTGTGGCGCACGTCCGACTGGACGCCGGTGTACTACATGTCGTACGCGTATCAGGTTTGGGGGCTCGCGTTCTCTCCCGATGGGAGCAAGCTCGCGCTTGGGACGGCGCGGCAACAATCCGGTAAGTATAACCCGCGCATTTGCGTCCTGAGTGTGCCCGACTTCTTGCAGGCCGGCCAGATTATATGGTCCGACGTTGAGGGCAGCATCGAGAGCATCGCCTTCTGCCCAGACAACCAGTCACTTGTCGCGAGTGCCTCAGAGGGCACGATCCGCAGGTACGACATCTCGAGTTGGCCCGCCTTGCCGGTGTGGAGCAGCATGCACGATCCAGGCGTGTACTCCGTAGCGATCTCGTCCGATGAACAGACCGTCGCCTCGGCCGGCTGGGACGGCACAATCAGGATCTGGAACGCGGGCGACGGCAGCTACATTCGCACGCTCACCGGTCATGAGGACATGGTTTGGTCGGTGGCTTTCTCGCCCACCGATCCCAACCTGCTGGCCTCCGGTAGCTGGGACACGGCCGTGAAGCTCTGGGATGTCGCGAACGGAAGCGTGGTGCAAACCCTGTCCGGCCACGCGGCGCACGTTTTTGGGGTGGCCTTCTCCAACGATGGGGAGGAGTTGGCCAGCGGCGCGGCGGCGTGTGACGCGGTCCTTTGCTGGGGCGAGGTCATGCTGTGGGAGGTCGATACGGGTGGTAACTTGGCTGACCTGGCACAGGGTCACTCCAACGAAGTTCGTGGCCTGGCTTTCTCCCGTGACAGTGCGAGGCTGGCCTCTGCCAGCCCGGACAATACGGTCAAGCTCTGGGATGCCGAGACCGGAAACGCGCTTGAGACGCTTCTGATCTACACGGATGTCTACTCGGTGGCAATCTCCCCTGACGGCCACTACCTGGCTTGCGACAGCCTCGACTGGGTGGAGTTTTGGGATATCTGGTCGTACACGCGGATCGGCGACATGCGCAGCCACACCGAGCAGGTCAATGCGGTCGCGTTCAGTGAAGATGGGCAATACGTAGCGTCCGTGTCAGATGACGGTAACGTCATCATCACGGCGGTGCCAGCGCTAATCGTCGATCAGGTTCTGGATTTGCACACGCCCTGGGAGGTCAAGGCGGTCGCCTTCTCGCCCGACGGGCAGCTCATGGTCACTGGCGACAACGGCTACCAGTCGCAATACGGCCGCATCATCCTCTGGAACACCAGCGACTGGAGCTACAGTGATACCCTCGACGGGCACACGGGCGGCGTATCGTGCCTGGCTGTGTCACCCACCGGCCAGGTGCTCGCCTCGGGCAGCACCGACACGACGATCAAGCTCTGGAGCCTGCCGGCCGGCGACGAACTGCGGACCTTGGCGGGGCACACCACGGGAGTCGTCGCACTGGCTTTCTCGGCCGACGGTGCCGCACTGGCCTCGGTCGACGCCTGGGGCGGTACGCTCCGCATCTGGCGAACCGTGGACGGGACCCTCCTGGACACTTACAACCTCGAACCGCATGGCGGCGCCTACGCGGTCGCCTGCTCCGCGGATAAGCGCTTCCTGTCCTACGGCTGCTCGGACACGACACTGATCGTCGCCGAAAACCCGTTCCCTCCGCCCAAGGGCGACCTCAACTGCGACGGCGTCGTCGATGGGTTCGACATCGAGCACTTCATCCAGGCCCTCGACGATCCGAACGGCTACGTCGCTGATCACGATGGCGACCCGTATCCCCTGTGTGACCTTCAACTGGCCGACACCAATGGCGACGGCCGGGTCAACGGCTTCGACATCGACTCGTTTGTCGCGCTGCTCGAGGGATAGCGGCCCGCGCCGCGCGAGGGACGACTAAACGCGCGTGGCTGGGAGCGTGGTGGAGTGGGAACCTGCGTGCAGTTCTCACTTTACCACGTTCCCACGTTCCTCCCGCACTGGCTCACCGTCCGTCGCCATCTTCCGCCACTAACACCCTTGGGCATGCCCCGCGACCGACTATAATGGACTCATCCGGTCGGTGTACCGGCTGAGGGAGAAGCGCCCTTATCTGCGAAAGGAGCCGAGCATGTGTCCCGTCTTGCGCCCCGCGCCGCTCTTGGCCATCATGATCGTCGTTGCCCCCCTTCACGCTCAGGACGCCCGGATCATCACGTGTGCGGACGAGGGTGCGGACATTCCCGTCGCCGCGACGGTCACCGACTACGAAGGTCCCGTGCCGCCGCAGAACACGGCCGGTCGCGCCATCCCGCAGATGCCCGGCTATCCCACTTCGATGGGATGCCAGTTCAACTTCAAGCCCACCCGCGGACTGGTCTTCTCCGATCTGGAC
Source organism: Planctomycetota bacterium (assembly GCA_018814045.1). Lineage (GTDB taxonomy): Bacteria > Planctomycetota > Phycisphaerae > UBA1845 > Fen-1342 > JAHJAR01. The sequence continues at coordinate 16,919 of JAHJAR010000239.1, read as the reverse complement.
GGCGATGGCAAGCTCGAGGTCATTACCTCCAGCACCGACAGCAAGATCTACGCCTGGGACTACGCCGGCAACCCCATGCCGGGCTTCCCGGTCAGCACGATCGCCTGGCCACAGTACGCCCCCAGTGTGGCCGATCTGGATGGTGACGGTGACCTGGAGATCGTCCAACTTACACGGGGACAGACCAACGGCGGGCGTCTGTACGTGCTTGACCACCTGGGCAACAACCTGCCCGGCTACCCCAAGAGCGTGAACAACAATAACCTCGCCAGTTGTCCCACACTCTACGACCTCGACGACGATGGCCACCTGGAGATCATAGTCGGCGAGCGTGCCTACCCGCTCGGCTACCTGCACGTCTTCGAGCCTGACGGCACCGAATGGGGCGGCAACTGGCCAGTCGCATTGGATCACGTGCCGACCGGCACCGCCGCCGTCGGCGACGTCGACGCGGATGGTGACCCGGAGATCTTCTACCTGTCGTACAACAGCATGTACTTGCTGGAACTGGACGGCAGTAATCTGCCCGGCTGGCCGCAGCAGATTCCGAATGCCAACTTCAGCTACCAGTCCGCGGCTCTCGCTGATCTGGACGGCGACGGCAACCTTGAAATCGTCGTCGGTGCTCACAAGGACGCCGCCGGCTGCTACGTCTTCCAGCACGACGGGACCGCCTATCCCGGCTGGCCCAAGCTGGTCGGAACGTGGACCTACTGCCCGCCGACGGTGACCGATCTAGAAGGCGACGGCGAGCTGGAGATTCTCGATGGCCGCGCCGGCTACGGACCCGGCATGTACAGCAACTGCTTTTGGGCCTGGACTTCCTCCGGCATCGTCAAGTCCGGCTTTCCGTACGGGCAAAGCCAAGGCGGCGGGTCGGAAGGGCCACTCACCGTGGCCGACATCAACGGCGACGGCTTGATGGAGATCTTCGCCGATCACAACATCACATCCGCCGATGAAGGGTATCTCTTCGGCGTGGACGCCGCCGGCGACGATCTGCCCGGCTTCCCGCTACGGCCGCTGGGCTTCACATACATGAACGGCGCGACGATCGGCGACGTGGACGGTGACGGCGACTACGAACTCGGCGTCGTCTCCAACACAGACTACGTTTCCTACGTCAACCTGTACGACTTGCCCGACACGTACGCCGCCACGACCCGCGACTGGAAGGTCTACCATGGCCGCAACAGCCGCGGCGGGCTCTACCCGACTTGCGGATACGGCCTCGGCGACCTCAACTGCGACGGCCGCCTGGACGGCTTCGACATCGACCCCTTCGTGCTCGTCATGAGCACCGAGGAGCCGTTCGACGAGTACTACGCCCTCTATCCCGATTGCGACCACGCGCTCGCCGACATCAATGGCGACGGCCGCATCGATGGTTTTGATATCGGTCTTTTCGTCGATCTGCTGATTGCCGGCGAATAGAACCTGTCCCATAGCTCCTTCAGAGCCGCGACCGTGGGAGCGGTTGCCACGAAACGGCCTCCTTACGCGCGCGGCTCGGCCCTGCCTGCCTCTGGACGGTTTTGGGATAAGTTCTAGGGCCAGCCACATTTGATGTGGTAATCGCGCCCGTCCGGGCGCCGCCCGCGTATCAGCGCCACGATTTCCCACACAGAGCGCCGTGGCCGCGCGGCTATAATCCAGTTGCTGGTTAGCGACTGGGCGTGCCGTGCTCACAGAGGAGAAGTCATGAAGCTCTGCCGAATATTCGTGATCGTCCCGCTGCTCGTTGGTCTGCTCGTGCTGCCCGCGGCGGCACAGCAGCAACGCGTCGAAGTCTCCGACGACGGCCACGAAACCGTGTTGGTGCAACCCTCACCATCCGACGGTACGGTCACCGTCCGCCGCGTGGACGTTCCCTACGGCACTGCCGCCGACTGGCAGAACGACATCCGCCGTCAGGTCGGCGGCCTCCAGGCTGCGGATATGAACGGCGACGGCTGGATCGACGTGGTGGTCGGCTGCTACAAGTCGCAGAGCTACCCCCCGTACCCCGAATGGAAGAACTACATCTACTACAACTCCGGCGGGCAGCTCGAAGCCAGCCCGTCGTGGACCTCCACCGATGAGGTCTCCACCGGCGACGTGCAGGTCGCTGACATCAACGGCGACAGCTATCCCGACGTCTTCGCCGCGAACGGCGGGTACGACATGTCGGCATCGGTGATCTACTGGGGCAGCCCCACCGGTCCTGCCACTTCGCCCGGCTGGTTCAGCAGCGAGCCCGGCGCGGCGTGGAACAATTACGCAATCCTCTTCGACTTCGACCACGACAAGGATATCGATCTGGTCACGGCCAACCAGGGCAACTCGACCTACGATCCCTACCGGCCGATGTACCTCTTCCGCAACAACGGCGGCACGCTCGCCAACGTGCCAAGCTGGCAGTCGGCCGAAACCTCCATCCAGGGTTTTCTCGCGGTCGCCGACTACGATGGCGACGGGTGGGAAGACCTTGCTGTCTCGAAATGGGTGAACTTCGAAAGCGGGATCTACAAGAACGCCGCGGGCACGCTCCAGGCCGTCCCGGTCTGGACGACCGGTGACGACGACAGCGACAAGGGCGTAGCCTGGGCGGATGTCGACGACAACGGCTGGCCCGACCTCGCGCTCGGCCACGACCCGACTTTGCTCTACAGCAACGACGCCGGCGTGCTGACGCCAACCTGGTCATCCGGCGCGACCTACTTCGGGCACAGTGACATGCGTTTCTGCGACGTCGACCGCGACGGCGATCAGGACCTCGCCGAGGTGCACTTCTCCGACGGCAAGGTGCACATCTACCTGAACAACGCCGGCACGCTCGACCCCATCCCGGCCTGGACCTACGACTCTACCGCCGTCGGCACCGCCCTCGCCTTTGGCGACATCAACGGCGACTGCTGGCCGGACCTGATCGTCGGCAACTCCGGGGACGTTTCGGTCATGGTGTTCTACGCCCAACCGCCGGGCGTTCCCGGCGACCTGAATTGCGATGGGCATCTGGACGGCTTCGACATCGATCCGTTCGTACTGGTGATCGGTGCCGAGGAGCCCTTCGACGAGTACTACGCCCTCTACCCCGACTGCCACCACCTGACCGCCGACATCAACTGCGACGGCGAAATCAACGGCTTCGATATCGACCCGTTTGTGGAGCTACTGGGCGGCTAACAGCAGGAGAAGGTGCGTCCAGCCTACGGGCGGGTGGCACACCGCCCGCGCAGCCTACAGCACGCCCCAGTCCGTCGCTGGCAGCAGCCGTAGGGTGGCGGTTACAGGGAAGTGGTCCGACGGGTAGCGGCCGTCGAAGACCCGGTGGTCAATCTCGACCTCCTGCGGCTCGAAGCGGTGGTTGTGCAGCACCCAGTCGATGCGCTGCCCCTCACGGCGCCCGTTGAAGGCGTGATAGGTCCCCGCCTCCAGCTCGTTGCGTTTGAGCATCACGTACGGATCACGCAACTCCGCCAGATTGCTGGTGTCGCCGGTCAATGTCCAGTACGGGGCCGAGTTCGGGCCGCAGTTGAAATCGCCCAGTACGATGATCGGCGTGCCACCCTTGCTGTCCACAACCCGGCGCAGCAGCTTGGAGGCTTCGAGCCGGGCCCGGCTGCCGCGGTGGTCAAAGTGCGTGTTGAAGACGTAAATCTCGTTCAGCGCGTTCTTCTTGAAGCGGAGCTGCACCCACGTCACCAGGCGCGGCAGAGCGGCGTCCCAGCCGACGCTACCCGGCTGGTTGGGGTGCTCGCTGAGCCAGAAATGCCCGGTGTCGGTCGCCAAGAACAGCTCCTTGCGGTACATGATCGGGACGAATTCACCGGCCAGGGCCCCGTCCCGCCGGCCCACCCCGACGAAGGCGTAGTCCGGCAGGGCGTCGCAAATAGCCTCGGCCTGATCCGCGAGGACTTCCTGCAAGCCGACGACATCGGGGTCATGGGCCCGGATGGTTTCGATGACGAGGTCGCGGCGTAGTTCCCAGTGGTTCGGACCATCCGGGGCGGTGCCATAGCGGATGTTGAAGGTCATCACCCGGATCGGATCGGGCATTGAGCAGCCGGACGGGACCGTCAGCAGCCCGCCGAGCAGCATCCAGGCCAGGAAGATGCGACGCCGCATTGTCAGTGCACTCCTTAAGTGATCTGCGGTTCGGCCGCAGCTTGCGCACATCGTCGTACTAATCAGGTACGGCTGTTTGAGCCCGATACCGTGGCGCAGCGGGGCCGGTTGTGCAAGGGGGGCAGGTCCGTTCACTGGCGGTTGGCGCGGCGCCGTGGGGCCGGACCCGCTCGCTGGCCGGCACCAGGCGTACTGCGGCTGTGATGACACACGCGCTCATGCTCGCGGTGGATTGCGGTCCGTGCTATACTAAGCGATTCGCCGGAGGCCCACGTGTCGCAAGGCGACGACGCCAGACGGCCGGGTGTGGACCCAGGCCGACGTCGCGGGCCGAGCGGTACAACAGGAGCGGCGGTCGATGATCAAGGCGGTGGATCTCCGAAAGGGCAAGCTCATCTCGCACGAGAACGCGCTTTACACGGTTCACACGGCGACGCACGTGGCCAAGGGCAACAAACGCAGCTACATTCAAGCTAAGCTCAAATCGCTCAAGACCGGGGCCGTGCTCGATGTCCGCTTCTCCGTGGATGACCGCATCGAGACGCCGTACCTGGAAACCAAGCCCTACGAGTACCTCTACCGCGACGGCAGCGACTTCGTGCTCATGGATCAGGCCACATATGACCAGATTCACATCAGCCGAGATGCGATGGGTGAGGAGGCGAGCCTCTACCTGAAAGGCAACGAGGTCGTACTGTGCTCGTTCATCGAGGGCGAGGTGGTCTCGGTCGAGTTGCCGAACGTCGTCGAGTTGCAGGTTTCAGACGCTCCGCCCGTCGTGAAAGGCGCCACCGCGACCAACCAGAGCAAGGAAGCGCTGCTCGAGACCGGCCTGCGTGTCAAGGTGCCCCCCTTTATCGACATCGGCGAGGTACTGCGAATCGATACGCGCACCGGCGAGTACGTCGAACGGGCCAAGAGCTGAATCCAAAGCCACGCAGCGGCGTGAGATGATCCCGGCGGCGCGGACCGGATGGAGACAATTGTCGGCCAGGCATGGCCGGACGATGTCTGGCGGGGGATAATATCCGACTCTGGGCATGGAACGATACGCGGGCCGGGCGGCACAGTGCCAGCCGCTGCGCGGCCCGGCTGGAGATGTTGTGTGGCTATGAACTGGCTTCAAAACGTCGGCGACGCGGACGTCCTGCGTGACGCGGTTAGCACGTCGACGATCCTCTGGCACAACGTGCGGCGAAGCCGGATGCGACTACTGGCTCTGCTCGTGCTTTCGCTCCTGCTCGGCCTGACGACCCTCGTGCTCGTGCTTGGCCCGGAAGGCACAGGCCAGGCTTGGGCGGCGCGCGAGCACGTAGCAGTGCTGTTCTCGGCGACGGCGGTCGTCTGGCTGGCTTTCGCGGGCTGGAGCTTCCTCAAGTTTCTCCCCTCGCGCAACGATCGCGTGGTTCTGGCATTGCGACACTGGGTGCGCAGCGCAGTCGAGCCGCTAGAGGAGCAGGCACGCGGGCTGACCGACGAGCAGTTGCGGGCCAAGACCGACGAGTTCAAGCAACGGTTTGCCCAGGGGGAGCCGCCGGAGACCTTTCGCGCCGAAGCGTATGCTTGCGTGCGCGAGGCTTCCCGTCGGGCGCGCGAGCACCGGCAGTTCGAGTGCCAGCTCATCGGTGGCAAAGTGCTCGAAGATGCAAACGTCGCTGAGATGCGGACCGGTGAGGGCAAGACGATCGTCTGCTATCTCGGCAACTACATGAAGGTGCTCCAGGGCCTGAGGGTCCACATGGTCACCGTCAACGACTACCTGGTGAAGCGCGACGCCGAGTTCTGCCGACCGATCTTCGACCTGCTGGGCGTGACGGTGGGGTACATCTCGGCGGACATGGAGACGTATGGCCCGGACGCGGAGATTCGCCGCCAGTCCTACGCTTGCGACATCACGTACGGCACCAACAGCGAGTTGGGCTTCGACTATCTGCGCGACAACATGAAGCACTCGCCCCGCGACCAGGTGCAGGGCCGGCTGGACTACGTGGTCGTGGACGAGGTGGACTCGATCCTGATCGATGAGGCGCGCACACCGCTGATCATTTCCGGCCCCGCCCACGACGACGTGAGCAACTACCGCGTTGCCGACAACGTGGCCCGTTCGCTGATCAAGAAGCAGGAGCAGGCCAACCGAGATATGGGGCGGCGGATCGGGGAGCTGGAGCGGAATCCGCCGCCCGAACTGAAGAATGAACCGAAGTTCAAATCCGGGCTCAAAAAGTTCAGGACCGATCCGTTCTGGCTGTCATCTGACGAGGCGGAGGCGATCGGGCATCTCCAGTATTTCGTGGTCGAGATGGACCACAAATCGGCGCATATGACCGAGCATGGCGCCAAGGCGGCCCAGGAAGAGCTGTCGATCGGTTCGTTCTACGACAGCAAGAACATGAACTGGCCGCACTACCTGGACAACGCCCTGCGGGCCCACTCGTGCTACCAGAAGGACAAGGAATACGTCGTTCAAGGCGACACGATCGTGATCGTGGACGAGTTCACCGGCCGCCTGATGCACGGCCGCCAGTGGTCCGACGGATTGCACCAGGCGGTCGAGGCCAAGGAACGCGTTACCGTCAAGCAGGAATCGCAGACGCTCGCCACCATTACGCTGCAAAACTTCTTCAAGCTCTACGACTACACCGCGGGCATGACTGGTACGGCGATGACCGAGGCCGACGAGTTCATGAAGATCTACAAGCTTGAAGTCATCGCGATTCCGACCAACAAGCCGGTTCGCCGGATCGATTACAACGACAAGATCTACAAGACCGAGCCGAACAAGCTGGAAGCGATCGTCGAGGAGATCCGTTCGCAGAGCCAGAAGGGCTATCCGGCGGACCCCTGGTCGCTCGAAGACATGCTGCGGAAGGCCCGGGCCACACTGAGCGAACTCCAGGCGACCGACGCGGCGACGACCGACGTGACAGCGCAGATCAGAACCATCAACGAAGCTCTGGCCGGTTTCGACAACGGCAACGGCGATGAACAGGCGCTCGAACAGGGCTATCTGAAGCTGATGGGGGACGACGTCGGCGGCCGGCCGGTGCTGGTGGGTACGGTCAGCGTCGAGAACTCCGAGAAGCTCAGCCAGCTCCTGACGCGGCAGTACGGCATCGAGCACGAGGTGCTCAACGCCAAGAACCATGCCCGTGAAGCCGAGATCGTCATGAAGGCCGGGCAGCAGCACGAAGCGACGCGCGGCAAACGCAGCGAGGTCCACGGCAACGTTACGATCGCCACCAACATGGCCGGGCGCGGGACAGACATCGTGCTGGGTGCGGGTGTGGCCGCCAAGGGCGGGCTGCACGTCGTTGGCACTGAGCGGCACGAAAGCCGGCGCATCGACAACCAGTTGCGCGGCCGTTGCGGGCGGCAGGGCGACCCCGGCAGTTCCCGCTTCTTCCTGTCCATGGACGATGATCTCTTGCGGCTGTTCATGGGCGAGTGGGTGCTCAAGATGCTCAACGCCCTCGGTTTTCAAGAGGGCATGGCGATCGAGGACCGGCGCCTGTCCAAGGGCATCGAGCGGGCTCAGAAGAAGGTCGAGGAGCGCAACTTCGGCATCCGCAAGAACCTGCTCGAATACGACGAGGTGATGGACCACCAGCGCCACAGTTTCTATGAGCTGCGCCAACGTGTGGTCGAGGGACGCGACCTTAGCGAGCTGATCTGGGAGATGATCGATCAGAGCGTGACAGACGCGATCGAGCGTTACTACGACCCGCGCTACCCGGCCCTCTGCGTGGCCGAGTGGGTAGGCCAGCACCTGACCGTCCAGATCGAACCTGACAAGCTCGACACCAGCGACTTCGAGAGCTTGTGCGAGCAGGTGCGGAGCATGGCGGCAGGCGAGGCGCGCAGCGGCATCCAGCGCACCTTCGGCGAGTACGTCGATACTGACACGTCGCCCGACGAGTGGGACGTGCGCGGGCTGTCGAACTGGATCGCCAACTACGGCCTGAGTATGACCCAGCGCCAGTTGCGCGAGAGCGACCCGGCCGCGCTGCTCGACAACATCACCGAGGCGGCCGTAGCCACGATCGAGAACGAGAATCTGGCCCCGCTCGAGCAATACGTCGACCCGCTTTATGCCCGGGCGCGCTTGGTACGCTGGGCCCGCGACAAGTTCGACGTGGAGGTCCCGCTCGATGAGATCGCCAAGGCCCCCCGCGAACAGGCCGAGCAAGTCTTCGGCGAGCGGATGCGCACCGCCTATGAACGGCGCGAAGTCGAGTATCCCGTCGGGGCCGTGATCGACTTCGCCCTCAAGCGGGCCGGCAGCAACGTGAACGAGGCCTACGCTCGGATCGCCGAGTGGGCCAATCGCAAGTACCGCCTGGGCTGGACCTACGAGAATCTCGCCGGCCAGCAACCGCGGCAGATCTACGACGAATTGTGCCTGATCAACGAAGACTACCTGCGCAACGGCAAGCTCGACCCCGAGATCGATGCGGCCCTCGAGCAGCATCCCGGTGAAGAGATCCTGATTTGGGCCCGCGAGCGTTTCGGCGTGATTCTCGACAGCCATCCCGTCGAACTCGGCTCCGACGTGCGCCCGCAGTTGCAGCGCTGCGGCTACGAGATGCTGCGCTACGAGTTGACGCAGTTGGAGCGGATGGTCCTCTTGACGACGTTCGACGCGGTTTGGAAGGACCACATGTACTCGATGGACCTGTTGCGCTCCGGCATCGGCCTGCGCGGTTACGCCGAACGCGATCCGAAAATCGAATACAAACGGGAAGGCACGCGGCTGTTCAACGAAATGCTCAGCAACACTCGCGAACGCGTCACCGATCTGATCTTCAAGGTGCGGATCGACCTCGGGCCGGACGCGTTCGCCACGGGCGGGGGGGGGGCGCTGGAGCCAGGCTCCGCAAGTGGACCCGCGTACGGCGGTATGACCACGGTCAAGGCTGACGCGACCGGAGCGGGTTTTGCCTCCGCTTCGCAAGATCATGAAGCCGCGATGCGGCAGCAGGGCGAGGGGGGCCGGCCGCAGCCGATTCGCCGCGATCAGCCCAAGGTGGGCCGCAACGATCCCTGCCCCTGCGGTTCTGGCAAGAAATTCGAGCAGTGCTGCGGGAAGCATCAGTAGCGGTGCACGCCAGCGCCCCACCGCGCACGTGCAGCACGCCGACGGAGCGCGTTTTCAGACAGCAGGGACGGCAGTGGTGGCGGAGGGGCTGACGCGACTGGGCCGGGCAGGGCGAGCCGAGCTCACTCCCTCTTCCTCTGGAGCACGTTTCAGCAAGCTGTAGCGGCCGAGCCCCGCATCGTCCGCCCCCATACCAGATGCCCACCAACGCCCGCGTCACCGTCCGCACCTGGCACGCCGTCAGGCGCGGATCGTTCTTCTTTGACGCTGGCAAAACTCCGCCAGAAACAAGTAGCTCACGCAGGTCAGCAACAAATGCCGGCACAACGAGCAGTACCGGCGAACCTCAAAATGATCCAGCCCCAACTGGCTCTTGCTGTCCGCGAACATCCGCTCGATTCGCCAGCGACTGAACGCCACCAGCAGCAACACTTTCACCGCCGCGCTTCGCAGTGCTGCCGCTGGCCTACGCGCGCTGCTCGGCGCTGCTGCCGAGTTCTGGGCAGTTTTGGGATAGGTTCTAGTATTAATCGGGTGTGTACCTGCCGCTCTTATCCTCGGCCGGCGGCGCGTCGCCTTCCCCACCATCCCCGTTGTCTGTCGCCGGCGTGTCCTCGTCAGGCGCGCCGTTGGGGAGTTCGGTCTCATCCGATTCGCTCACGACGCGCGCCACGGCCACGACGCGATCATCATCGTCGACGCGGATCAGGCGCACCCCTTGTGTTGCGCGGCCGATTTCGCGCACCTGGTCCAACGGCATCCGCATCAGGATCCCGTTCGCCGTGATCAGCACCAGGTCGTCGTCATCGGTCGCGGCCCGCAGGGCGACCACCGGGCCGTTACGATCGAGGCCCTTGACGTTGATTACACCCTTGCTGCCCCGCCGCGTGAGGCGATATGCGTCCACCTCGGTCCGTTTGCCGTAACCGCGCTCACAGATGGTCAACACGCTCATTCCGGGCCGGATCACGACCATGTCCACCACGCGGTCTTCGCCGCGTAGATCGATGCCGCGCACGCCGCGCGCCGTACGGCCCATGGCCCGCACGTCTTCCTCACGGAAGCGGCACGCCATGCCATTCCGCGTGCCCAGGACAATCTGCTCGTCGCCGTCCGTCAGTGAGACCTTTATCAGGGCATCGTCGAGATCGAGCGAGATGGCCTGGATCCCGCTGGGGCGTGGGCGCGAGTAGGCGGAGAGGGGCGTCTTCTTGACCACGCCCTTCGCGGTCGCAAAGAAGACGTATTTTTCCTCGAAACGTCGCACGGCCAGAACCGCCATGTGCCGCTCGTTCGGCTGCATGGTCAGCACGTTGGCCAACGCGCGTCCGCGGCTGGTGCGCTGCATGCTCGGAATGTCGTAGACACGTAGCCAGTACACGCGCCCGCGGTTAGTGAAGATGAGCAGGTAGTCGTGCGTGGAAGCCACCCGCATCATTTCGATGAAGTCGCCGTTCTTGCTCTCGGTGCCGCGGATGCCCTTGCCCCCGCGCGACTGGGCCCGGTAGACGCTGCTGGGCACGCGCTTGATGTAGCCCTCGTGCGAAAGCGTAACGACCATGTCCTCCTGCTGGATCAGTTGTTCCAGCGCCAGTGTGCGTACCGCCCCGGTGATCCTCGTGCGCCGCGGCTCGCCGTATTTCTCCTTCAATTCGCGCATATCCTCGGAAATGATGTCGAGCACGCGCCGCTTGTCGCTCAGGATCAGCTCGTGATCGTTGATGCACTCGACCAGCTTCGAGTACTCCTGCGCCAGTTGCTCGATCTCCAGCCCGGTTAGACGCCGCAGGCGCATCGCCAGAATCGCGTCGGCCTGCGTGCGGGTCAGGTGCTGATCGTGGACGGTGACCCGGGCCACGAAGGCCTCGGGCAACAGCCGCCGTACGGTAGCCTGCTCGCTCAGCCGCAGAGGCTTGTCGATCAGACGCTGCCGCGCCACGTCGACGTCCGGCGATTCCTTGATCAACTGGATGATCTCGTCGATGTCCGCGATGGCGAGGATTAGCCCCTCCAGCACATGCGCCCGCTGCCGCGCCTTGCGCAGCAGGTAGGCCGTCCGCCGGCGAACCACGTCCACCCGGTGGTCCACAAACTGCTCGATCAACTGCCGCAGGTTGAGCGTGCGCGGCACGCGGTTCACCAGCACGATGTTGATCGCGTGGATGTTCATCTGTAGCGGCGTGTACTTCCAGAGCTGGTTGATGACCACCTGGACGTTGGCGTCTTTCTTCAGCGTGATGACCAGCCGCACCATCTGCTGGCGGCCGGATTCGTCGCGCATGTCGTCGATGCCCTTAATCGTGCCGTTCTGGACGGCGTCCAGAATGCGGTCTTTGATGGTCGGCAGCAGGATGCCGTATGGGATCTCGTCTACGACGATCTGCACCCGGCCGGACTTGGTGTCTTCCGTGCGCAACACGCCCCGCACCACCATCGAGCCCCGCCCGGTTTCGAACGCATCGCGGATCCCCTCCGCCCCGCAGATGACGCCCCCGGTCGGAAAGTCCGGCCCCGGGACGATGCTCATCAACTCGTCCAGAGTGATGTTCGGGTTCTCGATGCTCGCGATGACGGCGTCGCAGATTTCGTTCAGGTTGTGCGGCAGGAGCCGCGTCGCCATGCCGACTGCGATGCCCTCACTACCGTTGACGAGCAGGTTGGGGAACTTGGAGGGCAGCACGACCGGTTCGGTGCATGTTCCGTCGTAGTTCTCCTGGAAGTCGACCGTCTCCTGCTCCAGGTCGGTCAGCAGTTCCTCCGCCGGACCAGCCAGCCGCGCCTCGGTATAGCGCATCGCCGCCGGCGGATCGCCGTCGATGCTGCCGAAGTTCCCTTGCGGTTGGATCAGCCGATGGCGCAGGCTCCATTCCTGGCCCATGCGCACCAGCGTGGGATAGATCACACCTTCGCCGTGCGGGTGGTAGTTACCGCTCGTATCGCCGGCAATCTTGGCACACTTGCGGTGCTTGGCCCGCGGGTGCAGGTTAAGGTCGTGCATCGCAACCAGGATGCGCCGCTGCGAAGGCTTCAGACCATCACGCACGTCGGGCAGCGCCCGCGCCATGATTACACTCATGGCGTAAGTCAGGTACGACTCCTCCATCTCCTGTGAGATCGGAGTGGGTATATCCTGTGATGCTAAGGTGCTATCGCTCATCTTCGCTCCACGGCTCCGGCAAGCCTGGACAGCCGTTGGCTATCCACCCACCCAGGCCTATTCCAGTATCGCGCCGGGGACCAAACCGGCGTTGTACCATCGGGTTGACCGGGGAAATCACAACGGTCGTACGGTTCCCAGAGAGTGCGAATTATAAGCGAATTCCAGACCTTTCGCACCAGCCTGCCAGCGTTGCGAAATCCCCTCGAGGACCCGCCGTGGCACGAGCGTGCGCCCTCGGTCGCGGCGGTCGCCTCCACCCGCGTTGGGCTGGAACCACCGACCCCTCAGCGTGGCCCGAACAGCCCCGGTTCGCGCGGCGCCGCGGCGATCGCGCTTAGACGCGGGTAGGTCTCGCACAGCGGCTCGGGCACGTCCACTGTCCGCCCTTCCAGCAGCGCTCGCAATTCCAAGGCGTTGGCCGGCCCCTGACCGCGGTAGTGGTTGTTGGCGAAAACATAGACATCCTCGGCCTGCGCACACAAGGCGTTCAGCCGCGTCACCCACTCCCGCAACTCTGCCTCGTCGTAGAGGTAGTTGTAGCGCTCGAACGCCGGCACATCGTCGGCGAACCACATCCGCGCGTTGCGGCCGTGCAGCCGTACGTAAGCGCTGCGACCGAAGACGTGTTGTGACGGCCCCAGGCAGTTCCGCAAGCGCGGCTGGTCGATGTTGCAGTACCCGCCGACCCCCCGCAGGCACTCGAGCGCCTCGGCCTGCGCCCATGAGGCGTGCCGCACCTCGACAAACCGTTCGAACTCGCCAAACTCCTCCGCCAAGCGGCGTAACCAGTCCACCGCCCCCGCCGTGTAGCGGAACGACCATGGAAACTGCATCAGCAACGGCCCCAGCAAGCCCGCTTCGCGAATGGGCTTCACTCCTTCGGCGAAGGCATCAACGGTGGCACGTGGGGGGAATGCATCCCGCTCGTGCGTGAATGTTCGCGTCAGCTTGAGCGCAAAGCGAAAATCGCTCGGTACCAGCGGAATCCAGGCCGCCGTCATCCGTTCCCGGGGAATGTGGTAGAAGCTGGAGTTGACCTCGACCGCGTTGAAAAAACGCGCAATGTAGGCCAGCGGCTTGAATCCGCGCTCCTTGCGGGCCGGGTAAACGACGCCATCCCAGTCAGGGTAGCTCCACCCGGCGGGACCGCTCCACACCCGGGCCCTTTTCATACCAGCCATGTCGCCTATTATGCCGTTTTCTGCGCGACCCTGCATGCTACCTCCCCGCGGCGAGTTCCCCCGCCAAGCGTCTTCCGCGGTCGAAAGTCGTAAGACGTTGCACAGCCGCCAGCTCGCTTCCGTATCTGTCTATAGCCGTCTATGGACCAATGCCGTGATCGCTCACAGAGGATTTTATTGAGCGCCCGCCGAATCCTATCTATGATAGCACCGAGGTATCCTTTGCGGAGGACTGTGGCATGTCCACCGTCGATCAGCAAGTCAGCCATGCCCGTCGCCGGCTGACCACAAACATCCTGTTTCAGCGGCTGGCGCTCGGCGTGATCATCGCCGCCGGTATGTTCACGCTCGTGGTGCTGGTGGAACGGCTCTTCGTCCTCGGAGTCCCGCTCGGACCAAGTGCCTTGGCGGCGGTGTTGGTGGCAGCGCTGATCGGCGTCGTTGGTGCCGGATTGGCCCGCGTGCAGCCCCTGGGGGCGGCGTTGGCGATCGACCAGGCGGCCGGGCTCAAGGAGCGTCTGAGCACGTCGTTGAGCTGCCGTCGGAATCCCGACGCTTTCGCTCGGGCCGCGGTCAAGGATGCCGAGAAAACCGCCGCCCGCCTGCATGTGCCGAGCCACCTGCCGTATCGCCCACCGCAGCTCTGGCCGTGGTCGCTGGCGTGTGTGGCGGCGGCCATGATCTTGGGACTGTTCCTGCCGACCGTCGACCTGCTCGCCGAAGAGGAACCGCAGAATCCCGCGGAACGGACGGCCGTAGTGGCCGAGAGCAAGAATATCACCGCTGCCTTGCGCGACCGCATGGATCAGGTGAAGGAACTCGCCCAGAAGAACCCCGAATTCCAGGATCTCGTCGAGGACATCCAGCCCTTGGAGTTGCCCGACGAACCGACCGCTACGCCCGAGGACATCCGCCGCGAGGCGGCCAAACGCATCGACAGCGTATCCGACAAGCTGGCCCGCGAGGCGAACTCCGACGAGTTGGACGCCCTCAAGCAGCTCAAGCGGATGATGGCCCGCATCAGCCCACAGCAGGGCGACGACGCCGCGGCACAGCTTTCCAACGCCTTGGCTTCCGGCGATTTCGAGCAGGCCCGGCAAAGCCTCGCCGAGCTCAAGGACCAGCTCGATGAAGCAGCCCAAAGCAACAATCCGGAGTCGGTGCAAGAGCTGGCTCAGTTGCAGAAGAAACTCGACAACCTCAGCAAGCAACTCGAGCAGCTATCCGACTCGAAGGACTTGCAGAAGGCGCTCGAGAAGCAGGCCAACATGTCTCCCGAACAGGCCAAGAAGCTGCTCGAAAAACTGGCCCAGATGGACCCCAAGCAGCTCGAGAAGGAACTCCAGCGGCAATTGGCCGAAAAGGGTATGACGCCGGAACAGATCAAGCAGATGGCCAAGAAGATGGCCAACCAGAAGAAGGCCTGCAAAGCCTGCCAGGGACTCGGCCAGGCACTGGCCCAGGCGGCCCAGGCGGCTCAACAGGGCAAGTCTTCGGGCGGTTCAGCGGCGGCGGCCGCCGCTGCGCTCGGGGATGCCATGAATCAGATGTCCGACCTGGAAATGGCCGAGCAGATGATGGACGAGTTGGAGCTGCAACTGGCCGAGTTGCAGGACCTGCGCGACGGGATCACCGAGGGTGAATTCGGTCAGGGCCGCGGAGAGGACGGCGGATCGGGCGGGACCGGGGGCGATATCGGCCGCGGCTACGGCGCCAACCCGAAAGAACGCGCTGCGTACAAGTACAAGCCCACCAAGGCCCAAGCCGCGTTGCACCCCGGCCAGATCATCGGCCAGATGCTGATCGACGGACCACAGGTCAAAGGCGAAGCCGCCGCCGAGGTACGCGACGCCGTCAACTCCGCCGTCCGCGATGCCGAGGATGCCATCGAGCGCGACCGCGTCCCGCGCCAGTACCAGAAGGCCGTGCAGGCCTATTTTGATCGGCTCGCCGGCGTTGGCGAGCAACAGAAGACGCAGGCCGAGCCAGGCGCGGTCCCCGCGCAGAAACCAGCCCCCGCAGCACCCTAGAACCTATCCCAGAACCGTCCGGAGGTGGGTAGCAGAACCGTGCCGCGCGCGTAAGCGAGCGGTTGTTCGGCAACCGCTCGCTTACGCGCGCGGCTCGGAAAGAGTTCTGGGATGGGTTCTAGTCTGACAGCAGCGTGACGAACGCATCGATGTCGAAGCCGTTGATCGCACCGTCCGCGTTCACGTCGGCGAGCGTGTCGGCGCAGGTCGGGTAGGCGTTCGCGTACGCCGTGGGATCAGCCAGCGCGAGGATGAAGGCGTCGATGTCGAAGCCGTCGATCTCGCCGTCGCAGTTCAGGTCCCCAAACCCGAATGAGCCGAATTCGTCGGCCCCCTGGTCCACACGCGGGGTGCCGTCATCGTCGCAGTCCCAGACGCGGAACTGATGGTCGATGTCGGTCTGCCCCGGCGCGGCGATGAACGCGGGATCGCCGGCGTCGATGCAGGGAGAATCCAGGGTGAGGTGGTAGTCGGCGCCAGTCGGGTCGGCGAAAAGCGGATCCTGGTCGAAGTTGCCGTCACCCCATATGAGCGTTCCGCCACCCTGAATGTGGACACCGACCTCTCCGCCGGCGATATCGCAGTAGGCGACGGTGACGAGCGGCGATTCTATGCCGCCTTGGAGCGCTAACTCGGCGCCCTGGGGAGCGTTGTCGGCGGTCAGGATGCTGTTGCTGATCGTAAGCACTACGCCCGCCTCACAGGCCACGCCACCGCCGCGCTGCCCCGCCGTGTTCCCGGCGATCGTGCAGTTGGCGATCGTCACGTCGCCGCGGAAACAACTTACGGCGCCGCCATAATCGCTGGCGCTGTTGTCGTACAGCAGGCAGTCCGAGATCGTCGCGTCGCCGCCGAAGACGCCGACCCCGCCGCCCGTGGCCGCGGTGTTGCCGGCGATCGTGCAGTGCGTGATCGTCGGCGCTGCGGTATCGCAGTAGATTCCGCCACTGTGTGTGGCGGCGTTGCCGAAAATCAGGCAGCCTGAGATGGTTGGGCTGCTCTGGACACAATAGACTGCGCCGCCCGGTCCGGCGGGTGCCCCGTTGACAATCGTGAATCCTTCGAGGCAGGTCTCGGGCGTCTCGCCGCTCGTGAGGTGAAACGCCCGCCCACTGTGTTGGCAGTCGATCGTGCAGTTCTGCGGGCCCGCGGCGCTGCGCAGCACGATCGGGCGGCCACCGAGATCAATCGCCTTGTTACCCACGCCCGTGTACACGCCGTCGGCGACCAGGATCACGTCCCCGGGAATGGCCAGCGGAATCGCTTCCTGAATCGCATCGAACGGATGCGTGCTGCTCCCGTCTTCGGCCGGATCGCTCACACTCGGGTCACCCGGGCCGGGATCG
>JAHJAR010000025.1 GCA_018814045.1 Planctomycetota bacterium | reverse complement strand
TCAGGAAGATGACCAGTTTCTTCGGTGTGCCGCGCCCGCGCAGGTAGTCCGCCTGCAGCCACAGTTCGGGCGTCGTGCCCATTCGGTTCAGTTCCGCGCGCAAGTCATAGAGCAGCGGCAACCCCAACTCGATACCGTAGGCCACCTGGCAAAGCGACATCTCATCGACGACGACTGCCACGTCGGTCTGCAGCGGCGCAGGGCTTGCATACACCTCTTCGTAGAGCCGGCGCAGTACATCCAGGTTCTGCCAGATGGCCTCGTCTTCGAACCAGCCGCCGGCCTGATCCATGAACCACATCTGCGAACGTCGCACCAGCGCAGCCATGACGTTGCGCCGGTGCGCCCAGAGCGTCTCGTCGCGCGTCTGCACGCGGCCCCATCCGGCATTCGGCGCACTCAGGTGGGTACGCAAGTCATCCTCGTTGCACCAGCCCCGCCCCCGGGCGTTGCAGCTTTCCGCCGGCGCCATAATCGGGCCGCTGCCGCCGTTGCGGCGGTCGTAGTAGCCGCTCGGGGCGCACCAGACGTCCACGCTCGGATCGTCGAGCACGCCGTCCAGATCGAGGTGCCCGAACTGGCTGATCCCTTCCTGGAGTCCGGCCAGTTCGAACGTGTAGCCGTAGAAGACATAGACCAACTTGCGCCACTGGCAGGCGTCCTTGAACCGGCGTGCGATCACCTTGATGGCGTCCGTGATGGCGACAGACTGGTAGACGGTGAAGTCGACCACGGCCCGTTCCGCGACCGGGTCGCGCAGGAGCCCGTGTTGCGTGCCACGACGTTGCTCCGGAGTCGGTGCGGGGATCGCGGCGAAGTCCGCATGCTTCGTTCCCCAAGCCGCATTCAGGCTTGCGATGGTCTGGTACCGTCGACGCAGCCAGTTGCGGAATCCGCGGGCGAACGAGGGCTCGTAGTTGCGCAGGCCCCAGTCGCTGCACTGCCAGATCGTCGAGGCGTAGTACCACTCGGCGCTGTTCAGTGCGGCGGGGTGGTAGGCGAAGATGTGCTGGTCCCAGCGTCCCTCGAGATGGTTCACGAGCGCGTCGATGTGCGGACCGACTTCTTTCAGCCACCGCTCTGACGTCACCGAGATGAACTCGTCGCTCTTGCCGTTCTCCCAGACTGGCATCTCCTCGAGGTGCGCCTGTTTCCACCACTTTGGCGGCTCGACCCAGATCCGCGGCATGTACAACGCCTGCGGATCGTTCTTCAGCAGCGCCTCCATCTCGGCATCGACCTTGCCGAAGTCACGCGTTTCACCCTCGCGCGGCCACGGCATGTCGAGGGGCGTGGTGTAGATGTGGAACCCACGCGCCCGCATCATGGTGGCGGTTCGGCTCAACTTCGCACTGCTGCCGCCCCACACCATCATGGGTGCCACAGCCGAGCCGTCGATCATGAGCACGGGCACGCCATTGCGCGTGTCGAGAGTTGTCTTCACGGGGTGTTCCTTCCTATTGGTCATCGGCCAAGACCACGGCATGCAGGCATCCCACGGAAGATAGAGTCAAGTGCGAAGACCGCAAGCGGCGTGAGCCGCAGCCTTTCGCGCAACCGCCGACGCTGCACGAGCTGTTCGGCCGCGCCGGCGGTGAGTTCCGCGACGGCAACCTGCAGCTCCCGCTCGAACCGTACGGGGTGCGCGCGTTTGAGCTGACGCCACAGAAGTGATTATTCGCCCGAGGCTTCGCCGTGGCAAGCTCGAGGACCATTGGCCCCCAGATCGCTCAAACGCGCTCACGAAGACAAATGCGACCGCCACCGCGCCTGTGTCCTATTCAGGAGGACGCTGGGGGCTCATGCGTCGAAGCGGTAGGGCTCGAGGAAATCGATGCCGCGGCAGTGCTCGGCAACGAGCCGCGTGCACAAGAGACGTGTCGCGCCCGTGGATGACGGATAGAAATTTCCCTTCGACCACGGGAAGGAAGGTACCTGAGAGAACGGGCAAATGCGAGTGAAAACGGCCGGATTTTCCTTCCCCGCCCCCTATCAGGGCCGGCACGCCGGCCCCGAGTCTGTATGCCCGCCCCCATGCCGGGGTTCACATCGTTACGGTCGAGCACGGTGTGGAAGACTTCCGGGGTCACGTCCCACGCCGGATTCGGCAATCGCTTCAACAGTTCCCGGTCGAAACGGAGCCAACCGAAGGGAGACGGCCTGCCTGCATGTGCAGGAGTGAGCGGAACGAACGGCAACAGGATCCGCAT
>JAHJAR010000238.1 GCA_018814045.1 Planctomycetota bacterium | reverse complement strand
GATCACGTCCCCGGGAATGGCCAGCGGAATCGCTTCCTGAATCGCATCGAACGGATGCGTGCTGCTCCCGTCTTCGGCCGGATCGCTCACACTCGGGTCACCCGGGCCGGGATCGCCGGGGGCGTCGTCGTCGATGTAATAAACCCGCTTCGGCTCGCAGTCGTCGGGGATATCGTTGCCGTTCCAGTCGCTGCTCGTACCGTTGTAGATGTCGCACAGGTCGGGGATGCCGTTGTTGTTGCAGTCCTCCAATCCGCCGACCTCGCACTCATCGGGGACATCGTTCTCGTTGCAGTCCTGACTGATTTCGAAGTAGATGTCGCAGACGTCGGGCTGCGAGTTGCCGTTGCAGTCTTGGTCGCCGCCCGGCTCGCATAGGTCGAGGAAGCCGTTCTCGTTGCAGTCCAGCGCCGGCTCGGCCAGAATCTCGTCCGCGTCCGGGATGCCGTTCTCATCGCAGTCATCGACGTGCACGTGGGCCGCGTCGGCTAGGTAACCCGCCACGCCGCGCACGTGCGCGAGCGCCAGTTCGTAGTTGATGTAGTCCGGCGTGTCGATCGAATCGCAGGGCTGGTGGTAGCACGGGTTCTGACGAAACAACTCCTCGATAACCAGTACCGCCGCGAAACCGGCATCCTGAAACGGAGCGTGGTCGCTGTTGCTGACCGGGTACGACGGGATCGCGTCCAGACCGTCGCCGTACTCGTCGAGCGCGGCCGCGAGCGTGTCTCTGAGCGGGATGGCGTTGCCGTGGACGCGCGTGGCAAAACTGCCGCAGTCCCAGGCGATCATGTCCAGGGCGATCATGGCCTGGATATCGTCGCTCAGGTGATCGTCGACGTAGGCCGTGCTGCCGATCTTGCCCAGCTCCTCCAGGTCGAAGGTGATGAACACGATGGTGTACTCGGATTCGTAGCGTGCCAAGATGCGGGCCAGCTCGAGCAGCGCGGCCACGCCGGAGGCATCATCGTCGGCCCCGGGATTGTTCTTCGAGTCATAATGTGCGCCGACGATGTACTGTTGCTCGGGATGGGCCGTACCCACCAGGGTCGCCACGACGTTGAAGTACTGCGAGCCCCCGAACCAGAAGCCGTGGTACTCCACATCCAGGCCGAGATCGGCAAAGATCGCGCAGATGTTGTCACGGGCCAGGTCGTGCTCGGGGCCGAACCGGCCGCGGTCGTCTCCGTCATGTGTGTACAGCAGGTCGGCGTGGTAGTGCACGTAGGTGGTCTGATCTGCCTGATCGGCGACGAAACGCCCCACCACGCTGCCGGCCGGCGCGCTCACCGCCCACAGTGTGATCAGGAAACCAGCCAACAGCAGCCTGATCCGTTCGGTCATCATCTGTTGCCCCACGCCGAGCGTTGCCGCGCGCGGCGCCCCGGAGTTGCCCCGCACTTCGCCTACATCAGCAGCTCAACAAACGCGTCTATGTCGAAGCCGTTGACAGCACCGTCACCGTTCACATCGGCCAGCATGATATCGCAATCCGGGTAGGCTGCGTCGTAGGCTCCCGGTCCATCCAGGGCCAGCACAAACGCGTCGATATCGAAGCCGTTGATTACCCCGTTGCAGTTCACATCGCCGTAGTGGTGGGACCCGAACTCATCGCCGCCCATATCCACGCGCTCGTTCCAGGTGCGCAGCTCGCGGTCGATATCCATCTCACCCGGGTCGGCGACGAAACCTGGGTCACCGGCATCGATGCACGCTGAGCCGGGCGCGAGATGGAAATCACCATTGTCCGGATCAAAGAAGAGCGGGTCGGCCACGATGTTGCCGGTGCCCCAGTTCAGCACTCCGCCCCCCTGGATGTACACGCCGTACTCCCCGTCCTGCACGTCGGAGTACGCGACGGTCAGCGTCGGGATGTCGATGCCACCGCTCAAAGCGATCTCGGCCCCGACCGCGGCGGTATCCTCGCCCAAGATGCAGTTCGTGATGACGGCATCCGTATCGGCCCCGCAGAACACGGCCCCTCCCATCTGCCCGGCGCCGTTGCGGCTGAAGGTGGAGTTGCGGATTGTCAACTGGCCCGAATTGCAGCAGATGGCGCCTCCGTCGTCATCCGTCCAGTTGTTGTGCAGGACGCAGTCGCTGACGGTCAGGCTGCCCATGTAGCAATTGAGCGCGCCGCCGTCGTCGGCGCTCGAATTGCCCGCGATCGTGCAGCGGAGCAACGTGGGGCTGCCGCCGAGGCAGCGCAGCGCACCGCCAAACGGGGCCGTACAGTTGATGATGTAGCAATCGGCAACGGTGGGGTTGCTGTCCTCGCAATAGATGGCACCGCCGACGATGTCTGCGTAACCGTTGACAATCGTGAAGCCCTCAACGCGTGTCTCGGGCGTCTCGCCGCTCTGCATGATAAAGGCCCGCGCGGCTCCCTGGCCGTCGATGGTGCAGGCGCTTGGTCCGCCGGCGCTGCACAGCAGCACGGGGCGGCCGGCGAAGTCGATCTCCGTGTTGCCTACCCCCGTGTACACGCCGTCGGCGACCAGGATCACGTCCCCGGGAATGGCCAGCGGAATCGCTTCCTGAATCGCATCGAACGGATGCGTGCTGCTCCCGTCTTCGGCCGGATCGCTCACACTCGGGTCACCCGGGCCGGGATCG
>JAHJAR010000024.1 GCA_018814045.1 Planctomycetota bacterium | reverse complement strand
GGCGGGACCAGCGCCAGTCCAACGTAGCGCCGTCCAGAAGCCGCCACCGCCACCTACGAGAAACGCGGCAGTGACTAAGACCGGCCAGATCCAAGCCCGCCCCGGCCGCAGGTATTGGGCGGATTGCCGTGTTTGTTGAGCTTTCATATCGGTCAACCTCCCGCCTCGTTAAGGCTCAGTCCGAGCGCCTCTTCGAGGTCGGCCACGCTGCGCTCCAGCTCCCCAAGCGCGCGATGGTATTGAATGGTGAACGTCAACCACTTCTGCCAGTTGTCGATGACGAAAAGAAAGTCCGTCGTCCCGCTCGTGTACGCAGCACGGGAGACCTCGTAGGTCTGCCGCGCCTGCGGGATGATCGTGCTCTCAAAGAGCTCGGCCAGCTCCTGCTGCGCGCGAACCCGGGCGAAGGCGTCCTCGACCTGGAACTGGACACGGTTCTGCGTCGAGACATATTGGTGCTGCGATGCGAGCAGGCGGCTGCGCGCCTCGCGAATACCACCTTCGATCTTCTCGAACCAGATCGGGATGTTTAGCCCGAACGTAATCGCCCAGTTGTCGCTGCCGTTCTCGCTCATGCGATTCACAGGCGCGGGCATCCCGGTCTGCGGATTCGGCGGCGGCCGAAACGCGTCGCGGGGAGACATCTGCATCCACTCGAAGCCCAGGGTGAAGTCCGGCCAGTACGCCAGCCGAGCCAACTTAACTGCCTGGCGATCGCGTTCGAGCTGCTCTCTCAGTCGTTGCAGGCCGGGGTTGTGGTCCACCGCCGACTCAAACAGCGCTGCCAGCCTCACGTCTACATCGCGGAGGTCAAACGGGGCCGGCTTCGGAACCGCTGTCGTAGTCGCGCAGTTCAACACGCGGTTGAGCATCGCCACCGCCGTTGCGCGCTGCTGGCGCAGCTCGATGAGCTTGCTTTCCAGCGTCGACAGTTCGACCTCGGCCCGCAACACATCGCCCTGTGAACGGCGTCCCGCGGCCACCTGCGCCCGCACGGCGTCGATCAGCCCGCGCAACAGGTCTTGATTGGCGACGTCGATCTCGATCGTCATGTCGATGACGTACACGCGAAAGTACGATCGCTTCACGTCGGCGATCACCCGCAGGCGCGTCTGTTGCAGCTCTTCCAGCGCCATCCGAGTTTCCTGAAGCGCCACGCGGCCCGCGCGGTCGAGCTTCTCGGGCACCGGAAATCTCTGCTGCACGCCGAGCACGAAGTAGTTGTCGCCTTCCGCCGTCCGGACCGGCTCTGGCAGTGTTTTTGTTGCCAGCATCGGATCCGGTAGCGCGGTCACCTGTGGCACGCGGGCGGCTTTGGCACGCGCGATTTCCTCGGCGGCTTTGATGTCGGGGTTCTGTGCGAGTGCGACCACAATGTAATCGCGCAGCGACTGAGGCGGTTTTGGGGCGCTGTCCACCGGCTGGCTGGCCGGCGTCTCCAAGGACGGCCCTGTTGTCGGCCCCCCTCGGCCGATCCGCGCGTACGCGCCGGCGTCCTCGGTACGCCGCTGCTCGTACTGCTTGAGCGCGGTCGTCACATCTCGTTGGGCCGTCTGATCGAGTGCACAGCCGCTCAGGCCAATGCTGACCGTAGCCAAACCCAAAGTCCAACGGCGGAGCGGCCGGAATGCCCGCCCGATCGATGTTCTCGCTCGCCTAGCTCGTGACATGCTTGTCTCCGCGCACGCGACCGCACCAAGCGTGCCGGCCGGCCGGCTGGCCTGAGAATCGTCGAACACCGAAGGGCATTGTATGCTCCTCTGCCGTGGGCGACAGTCAACCCCACGTGCTTGTGAGTAGGGGATTTGATGCTCAGCGGAGATGGTCTCTTCCCGCGGCGCTTTGCACTTTCGCGAGGGATCGGGCGATTCGCGTGGCGCCCGTATCCGCTCCCATTAGTAGCCCGATGCCGCTGCTACGCCGAACCGGCTACGGATGATCGTGGCCATCGTGATCGTGCCCGGTTTTCTTCTGGCTGGCCTTGTCCTTCTCATTCGTTTCAGGTTTCAGCTTCTTGACGTCGATGTTGATGCCCTGAGCCGCGAGGTTCTCAGCGCACTTCTCAGGTGACTTCAGGAGTTTGTCCTCGCAGCCCTTGCAGCAGAAGTAGATGCGCTCGCCGGTCGGCAGGTCCGTAAATGCGGCGGGGTCGATTTCACCGCCCATCACGGGACAGCGCGTCTGATACGTGTAGCTGGCTTCCAGCTTCGCCGCATACTTGGCCGGTTCCTTCTCGTATTTGGCCACGCAATCCTGGCAGCAGAACTTGACGCTCTTGCCCTCGGATTGGATAGACGTCTTGCCGTCAATCGGTTCGCCAGTCACCGGGCAATTCACCTGCACGCGTTTTATCTCCTTCAGTGCCACGTGCTGCACCTCGGTCTTCTTGGCATACTTCTCGGGATCCTTCTGGTACTTCTCGATGCACGCTTTGCAGCAGAAGTAAACCGGGCCCTCGTCCGTCATCGTCTTGACGTTGAAATCCACGGGCTCGCCCATGACTGGGCACAGCGGGAGCTTCGGTTCCTTCTGCTCGGTCTTTCCATGCTGATCATCCTGGCCATGCTGGTGCTGGGCCAGCGCCCGCCCCGAACTCAGCCACACCGCGACCAACGCCAAAGCACTTGCGATCTTCCACAGCTTCATGAGTGACACTCCACCTTGAACAGTTTGATAAGGGCGTCGACCCAACGTGGGCCAAGAGTCCGACCCATGCCGTTCTCGATCGTTGGATGCGGGGCAGCCGCGGATTCTTCCCGGCGTTTGGCAAACCTGCCCGGGAGAGCATGTTTTTCCCGGCGTGGAGCAACTGCGCACCAGCGGTCCGCCCACAAGTCTCTGTCACAACAGCGGTTGCGCGCCATGCGGAATCTTCCGGTGCCGGTGCCAGCGCCGGCGATCAACCTGCTGACGAAGTTGCAGTTGGACCCGACCGCCGGCCAGATGTACTTGTTCGTGCTCGGCAAGGGACCGAAGGCCGGCCAGCGGATGGGGCGGAACAACGTCTGGCGGGACTTCGATGTGATCCGCCGGCGCGCCGGGCTGCCCAAGTGCAGCCCGCACGATCTCCGCCGGAGTTTCTGCACGAACTTGTCACGCGCGATCCCGATGCACGTGGTGCAGGAGCTCGCCGGGCACAGCGACATCCGCCCGACGCGCCGGTACTACGTGCAGGTGGAGCCGGAGTTGATGCAGCGCGCCTGTCGGGCGGTGGACGACCCATGAGCACGATATCGTTATTGCGGACCTCATTTCCGGCTCCGTGGAGACAGCCCGGGCGGCTCATTACAATGTCTGTCTCGAAGCCAACTGAGCAGGACGACACGATGCGGCTGCTGGTGATCGAAGACAACCCGAAAATGGCTGCCCTGATCAAGATGGGCCTGGCCGAGCAGGGCTACGCCGTCGACCTGGCTCACAGCGGCCACGATGGTGAGTTCATGGCCGCCGGCGAGCCCTACGACGCCGTCGTACTCGATCTGATGCTCCCGGACCAGGATGGACTGATCGTCTGCCGCAATCTCCGGCGCCGCGGCATTCACACGCCGATCTTGATGCTCACCGCGCTATCCACGACCCAGGACAAGGTCACCGGGCTTGATGCGGGCGCCGACGACTATCTGGCCAAGCCCTTTGAGTTTGGCGAACTCGTCGCCCGGCTCCGTGCGCTGCTGCGGCGCGGGCAGGGGCACGAGGCGTCGAATCTCAAGTTCGAAGATGTTGAACTGGATCTGCTCAAGCGCACTGCCACACGGGCCGGACAGAGAATCAAGCTGACCGCCAAGGAATTCGCGCTTCTGGAGTACTTTCTGAGGAACCCGAATCGGGTCCTCAGCCGTGCCGCCATCGGCGAGCACGTGTGGGACATGAACTTCGAGCCGGAGAGCAACGTGATCGACGTCTATGTCTCGATGTTGCGGCGCCGGGTCGACAAGGGCTTCGATCGGCAACTCATCCATACGGTGATTGGCGCGGGCTACATACTGAGTGTGGATCCGCCCAACGAATAGCGTCCAGACTGATGAAGCCTTCGAGATACCTCCAGCACTTTCGCACCCTCCGATTCCGCCTTGCCCTTCTATACCTGATCGTTTTCGGGATCATCCAGACCGGGCTCTGCCTGGTCATCCTGAACGCACGCGAACGCTATCTCCGTGAGGACTTCGACCAGCGGCTCGTCGACCGGGCCGAGACGATGGTCGAGGCTATCAGCGTTCGGGCCGACCAGGTCACCGCGATTGAGAGACGACAGCGAACCGAGCCACGGCTCAATCCCTTTCGTTTTCCGGGCTATTACTTCCAGATTCGCGCCGCAGGGGGCGCTATCCGCGAACGGTCCCGCAACTTGCTGAAGGTGTCTCTGCCGCTGAGTGAGCCCGCTCGCGAGTCGCGGAGCACAGGCCGCCCCGTACTTGAGACGATTGCTGGCCAGGCCACGGGCCTGCCGGTGGACGGTCCGCAGCAACTGCGGTTACTGACTCTCTACCATGACGAACCGGACGTGCAGCCCTTCATCCTGCAGGTGGCGGCCGGCTTGGCACCGGTGGAGGACTCCATCGCAGAGTTGCGGGGCCTGTTCTTTGTTCTGGTGCCGGCCGGGTTATTCCTGGCAGCCGTTGCATCCTGGGCCCTTGCCCGCCGGTCGCTGGCCCCGATCGGTGAGATTGCCAGACAGGCCCGTGAGTACACGGCGGCCCACCTGGATCGCCGCATTCGGACCAGGCCGGGCGGCGACGAGGCCGCCGAACTTACCAGGGTGGTCAACGGAATGCTGGAACGCCTCGAGGCGGCCTTCCGAGCGCAGGAACGGTTCATCGCTGACGCCTCACATGAGCTGAAGACGCCGCTGTCCGTCGTCCTTGCGGAAGCGCAGATCCTGCTTCAGCAAGAGCGCACGATTGAGGAGTACGATCAGTTCGTCGCCAGTATCCAGGACCAGTTGCGACAACTCGTGCGCCTGGTCGACAGTCTGCTCACGTTGGCTCGGGCAGATGCCGGGTTCCCGCTCGCACAGACTCAGCCGGTGTCGGTGAACGAGATCGTCATGGAGGCTGTGGAGCGGTGTGAGCCGCTCGCTCGTCATCGAGAGGTACGCCTCGTGCCCGTACTGGCCCCGCCCGGCGAGGACGGCGTGGAGGCAATCGTCTCCGGGGACCCGTCGCTGCTGCGCGCCGTCGTCGACAACCTGCTCCGGAACGCAATCCGGTACTCGCCGGTCGAGGAAGCGGTGGAGATCGAAGTCCGTGTGGGTGGGGATGAGGTTCTGGTAGCGGTTCGTGACAACGGCCCGGGCATTCCGGCCGAGGAGATCGACCGAGTCTTCGACCGCTTCTTCCACATTCCTCGCGGCGAAGAAGCGGTACAGGGGGCCGGCCTGGGCCTGGCCATCGCCCGGGGCGTGGCAACCCTCCACCATGGCTCAATCAGTGCCGCCAACCAGCTTGGTGGAGGCTGCGAGTTCGTACTCCGGCTGCCGCTTGCTGCGGCCGGGCGGGCTGCCGACTAAAAGGTCCGTGGGTGATTTCCGGGGGAGGCTTGGCGGCGGGTCGTGCCGTGGATGCGGGTGTCAGCCACCGTGGCTTCCCAGTGGTCCAGATGCCTGTTCTCGTCGGCCAGGCTGGCGAACTGCCGGCCCTTGAGCCCGTTGTTCTGGACGAACTTCACGCCGGCCTCGCATTTGCCTTTGTGTCTGGGCATGCGTGGCAGTGTGGGCAACAAGGCCGTTCCGGAGTGCTGGCAGAACCCCTGGATCTTGCGGTTCAGTTCCGGGTCGAACCAGTCGGCCTTGAACACCGCGGCCTTCAGGCTGTCCGGCACAAGCGTCTTCGGCACGCCGCCGAAGTGGTGCAGCGCATTCTCCAACGCCCGGATGAAATCTTCCGCGGTCTGGCGTGGGCGCAGGCCTGGAGCAGGAGTTCAACTCGCTGGACGCCCAACGTGAGAGCGCCGAGGCCTACATCGCCAGCCAGCGCCACGAAGGCTGGGCGTGCCTGCCGACGCGGTACGACGACGGCGGCTTCACCGGCGGCAACATGGACCGCCCGGCGCTCCAGCGCCCGTTGGCTTCCCAGCGCGCGAGAAGCTCGGCGTACAGCCGGCGCAACTCGGGCGAGCCGTACTCGCCGAGGTAGTGGTCCTTGCCGCCGAGCGTCACAATGGCCAAGCCGCGAGCTTTGTGCAATCGGTACGAGGGGGTGTGCGTGGGCATCTGAGCGACCTCCAGGAGCCTACCCAGTACAGTACCGGGTCTTTGGCTTCCGTTGCCGCTCGGCCCTCCGCTGGGCCGGTACGCTAAGTTCTGCGTTCGGCGTGACTTATGTTATTGGAGCCGATGGGATTCGAACCCACGACCTTCGCATTGCGAACGCGACGCTCTCCCAGTTGAGCTACGGCCCCTCAGAATGTCATTATATGCGGCTCGGACGCCGGGGCAACCAGCGGTCGCAGGTCGCTACGAGACAGCCTCGATCCGAGCGCGCAGGTTCTCGAGTTCCTCCGGCGGAGCTTGTTTGGCGTTCCAGCGGTAGCCCAAGCCGTCATCCGGTCGACGGGGGATGAGGTGGAAGTGCACGTGCGGCACCACCTGACCCGCAAGAGCTCCGTTGTTTTGCAGCACGTTGTATGCGCCCGCCCCCGTGGCCTGCATCAACTTGGTCGCCAGAGTGCCAAAGCAGCGGGCCAGTTCCGCCGTCTGGGACGCGTCGAGCCCCTCGAGGCGTTCGGCGTGGACCTTGGGAATCACGACGGTGTGCCCTTCGGAGAGCGGGTTGATATCCAGGAAGGCCAGCACGTGCTCATTCTCGAAGACGCGCTGGCAGGGAATCTCCCCGGCCACTATCTTGCAGAAGACGCAATCAGCCACGGCACTTGACATGCGCGGACCCTCGAAAGGGGTGCTGCCACGACCAGCGGCTATTCGCCGGACTTCGATCGCGCGGGCTGAGCGCCGGCGGCGCGCTTGGTCGACCGTCGTCGGCCGCGGCGTGTCAGAGGCTTGCCGGCGTAGACCGCGTACTTGACCTTGGCGCGGCGTTTGCGTTCGGTCTTGTCAGTCGTCTTGGAGCGCGGTTTGTCGTCCTCGCCCACGAGTTGGAGGACGGCCAATCGAGTGCCGTCACCAACGCGGCGATCGGCCAGCTTGATCACGCGCGTGTAGCCGCCGCTGCAATTGCGGGCCCGGTTGCGGCGTGTCATGCGTGGTCCGATCTCACTGAAGAGGCGGTGGATGACGGACTCGGCGGTGAACTTGACGCCGGGCCGCGTGATGCTGGCACGATAGCGCCGGCCGGAGCGCGTTCGCAGGACGCGCTCGCGCTTGGCATCGCTCATGCCGTCGTAGTCTTCCTGGTTTTCCTTGGCGATGATGGCGCGGTCATTGAGCAGGGTGATGGCACGTTGGCGCGCTGCCAAGCTGCCGTTGATCGCCAGCGTGACCAGGCGCTCGGCCATAGCGCGCACTTCCTTGGCTTTGGTAAGCGTGGTACGCACCTGACCGTGCTCGATCAGGCTCTGCACGAGGTTACGGCGTAGTGCCACGCGGTGAGCCGCGGTGCGGTTCAGTTTTCTGCCTCTAACGCTGTGTCGCATGCCGCTTTCCTCAAATCTGCGTGGTCGGGGCGCCGGCCGTCACGTGCGAAGGGTTGGCTCGCAAATCGTCGCCACCTGAGCCGGGATTCCCCAAGCCGCCGCCGGTGTTCGGATCGCTCCCGAGCGCGAGGCCGATTTCCGCCAGTTTGCGTTTGACTTCCATCAGCGACGTTTTTCCGAAGCTGCGGAGTTGCAGCAGGTCGGTCTCGCTCATGCGAGCCAGGTCGCCAACGGTGATGATGCTGGCCGCTTCCAGGCAGTTGCTGGCCCGCACCGAAAGATCGAGTGAGTTGATCGACTGCTCGATTTTGCGGCGCAGCTCCTCGTTCCCGGGCGGCGCGGCGCTCTCCACGTGGACATCGGCGGCGGCCGCCGCGGATCCGAGCTCGTGGTACTGGACGAAGGGGTTCAGGTGCTTGCGGAGGATCTTGCCGGCTTCGACCAGCGCGTCTTCTGGCTTTACGGTACCCTTGGTCCAGATTTCCATCACCAGGCGGTCATAGTTGACTTTATGGCCGACGCGGGTGTCCTCGGTGCGATAGCGTACGCGCGTCACGGGCGAGAACAGCGAATCGACCGGAATCACGCCGATCTCCGTGTTCTCGTCCAGATGCTCAGCGGCGGGGATATAGCCGCGTCCACGGGCGACGGTGAGCTCGGCGGAGAAAACCACGTCGTCCGTCAAGGTGGCGATGAGCTGATCGGGGTTGAAGATGGTGATGGTGGCGTCGCACTCGAAATCGCCGGCCCGCACCTCGCCGGGGCCGCGGTGCGCGATTCGCATGGTCTTGGGTTCGTCGGCATCGACGTCGATGACCAGCGATTTGACGTTGAGGATAATGTCGGTGACATCCTCCAACACGCCCTGAAGTGAGCAAAACTCGTGATCGGCGCCGGCGATACGGACGCTGGTGACCGCCGAGCCTTCGAGACTGGACAGCAAGATCCGCCGCAGGCTGTTGCCGACGGTGGTTCCGAAGCCGCGCTCAAAAGGTTCTACGGTGAAGCGCCCGTACTTAACGGTGCTGATCGACTCATCGAGAACGACACGCGTCGGTAGTTCCAGGCCACGCCATCTGATCCGCATTTTGCATCGCCTCCCGGAATCGCGATTACTCGGCTTTCAAGGCCCCAGTCAACATCCGGCTAGCGGGAACAGAACTCGACAATCAACTGCTCTTCCACGGGAATCTGTACGTCATCGCGCGTGGGCAGCGCCACAACGGTGGCCGTAGCTTTCTGTGGGTCCACCTGGAGCCAACTCTGCGGTGGCCGGGCAGCTTCGTCATCCAATTGTGCTCGAACGAACTTGTGCGATTTCTCCCGCTCGCTGAGCTCGATTCTGTCCCCGTTGCGCACCAGGTAGCCGGGACGATTCACCCGGCGACCGTTGACGCGGAAATGCCCGTGGGCAACCGCCTGACGCGCAGTGCGGCGGGAACTCGCCAAGCCGGCCTTGAAGACCGCGTTGTCCAGCCGCCGTTCGAGCAATTGCAGCAGGGCCACGCCGGTGTTGTCCTGCGAACGTTCCGCCATTGAGAACAGGCGACGGAACTGGTTCTCGAGCACGCCGTAGTAGCGCTTGACCTTCTGCTTCTCCCGCAGCCGCACGCCGTAGGCGGAGGCCTTGCTGCGGCGCCACATGTGCATGCCAGGCGGGTTGTTTCGGTATTCCTTTTCCATCGGGCATTTGGCGGTCTCGCAGCGAATCGCCTTGAGCATCAGCTTGACACCCTCGCGACGGCAGTTGCGACACACCGGCCCCAGCAAACGACCCATCCGTTAGACCCTCCGCTTCTTCCGGGGACGACAGCCGTTGTGCGGCAACGGAGTCACGTCCTCGATCGACTGAATTCGAAGTCCGGTGGCCTGCAAGGCGGTGATGGCCGACTCGCGTCCGGAGCCCGGCCCCTTGACGCGAACATCGAGCTCCACCACGCCATACTTCTTGGCCTCGTTCGCCACGTACTGCGCGGCCCGTTGCGCCGCGAATGGGGTACCCTTGCGGGCGCCGGCGAATTTCTTCTCGCCGCCGCCCAGCGGAGCCGAGCCGGCCGAAGCCCAGCACAGGGTATCGCCGTTGGTATCGGTAACCGTGATGAGCGTGTTGTTGAAGGTCGCCTTGATGTGGACGATGGCCTTCGCCACGCTGCGTTTGCTGCGACGTCTGGTTGCTTGCTTAGCCAAAACGAAGACTCCCAAACCGGCTTTTAGCCACGATGTTGTTCCTTGATGCCCTTCTTGCCGGCCACGGTCTTCTTCGGTCCCTTGCGGGTACGGGCGTTGGTGCGCGTACGTTGTCCGCGAACCGGCAGGCCGCGGATGTGCCGCAGCCCGCGATAGCAGCGGATGTCACGCAAGCGGGCGATGTTCTGCTGCACCTGGCGGCGCAACTGCCCTTCGACCACATAATCGTTCTCGATGATGCCCGCGATGCGGCTGACCTCATCCTCGCTCAGCTTGCCCGCGCGAACACTCGCCTCAATCTGCGCGGACGCGAGGATCCCCTTCGCCCGGAACGGGCCGATCCCGTATATCCGGGTCAGGGCAACGTCAACTCGCTTCTCATTCGGAATGTCTACACCGGCAATACGTGGCATACGTGCAGCCCTCTCGCGCGCTAACCCTGGCGCTGCTTGTGCCGTGGATTGCTACAGATCACGCGCACGACGCCCTTGCGCCTGACTACCTTGCAATTCTCACAGATCCGTTTGACACTACTTCGTACCTTCATCGCTTCATCCTCATGCGTCCGGCTCGGCCGACCTAGCTTCCGTCGGTCAGAACCTCGACACCGTCGACAGTAACCGCCACGGTGTGCTCAAAGTGGGCCGCCTGCGAGCGGTCCCGGGTCACCATTGGCCAGTGCGAATCGTCACCGAACTCGACTTCCGGCCGCCCGGCCGAGACCATCGGCTCGATCGCCAACGTCATTCCCGGCAGCAACTCAAAATCCGAATGCCGCTGTGCACGTTCGACGTAGTTGGGAACCTTCGGTTCCTCGTGCATCTCGCGGCCAATGCCGTGACCGACGAACTCGCGCACCACGCCAAAGCCCTGCTCCTCGACACATCTCTGCATCGCGCGAGCCACGCGGCTCCAGCGGACGTTGGGCCGGGCCTCCCGCAGGGCCACCGCCAGGGCCTCACGCGTTACATCGAGCAGACGTCGCGCTTCGGGCGTCACACGCTCCCCGACCGAGAACGTCCGGGCGGCATCTCCACAATAGCCCTTCAGCCGCACACCGCAGTCGATGCTGACGATGTCCCCGTCCTGCAAGGGACGGTCACTGGGTATGCCGTGCACGACCTCCTCATTCACCGACGAGCATATCACCGCCGGGAACGGGAAACGCGCCTGCGGATTGCGCACACCCAAAAACAACGGCGTCGCACCGGCCTCGCGGATTATGCGTGCGGCCGTCTCGTTCAACTCCGCGGTGGTCCTCCCCGGACACACCAGGGCTTGTGCTTCGTCCAGCACCTGGGCCACCAAACGCCCGGCCGCCCGCATCAGCTCGATCTCGCGCGGCGATTTTATCACGATCCTCGAGTTCGTCGCACTCATCCGCCAGCGTCCAGCGGCTCGACAATGCGAACCACATCCGCTTCCACCGTCTCGGCCTCGGCCGAGGCATCAACCGAGCACAACAGCCCGCGCTGCGTGTAGTAGTCCACGAGCGGCGCGGTCTGCGCGCGATAAGTTTCCAGCCGCGTCGCGATCACGTCCTCGCGATCGTCCACACGCTGGATCAGCTCTCCGCCACATTTGTCACAAACATCTGCCGTTCTCGGCGGCAGAAAGAGAGTATTATAAGTTGCTCCGCATTTGTTGCAAACGCGGCGGCTGACAATTCGCTTGATGATCTCCTGGTCGTCGAGCTGGAAATCGACGACGACCTGGACCTCCAGTTGCCGCGCAACCAAGCCCTTTCCGAGCTCTTCGGCCTGGGGCACGGTGCGTGGAAAACCATCCAGGATGAAGCCGGTCCCGGGCGTCAGCTTGTCGACGGCCGCCAGCATCACCCCCGTGATCACATCGTCCGGAACCAGCGTTCCGGCCTGCACGAACTCGGCCGCCTGCCGTCCGATCTCGCTCCCCGCACGGATCTCCTTTCGCAGAACATCGCCGCTGGAGAGCGCCGCGAGCCCGAAACGCTGGGCCAGGCGCTGGGCCTGCGTGCCCTTCCCCGTCCCGGGCGGGCCCAGGAATATCAAACGCGATGCCGCCACGTCTACATCCGCCCTTTCACGCGTGCGACGCCCTCAGCCCCGAGGAAACCTTCGTAATTACGCATGATCAGGTTGGCCTCGAGTCGGTGGATCATGTCTAGCGCCACGCTGACCACGATCAGCAGACCGGTCCCACCCAGAAAGGCGGAAATGCTGAAGGGTATCTGCATCTTCACGGCGACAATCGAGGGAATCACCGCGATCAGGGCCAGGAACCCGGCCCCCACGTACGTGATGCGCTCCATGACGCTCTCGAGGTAGTCCGCCGTACGCTTCCCCGGCCGCAAGCCGGGGATAAAGCTGCCCATGTCACGGAGGTTGTTGGCGATCTCTTTGGGCTGAAACTGGACCGAAGTCCAGAAGTAGGCGAAGAAATACACCATTCCGACATAGGTGACCGAGTAGACAAACGTCCCCGGCTGCATCGCATCCGAGAGGAATGCCCACAGACCGGCCGGCGGCAACTGAGCCCCGTTGAGCCAGCCGAAGATCATTCCCGGAAACAACAGGAACGAACTGGCAAAGATGATCGGCATCACGCCGCCGTGATTGACGCGCAGCGGCAGGAAGTGCCGCGCTCCGCCAACCACGCGCCGGCCGCGCGTTTGCTTGGCTTGCTGAATGGGGATACGCCGCTGGGCCTGGGTGATCAGGATCGCCCCGGCCACGACCACGACGAAGGAAACGATCAGGAAGACAACCTTTTCGGCGCTCATGTCACCGCCGGTGGCCAGCCCGCTCGGGTTCCAGCCCTGCCAGACGCGTATGATCGCGCTCGGCAGGCGCACGACGATGCCAGCCATGATGATCAGACTGATTCCGTTGCCCACGCCGTATTCGTCGATTTGCTCACCGATCCACATCAGTAACATGGTGCCGGCGGTCAGACCGGTGATCGCTATTATGCCGAAGGCGAAAGTCCCCGCGTAGTCGGTCTGCACCATGCCGTTGCCAGTTAAGTACCGCAACCAGAACGTGGCCTGGACCACGCAAAGCAGGACGGTGGCGTAGCGGGTGTATTCCTGGATCTTGCGGCGTCCGCTCTCGCCCTCCTTCTGAAGCTTCTCCAGTGCGGGCAGGACAGTCACCAGCAACTGGAAGATGATCGAGGCGGAGATGTAGGGCATGATGCCCAGGCCAAACACCGTGCTCTGCCCCAAGTCGCCGCCGGTGAACATGGCGAACAGCTCGGCCGCCTGCTGGGTGGCACCGCCCCCGGCGCCGCGGAAGTAACGCGCGAGCCGTTCCTGATCGATGCCGGGCAACGGGACGTAGAAGCCGACCCGATAAACCGCGAGCATCAAGAGGGTGAACAGAACCTTCTTGCGCAGGTCAGGGATCCGGAATACGTTGATGAAGGCTCGGAACATTACCGGTGAACCTCTGGGCTGGACCGCTTGCTAAGACTTCTCCTGCGCCTTTGGTGTCTCCTTCGACGACGGTTTAGGAGACTTCTTGGTGGCCGCCGACTTGGCCGTGTTGCGCTTGGCCCGGGCAGCCTCCTGCGGAGTGCGCCGCTCGATCAGCTTGGCGGTGCCGCCGGCCTGTTCGATCGCGGTGCGGGCCTTCGCGCTGAAGGCGTGCGCCGCGATCGTGATTCTCTTGCTGAGCGCCCCGGTCCCGAGCACTTTGACCAGCGGTTTGCGCGCGTGCACCAGTCTCAGTTTCTGGAGCAACTCGAGATCGACGTTGTCCCCGTCGTTGAAGCACCTCTCGAGGGTCCCCAGGTTGATGATCTCGTGCTCGGTGCGGAAGTTGTAGTTGCTGAAACCGCGTTTGGGCAGCCGCCGAAAGATCGGCATCTGGCCACCCTCGTGCAGCGGGCGTGTACCGCCACCGGAGCGTGACTGGCAGCCCTTGTTCCCGCGACCGCAGGTCTTCCCGGAACCGCTGCTCTCGCCGCGCCCGACGCGTTTACGCCGCTTGTGGCTGCCCACTTGCCTGGTGATTTGGTCGAGCATCATGTGACTATTCCTGTGCGACCGGCAGGCCGTCACCCTCGGCCACAGCCTCCGCTATGGGCTCGGGCTTGAGCTCGTCCGCGCTGTCGTCGATGTAGGCCTCGGTCTGTACCGGCTCGGGCGTTGGTTCGGGCGGCAAATCGAGTTCGACGCCGCGCAGCTCCTCCACCATGGCGCGGGTGCGTAGCGACTGAAGCCCGGCGATGGTGGCTTTGACGAGATTCTTGGGGCTGGTGGAGCCGTAGCTCTTGGTGAGCACATCCTTGATCCCGGCCAGCTCCAGCACGGCGCGTGAGGCGGCGCCGGCGATCACACCGGTCCCCTCCGAGGCCGGCACCATCACGACCCGGCTGGCTCCAAACCGACCGATCACGCGATGGGGGATCGTGGTGCCGCGCAACGAGACCGCGAACATGCGGCGGCGGGCCTGCTTGATGCCCTTTTCGACGGCCGGAGGTACTTCATTGGCTTTGCCGTAACCGAAGCCGACATTGCCCTGCCGGTCTCCAACCACGACCAAGGCACCGAACGAGAAACGCCGCCCACCCTTGACGACCGTGGCACAGCGATAAAGCTTGACCAGGACGTCGTCGACATTGTCGTCGCCGCGCTCTCTCCGATCTCTTCGTTGTTTGCCTCGCTCCCGCATAGCCATGGAGTCCGTACCCTTGTGAATTAGAACTTCAGCCCAGCCTCACGCACAGCCTCGGCCAGGGCCTTGATGCGGCCGTGAAACTTCTGGCCGCGGCGATCGAAGCACACCGTGGAGATGCCGAGCGCGCTGGCTTTTTCACCCAGCGCCCGGCCGACCAGACCGGCGGCCTTGACGTTCCCGCCGTAGCCGATCTGACCCTTAAATTCCTTCGCCAGCGACGACGAGGCGCAGAGCGTCCGCCCGACCGAGTCGTCGATGATCTGCGCATAAATATGGCAGTTCGAGCGCGTGACCGCCAGGCGTGGCCGCGCGGACGTTCCGGTGACGCGATTCCGCACCCGCCGAACACGCCGAGTGTGTCGAGCACTCTTGATAAGCTCAGTTCTCATATCCGTCCAACCTCGTAACTGGTCCGCCTATCCGGCCCCGCCGCCGGCAAAGACCTTGCCCGCCTTGCGGCGGATGTGCTCGCCGGCATAGCGAACGCCCTTGCCCAGATAGGGCTCGGGCTTGCGGATCTTGCGCACTTCGGCCGCGAACTGCCCAACCTGCTGCTTGTCGGCCCCGCGCACCGCAAACTTGGCGGGTTCCGTGTTGCCGCGGGCCGTGGGTGTCTCGACCTCGATCTGCAACCCGTCCGGGATGTCGATCATAAACTGGGCCGGACGCCCGACACCGCGTCCCATGTAGCCCACGTTCAGATACAACTGACCACCCTCGACCTTGCAGCCATAGCCGGTTCCGTAGACTTCGAGCTTGACCTCGTAACCGTCGGTGACACCCTTGACCATATTGGCGATCAGGGCGCGCGACATGCCGTGCAGGGCCCGGTTCGTCGGTTGGTCGTTGGGCCGCCGGACGACCACGAGACCCTCCTCGACGGCAACCTCGATCGGCGCGGGCACGGTCCACTCAAGCGTGCCCTTGGGACCGCTTACTTTGAGGGCCCGGCCAACCAGGTCGACCTTGGCCCCGGAGGGCACGGGAATCGGTTGTTTGCCAATCCGCGACATCTAATCACCACACCGTACACAGAACTTCGCCGCCCACGTGCTCCTTCCGGCATTGCCGGTCACTCAGCACGCCACGGCTGGTCGACACGACGGCGATGCCCAGTCCATCGAGCACGCGCGGCAGATCTCCCGCCCCGCGATAGACGCGCCGCCCGGGCTTACTCTCCCGCCGCAGTCCCTGGAGCACTTGCTCGCCGCGCTCGCCGTATTTCAGATCGATACGAATCTCACCCTGGCTGGTGTCATCGATCGAGTCATAGTCGCTGATGTAGCCCTCTTCTCTGAGGACCCGGGCGATACCCAGACACACCTTGCTGCGCTTCGCCCGGACGCGGGCCTTGCCCACGCTATTGGCGTTGCGAATCCGCGTCAGCATGTCGGCAATCGGATCGGAAGTCGCCATCTTCTGCTGCCTCTACCAACTGGCCTTGCGCACGCCGGGGATGCGACCTTCGTTGGCCAACGTGCGGAAACAGATGCGGCACACGCGAAACTTGCGATAAACGGCCCGCGGCCGCCCGCACAATTCGCAACGGGTGTAGGCCCGCGCGCTGTACTTGGGTTTCCGCTTACATCTCAATCTCAGTGCAAGTCTGGCCATCGGCGTACTAACTCCGAAACGGCACACCCAGCAACGTCAGCAAACGCCGGCCTTCGGCGTCGTTGCGTGCCGAGGTACAAATCGCGATATTCATGCCCTGCTGGAAGGCGACCTTGTCGGGGTGGATCTCGGGAAACACGCCGTACTCGGACAGGCCCATCCCGTAGTTGCCCTGCCCGTCGAAACTGCCGGGGTTCAGACCGCGGAAGTCGCGCACGCGCGGGATCGCCAGCGCGACCAGGCGATCGAGGAACTCGTACATGCGCTTGCCCCGCAGGGTCACCTTGAGGCCGACGTCCCAGCCTTCGCGGACCTTGAAATTCGAAACACTCTTGCGCGCTCTGGTCACGAGCGGCCTCTGGCCGGTCGCGGTGGCCAGATGCTCCTGCGCTTCACGGAAGCGCGGATCCTCGGCGGCCTTGCTGCCCTTCTCCTGCACCGCCTTGCCCAACCCGGTCGACACCACGATCTTGGTCAACCTGGGCAGGGACAGCGGGTTCTGGCGTCCCAACTCGCTTTGCAGCGCCGGAACGACTTCGTTCTTGTACTTGTCCAGCAAACGAGCCATCAGTGCTTCTCGCGCTGCGGGGCCTTCTCGCCACGGGTCACCTCGCTCAGCACCGTGCCGGCCAGGCTCACCCGTTGCTTCGCCACCGTCTTCCCCGCCTCGTCGCGCTCGACGCGAAAACGCACACGCGTAACGCGACTAGTCTTGGGGTCGATCGGCATCACGTTCGAAATATGGATCGGCGCCTCCTTCTGGATGCGACCACCCTGGGGATGCTGCCGGCTGCGGCGCACGTGACGATAGACCATGTTCACCCCCTCCACCACGACGCGCTGCTTCACGGGGTCCACGCGCAGGACCTTGCCGTGGGCGCCTTTGTGGACACCTGAGATGACCTCCACAATGTCATCCCTGCGGATGCGTGCCGCCATGGTCACCACACCTCCTCAGCCAGCGAAATTATCTTGGCGAAGTTCTTCTCGCGCAACTCGCGGGCCACCGCGCCAAAGACGCGCGTCCCCTTGGGATTGCCTTCGCCGTCGATGATGACGGCGGCGTTGCTGTCAAAACGAACGTAGGTGCCGTCCGGCCGGCGGGTGGGGTACTTGGTGCGGACAATCACACAGCGCACCTTGTCACCCTTCTTGACATCCGATGCCGGGACGGCGGTCTTGACCGCGCAGATGGCGATGTCGCCGACGCCGCCGCGCTGCAGGCGTTTCTTGCCGCTACGGGCCGTGGAACCATTCAGCACCTGAATGCACTGAACCTGCTTGGCTCCGGTGTTGTCGGCCACGTCCAGCCGGGTCTGCATCTGGATCATCGCGTAGGTCCTCGCTCAGCCTTTTCGAGGACACGGACCAGACGCCAGTGCTTGGTCTTGCTGAGCGGCCGACACTCGACGATCTCCACCTGATCGCCCAAACCAGCCTGGTTCTGCTCGTCGTGCGCGTGCAGCACGGTCCTCCGCCGCAAGTACTTGCCGTACTTGCGGGTGCGTACCAGGTACGACATGGTAACCTTGATGGTCTTGTCGCGTGCCGCCGACGTTACCACACCAACCCGTGTGGGGCGCATCGGGCGCGGCCCGCGGGGCGGTGAGACGACGGCTTGTCCGGCTCCTTCAGTTACCATTGGTTTGTTCCGCTTCCTCGTTTGCAGGGTCCTTCAGTTAGCTCCGCTTAGCGGCGGGCGGTCTGAGCCGTCAGATGGTGCTGCCGCTGCTCAATATTCTGCTCCCCGCGCTCGTGCAGGACGGTCAGCAGACGGGCGATATCGTGGCGCGCCTTGCCCAGTTGCGTCGGGTCCTCGAGCTTCTCGGTCACGGCCTGCGCCCGCAGGTCGAACAAGTGCCGCCGGAGTCGCTCGAGCTCCGCGTGGAGTTCATCGTTCTTCATCGTCCGGATAGCGTCAACCTTCATAGCTCGGTCCTACAAGCTGTGCCGGCGGTGCACGAGTCGGGTTCTCACTGGCATCTTGTGCGCCACGCGCAGCAGCGCGGTCTTGGCCAGTTCCTCAGTGACCCCGGCGATCTCGTACATCACAGTCCCAGGCTTGACCAGGGCGGTCCAGATCGAGACCTCGCCCTTGCCCTTGCCCATGCGCGTCTCCAGGGGCTTGGAGCTGATCGGCTTGTGCGGGAAGATCCGCACGTAGACCCGTCCTTCGCGCTGCAGGAAGTGGGTCGCCGCCACGCGGCCGGCCTCGATGTGCCGCGAATTCACGCGGCCGTGCTCGGTCGCCTGCAAGCCAAAGTCGCCGAACGACACTTTGTTGCCGCGGGCCGCGTTGCCGCGCAGACGCCCCTTCTGGGACTTCCGCCACTTGACCCGTTTCGGCATATTGGCCGCCATGGCCTGCTCCTCGCCTCAAGAACTAACGGCGGGCACGTCGTCGGAAACGACTTTCCGGCCGCGCGGCGACCTGCTCGCCGTATCTGCCCTTGTAAATCCAGACCTTGATGCCAATCGTGCCGACCTTGGTGACCGCCACGCTGATGGCGTAGTCCACGTCCGCCTGGAGTGTTTGCAGCGGAATCGACCCCAGCATCTGCGTTTCGACGCGGGCCATCTCGGCCCCGCCCAGCCGCCCGGAGCAGGTAATCTTGATGCCCTTGGCCCCGCCGGCCATGGCCGCTTCACATTTCTGCTTCATGATGCGCCGAAAGCTCGTGCGCTTCTTGAGCTGCTCGGCGATGTTCGTTCCCACCAGGTGGGCGTCCAGGTCAGGATACTTGATCTCGACGATCGAGAGCGACACGCGGCGGTCGATTAGGTCTTCCAGCTTCTCTTTCAGCTTGTCGACCTCGGCCCCCTTGGCACCGATCACCATGCCGGGCCGGGCTGTGTGCAGGATGACCTTAACCTCGTCCCGGGTCCGCTCAATCTCGACCTTGGAGACCCCGGCATAGGGGGGCCGGCGGTTGAGCTGGTCATCGATGTATTTGCGGATGGATTCGTCTTCCGTGAGGAACTCTCCGAAGGCCGCTTTGGGCGCGTACCAACGTGACTTCCACCCTTGGGTGATCCCGACGCGAAACCCGGTTGGATTGCACTTCTGACCCACGGCTTAGTCCTTCTCGTCGACGCTGACAATAATGTGGCTGGTGCGCTTGAAGATCGGGTGAGCCCGCCCGCGATCCTTCGGGTGCCAGCGCTTGATGATCGGGCCAGGATCGACGCGGGCCTCGGACACGAAGAGCCTCTTCATCTCGGCCTCCTGCTCGTTGGCGTTGGCCATCGCCGACTTCAGCACGCGATCGACCATTCCCCGTGCCCGTTTGTGGGTAAAACGCAGGAGTTCGACCGCCTCGTCGCAGGGCCGGTTGCGAATCAGATCGACCACCAGCCGAACCTTGCGGTCGGCGATGCGTGCGAACCGATGCGTTGCCGTCCAAGCCATGTTCGCGCGCCTCCCTATGATGGTCTGACCTGCCGCGTGGTGTGGGACCGGAACGTCCGCGTGGGCGAGAACTCGCCGAGCTTGTGCCCGACCATGTCTTCCGTCACGTACACGCGGGTGAAGATCTTGCCGTTGTGCACTTCGAAAGTCATGCCCACGAACTCCGGAACGATCGTGCACGCCCGGTTCCACACCTTCAACGGTGCGGCCGCGCCGGTATCGCGCGCGATCTGCACCTTGCGGTACAGCGCCTCGTCCACGTACGGGCCTTTTTTCAAGCTACGTGCCATAACGCCCTTCCTACCTCTTCCGCCGCAGCTTCACGATGCCGTACCGGACACTCCGCCGGCGCCGCAGAATGCGGCGGTTGGATCGGGCCCGCGGATTGCGGGTGCGCCCGCCCTTGGCCGGTTTGCCCCACGGCGAACAGTGCTGCCGACCACCGTTGCTGCGACCCTCGCCGCCACCCAGAGGATGGGCCACCGGGTTCATCGCCGTCCCGCGGACGTTTGGTCGACGTCCCCGGTGCCGGGTCCGGCCGGCCTTGCCGAGGCGCACGTTCTGGTGATCCAGGTTGCCAAGTTGACCGATGGTCGCGCGGCACTCCACGCGCACCTGTCGCATCTCGCCGGATGGCAGTTGGATCGTGGCCCAGTTGCTCTCGCGCGCCATCAGCCGCGCGACGCCGCCGGCGGTGCGCACCAGCTTGCCACCCTGACCGGGTGACATCTCGATGTTGTGCACATCCATCCCGACCGGGATGGATGCCAGGGGCATGGAGTTGCCCGTGTTGGGTTCGACCTTCCGGCCGCTCTCGACCGAATCGCCGGCCTTCAGCCCCAACGGAGCCAGAATGTAGCGCCGCTCGCCACCTTCGTACTCCAGCAGGGCGATGTGGCAAGTGCGGTTCGGATCGTACTGGATATCGAGCACCTGGGCGGCCTTGTCGTCCAGATTGCGTTTGAAGTCGATGATGCGATAGCGTCGTTTGTTCCCCCCGCCCCGCTGCCAGGCCGTGATCTTGCCATGATGGTTGCGGCCGCCGGTCTTCTTCAGCGGCATGGTCAGCGATTTCTCGGGCCGGTTCTTGTGGTGGTGCGTAATCTCCGCGTAGTCGTTGACGCTCGAGAAGCGGCGCCCGGGAGACGTCTTCTTGTAAATCCTCACGCCCACAGAGTCACCTCACCTTCAACACGACCCACTCGTCGATGCCAACCATCAGAACAAATCAATATGGCTATCGGGGTCCACGACCACCACGG
The DNA here is from genome assembly GCA_018814045.1 of Planctomycetota bacterium. GTDB lineage: Bacteria > Planctomycetota > Phycisphaerae > UBA1845 > Fen-1342 > JAHJAR01. The sequence goes on along the minus strand of JAHJAR010000024.1, from coordinate 16,650 downwards.
CCTTCTTCGTCTGGCTCGTGCGGCCGGTCTTATAGCGAAACCGCCGCAGTTTCCCGGGGCGGCTCGACGTCCTCACCTTCAAAACCTTGACGCCGTAAATCTTCTCCACGGCGTCCCTGACCTGGGCCTTGTTGGCCTCGGGGTGCACTTCGAAGCTGTAGGCTCCGCCGCGCTCCTTGCCGCTCTGACCGGCCTGGAAGGAACTCTTCTCGGTCACCAGGGGCCGGATGATCGTATGGTAGATATCCATCGCTCGCGCCTCGCCTAGCCCTTGGCACTCAGGTTCTGCCGAAACGCCTCGAACGCCTCGCGCGTGAAAATCAGCTTGCGGCGGGCCAACACGCCGTACGCGTTCAGTTCCGCCACGTCGAGCACATCCGTGCGGGGGATGTTCCGGCCACTCTTGTAGAGCATCGGGTCGCCACCCTTGGTAGCAACCAGACAGCCACGGTCGCCATGTACCGCCTGCAACATGGCGGCGAAGCGACTCGTCTTCGGCGCCTCAAAACTGAGTTGATCGACAATCAGAGCATCCTGGCTCTGGATCTTGGCCAGAACGGCCTGATTGCGAGCCAGGCGACGCATACGCTTGGGCATAGACTGGCGGAACTCGCGGACCTTCTTGGCGAAAGCCAGCCCCCCACCGCGCCGAACCGGCGTGCGGGCGTTGCCCGCCCGGGCCCGACCGGTGCCCTTCTGCCGGTAGAGCTTGATGGTCGAGCCGGCCACTTCCCCGCGGGTCTTCTGGACCGCATGGCCCTGGCGCCGGTTGGCCTGGTACATGACCAACGCTTGCTTGAGCAGCGCAGCGTTGACCTGGCCACCCAACTGGGCTTCTTCGATCTGCTCGCTTCCGATCTGCTCGCCAGATTCGTTGTATACCGGAACGTTCAACATCTCGTCACTTCCGCTAAGAGCGGGTCTTGGACTTCCGTACCACTACGTATCCACCGTTGGGGCCGGGTACGCTGCCGCGAATCAACAGCATGTTGTGCTCGGCATCGACACCGACCAGGGCCTGGCAGCGGGCCGTGCGGCGAACGTGCCCAGTCTGTCCGGACATGCGTTTGCCCTTGCGGATACCACCACTGCGCCCCCGGTCCGAAGCATGCCCGCCGATGCTCCCCTGCGAGCGATGCTTGCGCTCGACGCCGTGCGAAGCCGGCTGACCCCCGAAGCCGTACCGTTTCATGCCGCCCTGAAACCCCTTGCCCTTGGTTACACCAAAGACATCGACAAACTTGACGTCGGCGTCTTTGAAGACGTCGACGGTAATCGTGTCGCCGAGGGCGTGCTCGGTGGGCTCGGTTAGGGCGATTTCCCGCACGAAGCGCTTGGGCGCGGTCTGGGCCTTGCGTGCGTGTCCAATCTCCGCCAGGGTCGCGCGGTGCGGCTTGACGTCGTCAAAACCGAGCTGCACGCCGTCATAGCCGTCGGGGCCGTCACCGCACTTGACCTGGGTCACAACGCACGGGCCGGCCTGTATGACCGTAACCGGGATGCGCTCGCCCGTGGGGGCGAAAACCTGTGTCATCCCGATCTTCTTGCCCAGTATTGCCGGGACCATACCTCAGCACTCCTGCGGCGCGGTGTCTGGCCACTCCAGACACCTACCGTCACCCCTGTAGCGACGCCGCCTTGAAGGTCGACTACGCCTTGATCTTCACAAACACGCCCGCGGGGACTACTAGCCGGTTGAGGGCCTCAACCGTTCGCGAAGTAGGCTCGAAGATGTCGATCACCCGCTTGTGGGTGCGCATTTCGAACTGTTCGCGGGACTTCTTGTCAATGTGTGGCGAACGAAGCACGGTAAACCGCTCGATGCGCGTCGGTAGCGGCACGGGCCCGCGCACCTTGGCGCTGGTCCGCTTCGCCTGGTCAACGATCTCCTGCGCCGATGAGTCCAGGGCGCGGTGATCATACGCCTCCATCCTGATTCGAATGCGCTCGCTTGCCATCGACCTATGTTTCCGTGCTTACTCTGACGACGCCCACTATTGTCTCGGCCGCACAGACCGAGACACGCTAGAATACCCCAGGCCGCGGCGCCGTCAAGCCCCTGACGAGCGGAAAAGCCTGAAATGTTGGTACCTTTCCGCCCTTTGCAGGCCCGGCCGGGCGTTGGCTGCCCCAACCCCCCGGTCGTGCACCCGCCGACGGGCCGTTCGTCCTTTGGCCCAGGCGCTCAGCGCCTCCCGCCAATCTGACGGAGATCCGTCGTGCCACCAGAAACGCTCACGGCTCGACCGAGATCACGTATACGTACGACAGCCGCCGGGGATCGCCCCAGGGCCGGACCTCAAGGTCGTAATGCAGAGGCGCCTCAGCGATGGGCTGGGATGAGACGATTCGGCCGATGGTCAGGGCGGCGGGCAGGTCAGCCGACGCCGGCACCAGCACGGTCGTCGCTCCCGTGGCATAGTAGTCCACCGTGGCCCGGTCGATGAGCATGCGGCCGCTGCCGCAGCCAATCAGGGCACAATCCTGCTCGGCCGGCTGCCAAGTCCCGTCCGCCAGCGTCTTCGCCGGCCGAACCACGAGCGGTTCGAACTGCTCGTCGGTGGCTAGTTGAACGCGGCTTTTGTAGGGCCAGACCTCGCACACGCGCCCGATCAGCCATTGGCGCATGAGCAATTCGCGACCCGTCTCTTCCGGATCGCGCTCGGCCAGACGGGCCCCGGCTGCCACCCACTGCCCCACCCTGACCGGGCCGGCGCTGCGGCTACCCCGCCCGATCGTGATTGTCTCACGCCGCGGGGAGGCGTCGTGTGCCACCACCGGCGCGATAATCAGCCAGACCCGCTCATCCCGCAACTGCTCGCGCAAGCCGGTGGCGTCGGTCACGCGCTCCTCGAGTCCGGCGATGCGCAGTTGCTGGTGACCCAGTTGTCGCTTCAACCCCTCATGCTCGGCCTCCAGCCATCGGACGTGCTCGAGCGAGCAATCTTCCCCACCGACGCTGCGCAGCGAAGCGTCCGCACCCCGAACCGTTGACGAGAGGGTCCACTGCACCCAGCCGAGCGGCTGAACCACGCCGCGCACCCATCCGGTCCACGCCACTGGCAACAATGCCAGCAGCGCTGCGCCGACCATCAGGATCACGAAGGCCGCGGATCGGGACGGCAAGCGAAGACGCATGTTCATCCGTGCCCGCCCCCAGCCATTCCTCGGATCCCAACACCACCGCCAGCACGCGCTGTTTGAACACAACCTGCCATAACCAGCTTGAACACTCCGGCTACTGAACGGTTCCTCCCAGTATGCCTCTTCCTGCCCCGCGCGATCGCCGCCACTGTACGGCGAATGCGTTCAATCCGAACAAAAACAGGAGACGCCGGCAAGTAAACGAGGCTTGCCAAACATGCCGGAGACGCGCCCGAAGCGCGGCGCCATCCGCTCACGCTTGTGCGGGCTATCAGTACTCGTCCTCGTCCGACTCGATCGTGTCGCGCCATTCGTCGAGGTGTTCAAGGTAGTCGCTCGTCCCCCGGGCGACACATGAGAGCGGGTCGTCCACGACGCGCACGTCAAGGCCGGATGCTTTGGCCAGCACCTGGTCGAGACCACGTAGCAACGCTCCACCGCCGCACAGGTGGATTCCGTTATCCACCAGATCGGCAGCCAGCTCGGGTTCGACCTGTTCGAGTGTACGCAGGACCGCATCGATCATCTGGCCCACGGGCTCCTTGAGCGCCTCGCGTACCTCTTCCCCGTTCACGATGGCGCGCCGCGGCAGGCCGCTGATCATGTCGCGGCCCTTGACCTCGGTGCTGCCCTCATTCTCCTGCGGAGCCACGGAGCCAATCCGGATCTTGATGGCCTCGGCGGTCTGCGGGCCAATCATGAGGTTGTAGGTCCGCTTCATGTAGTTGATGATCGCCTCATCCATGTCATCGCCGGCCACGCGCAGCGATGTGCAAATCGCGATGTCGGACAGACTGATGACCGCCACTTCGGTCGTACCGCCCCCGATATCGACGATCATGGACGCCGTCGGTTCGTGGATGGGCAGGCCGGCACCGATGCCGGCCGCCATCGGCTCTTCGATCAGGTAAACGCGGCGGGCATTGGCACGTTCGGCGGAGTTGTACACGGCCCGCTTTTCGACCGCTGTGATCCCGGAGGGAATGGCGACGACCACGCGCGGATAAGCCAGACCGCGGTTGCCATGCACCTTGCGGATGAAGTAGCCGAGCATCGCCTCCGTGATGTCGAAGTCGGCGATGACACCGTCTTTCAGGGGCCGGATGGCGGTGATGCTGCCCGGTGTACGGCCCAGCATCTCCTTGGCCACGAGACCGACCGCGTTGCCGTTGTTGAGCACCTGGTTGGTGCCCTTGCGGACGGCTACCACCGATGGTTCGTTAAGGACAATCCCCTCCCCCTTGACGCAGACCAGGGTATTACACGTACCCAGGTCGATGCCCATATCGACGCTGAACAACCCCATCAGTCGGCGGAGAAACACGCGCTACTCCGAAACGACGGCTGGAGCGGCGTCCAAGGCCGACTCCATTCCGCCCAGGTAAACGCACAGAGCAAGCACCAGTCCGCCGTCGCCGACTGCGGTTGTCCGCGTCTAGCCTCCGCCGGGGGGCAACAACGAACCGAAAAGCGTCGTCGCACGATAGCCGACATAGACCGTCGCCACGAGCACAAAGAGAAAAGCCACCACCATTAGTGCCGTGTAGATGTCGTTGTCGGCACGCGGCCGGGAGCTACTGGGCCCGGGAACATCGGATTTGGCCATCGCCACACTCGCAAGAACGCTCTGCCGCTACTAGTCCAGCCCGTAGACAACCGGGTCGCCGCGCTGCACGTCGCCTTTGACCAGGGTGGTCAACTTTCCGCCAGCCTCCTTCGGCCGGACCTTGTCAATCACCAAGTCACCGATATAACCAACATCGTCGCGCCAGATCATGAATGTCATGCCCGGTACAACGCCGGAAGTCTCACCAATATTCACGCTCGCGTAGGTGCCCTCAATATCGATGATCTCACCGTGAATGGGGCCAGCCACGGTAGGTACCGCGGCGACGGCGCCCGTTTCGACAGTTTCCGCCGTCGTCTGACCACCGGCCGCGACACGTTGCTGCCAGTCGCCGACCTGTTGCTCGGCGGCGTACAGCTTCTCCTGGAGGTTTCTGACCTCGTCGGTGAGGATGGTTACGTTCGCGGTCAGTTCGAGCACGCGACCGTTTAGGCGTCCGTTGCGGGTCTGCAAATCGATGTTATCGGTCAGCAGCGACTGGTTCTGCCGCTGCAACGCCTTCAGTTCACCCGTGGTGACGGCGAGAATCTCCTGGAGCTTGGTGCGGCTGGCTTCGAAGGAGATGGCATCGTTACGCGCCCGGGCCAGATCGCTCTGCAACCGGGCCGTATCGTCGGCCAGATTCTGAATCTCGCCTTGGGCCTTCTCGATCTGAGCGTCCTTGGCGGCGAGGGCATCGTCCTTCATGGCCAAAGTGGCCTGCATGCTGGCCTCGACGTTAAGGCGGTGCAGGAAATCGGCCTCCTGGAGCGTCCTATAATCTTCGGCGAGCTTCTTCCAGTTATCCCACTGTGCCGCCGCCGAGATGAATAGGCACGATACCGCGATCGCCAGAACGGCTGTCAGCACCACAAAGACTTTGGTCATTGTGCCCACGAGCGACCTCCTTCACACCACGGCTGGGCCAACCCACTCGTACGCACCGCTGCCGTTTTGCGGCCTAACCACTACGTACCAAAGGCTCGCACCACCGCTGTTGTCGGGACGGATTGTACGTCCCCTAGAACATATTGCAAGCCGGTATTGTGCGCGAGAACAGTCGGTTCCGCAAATTCCCCGCCCAACACAACTGCGGTTGCCAATACGCCGCGCGGGGGGCTACGCTATCAGCATGGAGTTGTCGCTCACCCTCCTGCAGCCGCACAGACGCACCGAACTGTTCGGGGCCGGTGACCGGCACCTGCGGCGCATCCGGCAGGCGTTTGGCGTGCGCCTGCATGCGCGAAACGCGACGGTGCGTGTGCTCGGTGAACCGGGTGACGTGGCCCGGGCGGCGGCGGTCATAGAACGCCTCCAGGATATGCTGCGGCGCCGCGACGCGCTCGACGACGACGCCGTGGCCGACGCGATCGCCGAGGTCGATTCAGCCGAAACGAACCGCGCCCCTGACACCCTTACAGTCTTCAACCGGGACGCCACAATCGTGCCCAAGACGGACGGGCAACGGCACTATGTGCACGGGATGCTGCGCAACGACCTGATTCTGTGCTTCGGGCCGGCGGGAACCGGCAAGACCTACCTGGCCGTGGCCGTGGCGGTGCATCTGCTCAAGCTCGGCCAGGCCAAACGCATCGTGCTGGTGCGCCCGGCCGTCGAAGCCGGTGAGCGGCTGGGGTTTCTGCCCGGAGATTTGCAGCAAAAGGTGAACCCGTACCTGCGGCCGCTGTTCGACGCCATGCACGACATGATGACGTTCGACCAGCTCAAGCGCTTCATGGTGAACGATATCATCGAGGTCATTCCGCTGGCGTACATGCGCGGCCGCACACTCAATAACGCCGTCATCATCCTGGACGAGGCGCAGAACACGACCCCCGCACAAATGCTGATGTTCCTGACGCGCCTCGGGCACCACAGCAGAATGATCGTGACCGGCGACGATAGCCAGGTCGACCTCGAGCCCGGGCAGCCGTCAGGGTTGATCGACGCAGTGCGGCGGCTGCGCGGCTGCGCCGGGGTTGACACCATCCAGCTCAATCAGGTCGACATTGTCAGGCACCACCTGGTTCAGGACATCGTGAGCCGTTACGCCGTTGATACCGCCTCTCAGGCGCAAAAAGATCGAAGGTCCGAGAATATCGAGTCATGAGCAGGCCCATTAGCCACGGTACGCCAGCCCCCCGGCGGCAGGTCAAGCAGCCGCACGGTCCCGACGAGGACTAGGACCATGTGGCCCTTCGGCAGGAAGAAATCCGCCCGGCGACAAGAGATCCGACGCGCGAAGAGCGAGCATCGGCTCGCTTGGTACCAGTCGCTGATCGGTGAGATTCGTGTGCGGGCCACGCTCACAACCCTGGCATCCGCCGTCGCCGCTGCGTTGATCCTGAACTTCGGTAGCGACGGGCTCAATATCCGTGCGGGACAGAGCGTACCGCGGGCAATCACCTCCCGGCTGGATTTTCGTATCGAAGACACGGAGCGAACGCGGGCAATGAAGCTACAGGCCCGCGAAGGATCGCCCAACTACTACCGCCTCGACGTCTCGCTGCTCGAGGACATCCGTGGGCGGCTGACCAGTGCCCTGAAACTCGCAAAAGAACACGCCGGCGATCCCCAGAAACTCCGTGACGAAGCGGCCAAAATCAAGCTCAAGCCGGACGCCGCGGGACTCGCGGAGTTGCTTCGCATAGCGGCGTTGCCAAGCCCGGGCGAGTTTCAGAACGCCGTCGCCGAGGCGATTCGTGTGCTGGCCGACCAAACGCTGGTCGAGCCCGCGGAACTCGCGAACCTGCGCAACCCAGCCGAGGCTGTGCTGCTCGATCCGACCAGCGAGCGCGATCGGATCGTGCCGGTCTCTCAGTTGCTCTTCGCTAACAACCCGGAGTCCGCCGAGACTGTCGCCGCCGCCGCGACGCAGGCTTTTGCGCCCCCGCTGCAAGCGACCATGCACCACTCGATCGCAGCCATCCTGCGGAACGATCCGTCCGGATCGGAGCCGCCCGTCAAGCCGGTCTACCGCTTCGACAGCGAACGCTCGCTGCTGATGGCACAGCAGGCCGAGGAGCGCGTGCCCACGCAGCACACCAGCTTTGCCCGCGGCTCGCTGCTGACCGACGCCGGCGTGATCACGGGGGCCGAGCACAAACTGCTGAAGTACGAGCATCAGCGATACTCGCAACTGGCGCACGGTCAAGCGCCGCCCGCGCCGCCCGAGTTTGCACCCGAGGCCGAGCACGAGGCTTACCGGCGCGTCATGGCGGCGCGCGTCGAGGCCCGCCGGGCGGCGGTGCTCGGAATGTTGGGGCGAACTGTCCTGGCGCTTTCCGTGGTCCTGGGGCTGGCCGGCTACATCCGGCGTTTTCAGCCCAAAGCAGCCGCCAACCCGCTCCGCCAAGCCATCGTTGCCGCGGTCCTGCTCACGATGCTGGCCCTGGCACGCGTGGAGTACCTGAGTTCGGTCACGCCTTACGCCGCGGCCGGCGCGCAGGCTTTTGCGGCGGGTCTGCTGACGATCGTCTACCCGCAAGGGTTGGTCTTCGCGGTATGCGGCGCGCTGGCGGTGCTGATGGCCTTGGCCACGCAGCAGGGCACCGAGTTCTTGGTCGTGCTGCTGGCCATCTCGGGCACGCTGGTGCTGGGGCTACGCGACGTCCGGCAGCGCGGCAAGATTGTGGCAGTGGGCGCAGTAGCGGGCGTGATCGCGTTCGGCATTGCGGTCGCCGCCGGACTGATCGATCGGCAGCCGCTTCCGTTTGTGTTGTGGCACCATGCGGCTTGGGCCGGGGCAACAGCGCTAGCGGCGCTGTTCATAATCGAGGGGATTCTCCCGGGTATCGAACGCCTGTTCGGGCTGAGTACGAGCATGACGCTGCTGGAATGGTGCGACGCCAGCAAGCTCCCGCTGCGCCGCCTGGCAGCCGAGGTTCCCGGAACCTACAACCACAGCCTGCTGGTCGGCACGCTGGCTGAGACGGCGTGCGAGGCAATCGGTGCGAACGGCCTGCTGGCCCGGGCGGGCGCGTACTACCACGATCTGGGAAAGGTCAGCAAGCCCGAGTATTTTGTCGAGAATCAGGGGCTGGGGACCAACCGGCACGAACGCCTCTCGCCCGCCATGAGCCACCTGATCATCATCGGGCACGTCAAGGACGGCATCGAGATGGCCAGGGAGTATGGTCTGCCGGCCAGTCTGCGCCCCTTCATCGCCGAGCATCACGGCACGACTGTTGTGCAGTACTTCTTCCACGCCGCCAGCAAGGCCCGCAAGCCCGGCGACCCGGAGGTCTCTGAAACGGAATTCCGCTACCCCGGGCCCAAACCGCAGTCGCGGGAGACGGCCATCCTGATGCTGTGCGACGCCGTCGAAGGCGCCGTTCGCGCCATGCCCGAACCAACGCCCGGACGGATCGAGGACACAGTCGGCAACCTCGTGCGCAGCCGGCAGATGGACGGGCAGTTCGACCAGTGCGACCTGACCTTCCGCGACTTGGAGATAGTCGAGGCCAGACTGGTCAAGAGTCTGTGCAGCATCTATCACGCGCGCATCGTGTACCCGGCCGGGGAGAAGAAGGCCCCCGCCTGAAACCACAGGCAGCATCCCACTCGCTATGCCGCCGCGAGCCCTGCAAATACGGATAGCCTGGCGACTACGGCAGACGTGGCGCGCCAAGTCGCTGTTGGAACGCGTGGCGCGGCACGTCGAAACGGCCGAGGGTTTTAGCAGCGGCCAGCTATCCATCGCGGTAGTCGGCGCGGCGGCGATGTCCACGCTGCACGCGCGCTTCCTGCATCAAGCCGGTCCCACCGACGTGCTGGCGTTCGATCTGGGCACGAGCCACCAGAGACGCCACCTGGACGGCGAGGTCATTCTGTGCGCGGACGTCGCGCGGCAACAGGCCGCCCGGCGTTTGCCGCGGGCGGCGAAACGGACGCCGGCCACGCTGCGGCGCGCCGCGCGGGCGGAGCTGTCGCTTTATCTCGTACACGGCCTGCTGCACCTGGCCGGCTACGACGACCACGCTCCGGCCGCCTACCGGCGTATGCACGCGCGCGAGGACGTTCTGCTCGAGGAACTCGGCCTGGGAGCGGTTTTCCGCGCGGGGGGCAATGTGAAACCCGACGGGTAGCGGCTGAACTCTGCCTCAGACGCGGATCGCCGAATGGGCGCTCTCCGCCAACCTTCGAGACGGGGCCCGGGTGCCGCGTTTTGCATTCCAAGCCGTGACCCATGACGCGCGGCGCTGCCACTCGGGGGCGCGATGGTGGGTCAAAACGCTTATAGTCAGCACTATGACATCATCCCGGCACGAGTTTCGGGCCTTTCGGCGCGCGGTGCGGGCCGGCCAGGTCGGCCAGCGGCCGGAAGATGAGGCCGGCACCGAGCGTGAGCCGGCCTCGCGCTGGGTGTACTTGCGCGAGTACGTCGGCTGGCTGCGGCCGTTTGCCGGGAGCATCACCGGCGTTTTCGCCCTCGCCTTGGTGGCGGCGCTGCTGGGCCTGATCCTGCCGCGGGCCACGATGTACATCGTGGACAAAGTCCTGCAACCCCCCGGTGACCACGACCTGCTGCACCAGCTCGGCATCGGGTTGCTGGTTATCATCCTGGTGCAGCAGTGCCTTGAACTGCTGCGCAACTGGCAGACCGCCAAGCTGAACGCCCGGCTGCTCTTTCGCCTGCGCCAACGGTTGTTCAACCGCCTCTTGCGCCTGCCCCTGCACCAGTTGGCAAACATGAAGACCGGCGGGATCACGTCGCGACTGTCCGGTGACGTCGATTCGGTCACCGGGTTGCTGCAATTCGCGCTCATCACCCCCGGTGTAGCGATCGTGCGTATCGTGCTGACCACCGCTGTGCTCCTGTGGATCAACTGGCAGATGTCGCTCGCGGCGGTGCTGCTACTGCCGCCGGTCGTCCTGCTCAACTTCGTCTACATTCGCCGCATTAGACCGATCTACCGCAGCCTGCGGCGTGACCGGGCGACGATCGACGGGCGCGTGGTAGAGACGTTCGGCGGCATCCGGGTCGTGCGTGCCTTCGGGCGCGAGGCGGCCGAGGCGAAGCGTTACGGGCACGATCACCATCTGGCCATGCGCAAGCGCCTGCTGGCACTCTTGCTCGAGTATATCATCTGGTCGGGCTGGGGCTTTCTGATTCCGTTGGCGGCCCTGCTGATCATCTGGTTCGGCGGAACGCTGGTTCTGCGAGGGGAGTCCACGATCGGCAGCATCATCGCGTTCCAGATGTACATTCTCATGCTGCTCCAGCCCGTCTCGGCGATCGTGCATTCGTACGGGCAAATGCAGCAGGCCCTGGCAGCCATGGAGCGGATCTTCGACACGTTGCGACGCCCGACGGAGATGCCGGACCGGCCACAGGCCCAGACCGCCCCGCACCAGGTCGCCACCATCGCCTTTGAAGACGTCTCGTTCTCCTATCGGGCGGATCAGCCCGTATTGCATTCGTTCTCCCTGGAGGTTCCGGGCGGCGCGACGGTCGCCCTGGTCGGGCCGAGCGGCGCCGGCAAGACCACGGTCACCAACCTCGTGGCCCGCTTCTACGATCCGGATGAGGGTGCGCTGCGCCTCAACGGCGTCGATCTGCGAGACATAAGGCTGCACAGCTATCGGCGTCTGCTGGGGCTCGTGCAGCAGGACGTCTTCCTGTTCGACGGGACAATCGCCGAGAACATAGCCTACGCGCGGCAGAAGGCGACGTGCGCCGAGCTCGAGGATGCCGCCCGACGAGCGAACGCCCACGAGTTCATCATGCGGTTTCCCGAGGGCTACGACACGCTGGTCGGTGAACGGGGCGTGCGGCTCTCGGGCGGGCAGGCGCAGCGGATCAGCATCGCCCGGGCGCTGCTGGCCGACCCGCAAATCCTGATCCTCGACGAAGCGACCAGCAACCTGGATTCGGAAAGCGAGCAACTGATTCAGGCCTCGATGGGGGAACTGCTGGCGGACCGCACGACGTTCGTCATCGCTCATCGCCTGTCCACGGTAGTCAGCGCCGACCTGATCGTAGTCATCGAGCACGGCCGCATCACCGAAACCGGCTCGCACGCCGAGCTAATGGCGCATGACAGCCGCTACCGCGCGATGGTGGAACGCCAACAGCGCGGGCTGGCGGAAGAGACCGAGGCCGCCGGGTGGCTGAGCTGACGAGTGCGGCCACAAAGGTGGTGGCCGAAGGGGCGGCTCTGACGCTAGAATCTCCGCAAACGGGCCTGTGGGACCACCTCGATCCGGACCAGAGGGCGCGGTTGGGAGCAACGAGCACGGGGATTGTGAGGACTCATAGCATGCACAAGCAGATCAGGATTCGGTGGATTGCCGTCGGCGGCGCCACGCTGGCCATGCTGGCGGCTCCGCTCGCAGCACAGACGCCACAAGTCGGCCAGGTGTTCCCCAACTTCAAAGCCAAGGATGCCGTGACGGGTAAGGCGTTCTCACTCCAAGACCTCCGCGGCCGCATCGTCCTGGTCGACTTCTGGGCCACCTGGTGCGGCCCGTGCGTTCGCGAACTGCCCAACGTGAAGGCGGCCTACGCCAAGTACCACAAGCAGGGCCTCGAAGTCGTCAGCATCTCCCTCGACAAGAGCGTCGATAAATGCAAGAGCTTCATCGAGCATGAGAAGATGGACTGGTTGCACGTGGTCGAGGGCGGCGAATGGGGTACGCGCCTGGCCAAGCAGTACAGAATCCGCAGTATCCCCGCGGTGTTCCTGCTCGACGTGAACGGCGTGGTCGTCGCCGTCCAACCGCGGGGTGAGCACCTGGCCCCGGCCATTGAGGCGGCTATCAAGAAGACTCCACCAAAACCTGCGGATGAGCTATCGGCGGCCGAAGCAGACCAGGCCCTCGCCAAGGCTGAGGCATTGCTGAAAGAGGACGACTTCTCCGCAGCCGCCGCAGCTTTCGAGCGGGTGGTCGAGAAACACGCCGGGACCCCCGCCGCCGAAACGGCCGCGAAGCGCCTGGAGGAGATGCAGGCCGACGAAAAGGTCGCCAGAAAACTCAAACAGGCCGCCGCAGAGAAGAAGGGCGGCAACTCGTTGAACATGGCCCGTACGCTCGCCAAGAACAGGAACTACGCCGCGGCCCGCAAGTACTACCAACGCGTGATCGACGAGTTCCCTGATAGCGCGCAGGCCAATATTGCCCGCGACGAACTAGCCAACCTGCCCAAGTAGCGCCGCCGCGCCGGGCGCTACGGTTGAGGCAGGACTATCTCGGTCAGTTCACTTTCAACGCCGCAATCGCCGACCGTCGAGACGGCGAAACGGTTGACTTTCGAATACCAGTAGATGTCGGCGATGCGCTCGCGAAGATCGACGGTGACCGTGCGCGCCTCGGGCCCCAGCGTCGCCAGCGGGCACCACGGCCGGTCGTTGAGCCCATCGCTGCCGATCCGCCGGTATACGCGGTAGCCCAGCGGACGGTCGAGATAGTGCTGGTCGCGGACCGGTGGCGGAGACCACGCCACGCGGGCCGTGTGCTCGTCCACACGCGTCACGCTCACCTTGGTCGGCGCCGGCGGCGAATCGAGCGAGCCATAGGGCGTCTTCAGCACCACCGTGTAGCGCTCCTGCTGGCCGCGGAACCAGGCGCTCAGCACCTCATGAATCTCGAGCCAGAAATGCACCGGCCGCGCGTCTTTCGTGACACGGACCAGCAGCAGTCCACGCTGGCCCACAACATTGATGTTGCCAAACGGGTTCGGTCGGCGGTGAAAACCGTTGAGCGTCCGAACCTCGTTGACCGGTCGATTGGGCAACCGCAGCCGACCGTCCGCATCCGTCGTGCCAACGATCACCGGCTGCTTTGACACCGGGTGGTCGAAGTTGCCATCCTCGACCACCGGCCAGTAGCGTACGCCCCGATCCTCCCCCGGGTCCGCGTCAGCCTCCACGACCACGCCACGCTGGAAGACCTCCACGCGCGCGTCGCCGACGCCACGACCGTTGATGTCCACGACGTGCAGGAATATCTCCTGCGGGATGGCGAAGTAATGGTCGCCGAAGTAGCCGCGGGGCTTGTCGATGGTCGTGTTCAGATAGCCGGCATCGCCTTCGGAATACGGCTGCGGCCCGTGCCAGTGCATCATCGTGATCGGGTGCCGCATGAAGTGCGTGATCTTGTCGCCGTTATCGGGCATGAGGTGGTATTCGTGGCCGCCGTAGTCGAGGGCGTACCAGTCGGTCAGGCCAAGCTGGTGGCCCAGCTCGTGCGGCAGCGACCACTCGGTGCGGTTGCGCCACTCGTGGTCGGTCTGAATCCACTGACCGTCCTTGAGCTCGTTTTCCTGGTCACGCCAGATCCAGACGCCCTGGTCGTAGCGCAAGCCATCGGTTGACCAGAGCTCGCGCTCGGCTTGGGCCACGTCGTCGGTGTAGATGATCCGGTCCAGCCGGACGCGGGCCTTGATGCCCTCAGGGGCGCTGGGATAGACGCTGGCGGCGAAGAGCACGTTCATGATGTCTATGTGCCAGCGATAGAAGTCCTCCCAAGAGAAGGTGCCGTATGCGCTGCGGAACTCATGCCAGGAGGCCACACGGCCCGTGTTGACCACGTAAACGAACGGCCAGGCCCACAGCGCGTCGGTCGCCGAGTTGTTGATCATCGCGATCTCGGGCTGGTCGGTCACGATCTCGAACGTGACCTCGTGAAAACCGTCCTGCCACTTCCATGGCAACTCGAACGCGGCGTCCAGCATCTCCTCCAGCGACTCGGTGTGGTGGCCCTGCTTGACCTCCTCGCCATCGATCTGCCACCTATAGCTGAACGGCCCGGCCACCTTGAAGCCGAGGTTCTTGACATGGGCCGTGAGCGTCACCGGCTCGCCCGGGGTGTACTTCAGCTTCAGGTTCTTGACCGCGGGCTCGGGGTGCAGATAGCCGCGCTCGCCTTCATCGACCAACACGTCGGCGCCGGCGATGCGGGGACGTCCCCACTTATCGTAGTGCACGCGGCCGTGCAGGCCGGCCAGCTTGGGGTTGACTTCAATGAAGGTGACTGACAGATCCGGCAGTGCTGGATTGGCGTCCCAGGCATCAGCGCGTTCGATCTTGTAGCTCTTGACCAGGTGGCGGGGATACACCTTGGCCGGCCCGCCGACCTCGTCCAGGTTCATCCACACCAGCAGGCGTACGCCCTCGTCGCGGACATAGCAGTTGCTGATCGTGGTACCGTTGATCAGCTCGAGGCTGTCGGCCGCAACCGGGCAGTCTCCAGCCCAGACAATCGCGGCAGCGGCGGACATGGCAAGCAGGCTATGGGTTCTCATGGTTATCCTCCTGTGCGCGCCGCCGTCAGCCTACCTGCTCAGATGGAAGCTGGAAAGCGCAATGGCGTCGGCGGGCTGTCACAGCGGTCAGTGATGCAGGACATCCCCGACCGGTGGGACTGGCACCGCGCCCGGGCGGGTCATTGCGGCCCCGGGCGGTGGTCCGGGGCCGAAGTTCACACGCCGGGCTTCGTCCCAATAGCGGCCGGCGTTGAATTCGTAGGCGGCCCGCATGGCGAGTTCAGCTACGAGTCCTAGCATCACGGAGAAGCCGCCGAGCAGAAAGAACATCACGCCCACCAGCGGGGCCTTGCCCCAGAAAGCACTCCACCAGCCGGTCTCCGGGTGATAGGTCGCCGTGTACACCGCGCTGCCGATCGCGAACAGTAGGCAGGCCGCGGTCGCGAACCACGACCACTTCGTGATCTTGCCGAAGAAGTGCATCGGCTTGGTGCGGTAGCGTTGCAGCATGCGCACCAGGACCAGGTCGAACAGGACCTTGAAAATGCGGTCGTAGCCGTACTTGCTCGTGCCGGCCTGGCGCGGATGGTGGCGCACCACCAGTTCGGCGATCTTCGCCCCATGCATCGAGGTAAACACGGGGATAAAGCGGTGCATCTCGCCGTAGAGGCGTGAGTCGCGAATCATGCTGGCACGGTAGGCCTTGAGCGTGCAGCCGTAATCATGCAGCCGCACGCCGGTGAGACGCCCGATGAGCCAGTTGGCCACGCGGGAAACGCGTGTGCGCAGCCAGGAGTCCTTGCGGTCCTTGCGCCAGCCGCTGACGACGTCGTAACCCTCTTCCAGCTTGTCGACCAGCATGCCGATATCATCGGGCTCGTTCTGCCCATCGCCGTCCAGCGGGACTATGACCGGGGCGCGGGCGGCCCAGAAGCCGGCCATCAGGGCCGCGGTCTGGCCGTAGTTGCGGGCAAAGTGGACCACGCGTAACCGCGGCTCCCTGGCGGCCAGCCCGTCGAGCCGCTCCCCCGTGCGGTCGCGGCTGCCGTCGTTGACGGCGATCAGCTCGAACGAGCGCCGCTGGGCACCGAGCGATTCCAGCATCCGCGGAACAACCGTGGCCACGCTGTCCTCTTCCTGGAACATCGGGACGACGACCGAGATCTCCGGGGGGGGGCTGGGCATAGTGTCGCTCCGGCTGCGAAACCCGCTCCGCGCCGCCAGGGGCATACGCGCGGCACGCGGTTTACTATACACTTGCCCCCGGTGTACCGCACCCCTACGCGCGAGGCCGCTGCGATGTCCAGTTCGCCCGAAGTAGTGATTCTGATGGGCAGCAAGAACGATTGGCCCGTGATGCAGCGGACCGTCGCCGTGTTGCAGGAACTCGGCATTACGCACGAAGCGCGCGTGCTCTCGGCCCACCGCACGCCGGAGGCGCTCGCCGACTACGTGCGCGCCGCGGACGCCGGAGGCACGAAGGTCTTCATCGCCGGGGCGGGTGCGGGAGCGCACTTGGCCGGGGCCGTTGCGGCGCTGACGACGCGCCCGGTGCTCGGCGTGCCACTGGCCTCTTCGGAACTCAACGGGCTGGACGCCCTGCTGGCCACCGTGCAGATGCCGAGCGGCATCCCCGTCGCCACGCTGGCGGTGGGCCCCGCCGGGGCCACCAACGCCGCCCTGCTCGCCGCCG
>JAHJAR010000237.1 GCA_018814045.1 Planctomycetota bacterium | reverse complement strand
GCCCGGCGAGCAGGGCATCGCCGCCGCCCGGGCGGACGCGAAGGCCGCCGCCCAGCCCGAGGTCAACCCGACGGTCGAGGTCGTCACCGGCCAGCCGGTGCCGGCGCCGGCGAAGAAGCCCCGCACGCGCAAGCCCGCCGCCGAACCCAAGCCGAAGCGGATCAGCGCCCTGGACGCCGCCGCCCAGGTCCTGGTGGCCGCGGGCCAGCCCATGCGGGCGAAGGAGATGATCGCGGCGATGGCCGAGCAGGGCCTGTGGTCGAGCCCGAACGGCAAGACGCCCGAGGCCACGCTGTACGCCGCGATCCTGCGCGAGATCGGCACCAAGGGCGACGCCGCCCGCTTTCGCAAGGTCGAGCGCGGGCAGTTCGAGTGCGCCGGCTGAAGCGCCCCACATCACGCCCCCACCAACGACACCTCGGCCAACGACGCCGGGGTGTTGCTTCGGTGTAACCCGAACCACGTGCTGGTCGTGCGAAGACCATGTCCGCGAGCCGGGCTTCTTGGTTAGGTCTGATGGGCCGTGGGACAGTCGTGTCGCAGGGGGCAGGAGCGGCAAAGCGGCGCTCGCGGCTTGCACCACTTTCGCCCGACTTCCCAACACGGAAGGTCCAGCAAACCTGGGAACTCGGGGTGCAGCGAACGCGCCCGGTATATGATCGACTCCACCGGACACCCTTGCTCGACGAGCCCAAGCCGCGAGAAGACCCGGCGGACATGCACGTCCGCTGAGATGTCGATCGAGTAATGGTCCGTCATCGGGATCTTGAAATCTCGTGCGAGGATGTTTGCCGCCATCGTCGCTATCTTCGGACCGATACCCGAAAACTCTAGGAAGCGGTACACGACCATTGCGCTGGAGGGTCGCTCGCGCCAAATCTGGGATGCATCGCCATCGTACCGGTCCCGGATGAGCCGAATAGCCGCGCAAAGTGGGTCGCTCACCGCTTTGCCAAGCCGGTGCAGCGGCGTTGGTTTCGTCATCAACTCGTAGACTTGTTCCTGGGTGAGGCCAGCAAGCTGCGCGAACTCGAAGCCGCCCAGCCTCTCGGACAGCCGATGCGGAACGAGCCACGCGCGCTCCGCCTTCACCTGACGATCCATCAGACAGGCGACCACGAATGCGTGCGGGTGGCACTTGATATCGTTGAGCAACGCGTCCGCTTGCTTGTCGTGCGTGAACAAGACAGGGGCCGCAGGCGCGTCGAACAGGGCTTTGCCCATTTCGACGAGCTTCGATGCTGTTTTCGATTCGGCACGTTGCATCGAGATTCATGATATCCCGATCATCCGTCATGATGAAGCCACCTCTCGCACGTTCG
Organism: Planctomycetota bacterium; assembly: GCA_018814045.1. Taxonomy (GTDB): domain Bacteria; phylum Planctomycetota; class Phycisphaerae; order UBA1845; family Fen-1342; genus JAHJAR01. The sequence goes on along the minus strand of JAHJAR010000237.1, from coordinate 1,081 downwards.
AGCACGAAGCTCGCTCTGCTTTCCGCCCGGTGAACTCCTCCCACCTCTGAACGATCACATCGCAGTACAGCGGGTCGAGTTCCATCAGGAACGCGCGGCGCCCGGTCTGCTCCGCGGCGATCAGCGTCGAGCCGCTGCCGCCGAACAGGTCCAGCACGTTCTCACCCGTCCGGCTCGAGTACTGGATCGCGCGCACCGCCAACTCGACCGGCTTCTCGGTGAGGTGGATCATCGATTGCGGGTTCACCTTCTTCACCGACCAGACATCGGTAGCGTTGTTCGGCCCGAGGTAGACGTGCGCGGCACCCTCACGCCAGCAGTAGAAGCACCACTCATGGTTGCCCATGAAGTCCTTGCGGGTCAGGACGGGGTGCTCCTTCACCCAGATGATCGCCTGCGAGAAGTAGAGCCCGCAGGCCTTCAGCACCGCCGGGTAGTTCGCGCAGTTCGCGTACCCGCCCCAGCAGTAGAGCGCCCGCCCCGGCAACAGCACGCGGGCGATCTGGCCGAACCAAGCGTGCAGCAGCCGGTCAAACTCGTCGTCCGACACAAAGTCGTTCGCGAGCGGGCGGTCCTTCGGCCGGAGCTTCTTGTGCGTCGCCTTGGCCACCTCGGGCCGGCGGGCGAGGTCAAAACCCTGGTGGTGCGTCATGTGCCCGTGGCGCCGGGCAGCATCGGTTGCCTGGAACGACGACAGCCCCGCGGCGATCGCGTTGTTGCTGCGCGGCTCCACGCGGACGTTGTAGGGCGGATCTGTATTCACGAGATGAACCGGCAACAGCTTCGGTTTGACCTCCGTGCCGGTGGGCAGGTCGAGCGCCTTCGTGGGGTCGACGGCGAGCAGCGAATCCACATCCGCCGCCGACGCGCTGTCGCCGCACAGCAGCCGGTGGTCGCCGAGAATCCACAGGTCGCCGCGCTGCGTAGTCGCCTCGTCCGGCGGCTCGGGGACCTCGTCAGGATCGGTCAGGCCCTGTTTCAAGTCGCCGCCGAGGAGCTTCGCCAGCTCGTCCTGGTCGAAGCCGAGCAGCGACCAATCGATGCCGGCACCCTCCAACTCGGCCAGCTCGATCGGCAGCAG
>JAHJAR010000236.1 GCA_018814045.1 Planctomycetota bacterium | reverse complement strand
GGTTGTGTCAAGAACCGATCGGCACCGCCGGCAACCGCTCCCTGACGGTCGCGGCTGCTCCGTAGATTCGGATTTTCATCCCCCGTGGGTGCGGCGCAAGCCCCATGAGAACTCGGGTTTGAATACGATGCCGTAATTGTGAGCCACTACAATAGCGTTGGGACGGCAACCAGAACGGTTGTGAGGATACCGCAAACATGTCTGCCAGCGACTACGGCGGGTGCAGCGTTCCGGCGGAGGTGTACGACATCGCCTTCGGTTGGGATCCTCAGCCAGAGGTCGAGCGCCTGCTGTTTCTAGCACGCGAGGCGGGTTGCCGGGTGTCCAGAGTGTTGGAACTGGGCTGCGGTTCCGGGAGACTGCTGGCCGCATTAGAGGACCGTGTCGCGGAAACCGTGGGGGTCGAGCTAAGTTCCACGATGGCCGAGTACGCCCGGCAGCGCTGTCGGGGCGACATCATCACGGGTGATATGACCGACTTCGCTCTGAACCGCACGTTCGATCTGGTCTTCGCCTCGGCAAACACGATCCGGCACGTGCTGGACGACAAGCGCATCGCCGGTATGTGGAAGTGCATTGCACAGCACCTGCAACCAGGCGGTGTCTTCGTGGCCGATGTTGAACTGGGAGTGATGGCCGAGGCGGAGCGCCTGGGGCGGCCGGCGCGCTGGATGAATTCACGGGGCGATTCGCTGGTGCACGTGCTGTGGGACGTGGCCCAGGCTCCGACGCCGCAAGCACCACGCACCAGGGTCCGGTGGGAGTTCGAGTTACGTGGTCCGCGGCGGCAGTCCTGGCAGGAATCGTTCGATCTGCGGGCCTACGAGGCGGACGAGTTTCTGCATCGTGCCACAGAGGGTGGCGGGCTGGAACCAGTCAGCATTCACGAATTGCGTGATCCATACCTGTTCGCGGTGCCGGTCGAGAATGTCGCCGGCCGCGTACTCGTCACGCTCCGCCGCTGCCGGGCAGAGTAACGCGCGTGTGCGGAGACAGTCGGCGGCGAGCGTTTTTTGAACCGATTCGCGCCGGGCGGGGCTGGCGAAGACACATACGTCCCCGGATAATGTCGGGCAACGGCCGCCACGGAGGTGTGGTCGTGGCCGTGTGGTTGGCGCGGCGAGCGAGGTGGAACCATGCTTTACGCGGCCCTGACTCTGTGGCTGGCTGTCATCATGTTCACGGCCTGGGGGGTACATCGCCTGTGGAGTGGTCTGGTCAAGCCGCGCGTCGTGAACTCGGTTTTGTTGCCGGGAACGCTGGTGGCCCAGCTCGGGCACGTGCTGGGACTGCTCGTCACCGGCAACCCGGTCCGCAACACAGCCCTGATGGGCGACGACGAGCAGGGCGAACCCAAATCAGACGCGCCCGAGACCCAGAGAATCCCCGTGCTGGGCCCGATCCTGATCGGCCTGCTGCCGCTGCTGGCCTGCGCGGTGTGCCTGTACGTGGCGGCCCGCCTGCTCGGCGGCAGTGTGCTGGGCGAGTTGTCCGGCGGAGCGGCCCTGGAGGTCTCGCGGACTCTCCCGACGTCGTTAGCTGCTTTCTGGCAGCTTCTCCATGGCTGTGTTGACCTGATGGAGCGCGTGCTGAACGCGATCATCCACAGCGACCTGCCTAACTGGCCGACGATTGTGTTTCTATACCTGGCGGTCTGCCTGACCGTCCGGATGGCGCCATTCGAGGGGAATCGACGCGGTGCGATCGGCGCGATCGTGCTGGCCGGCGTGATTATCGGCATCGTCGCGGCGTTGGTCACCCCCGTACGCGACCTGGTCGAATCCAGTTGGCCGATTCTGAGCTTCGCGGTGGGAATGCTGCTTTTCCTGCTGCTTCTGTCGCTGCTTGTCACCGGCGTGGTGGGCTTGATTCGCACCCTCGCACGCAAGGAGTGACCGTCCGGTGCCGCGACCGGCGGTTCTCGGACGGACAGTTGGGGGCGGGCCTTTCAACCGGCGTGGTTTTGCCCCGCGTTGATTGCCGACATAGACTTATGAGTGGAGCCAGGGTTGCCCACCGGGTCGCGCGTGCGCAGCCGGCACCGCTCCAGGAGTGCCTTCGTATGTCCATTCCCGAAATACAACCGCGGATCTCGCTGCCCCGGCTCGGCGCTTTCGTGTTGTTCGTGATCAGCCTGGTCATCCTGACCGCCGGCTGCCCCAACCTCCAGACCAACAACGGCGGCACAACCCCAGACGGTGGCAGTCCGACCGATGGTCAGGGCGATGGCGCTGACGGTCAGACCGACGGCGGCGGCGACGACGGCGGTGCATCCGACGGGGATTCAACTGACGGAGATGGCCAAACCGACGGCTCCGATTCAGATTCCTCCGGAAGCGACGGTGATACGAGCGACGGCGGAGGCGCTGACAGCGGCGGCGATAGCAACGACGACACCGGCAACGATGGTGATACAAGCGGTGATGGCGACACCGGTGACGGAGATTCCGGCGGCGGTGACAGCAGCGACGATGGCAGTGATACCGGCGACTCGGGCGACGGCGATGACACCGGCGACGGCACCAGTGATCCAGGACCCGCGCCCACGCAGATCGCTCACCAGCGGATCGCCCAAACCGGCGACTCCGTGCACGGGCAGCCGGACACCGCCAAGTTCACCCAGTTCGGCATTCCCATTATCGATGCCGCCGGACGCGTCGCCTTCTGGGCGCGCTACTCGGGCGGGAACGGCAACGCCGGGCTTTATGTCTGGGATGGTGGCGTGCCTCGGCGCGTCGTTGACGACGACACCAGCCGCACTGGCGAGGTCCCGGAGCGCGACGCGAGCGCTTATTTCGGCAAGTACACACCCACGCAGGACTTCGACCCGCTCGAACAGCCGATCGCCTGGGGCAAGGATGGACGGCTGCTGTTCGTCACCAGGCTCGACGGCACGGGCCAGTCGCGCGGGTTGTACCGCTGGCGCGCCAGCGACGGCAACATGGTCCGCGTCGCCGACATGGAACAGATGGCCGCCTTATTCACCGATGCCAGCGGCTCGGCCTTCAACTGCGAGTTCTATCAACCCGGTGTAGCCGATGCCGGTATTGTCGTCTTCGTCGTGCGCTACACCTATATCACCACCGGAAAGGCCTTCGTGCTTGGCGAGCGCGGCGTCTTCAGCAGCAACGGCGTGAGCATCAGCGTCATCGCCGACAACCGCCTCAGCGCTGTGGGTGACGTGCCCGATCAGGACAACTCCAAGTGGGACACCTTCGAGTCGCTCACCACGCTTATCGGCGGCGGCGACATGGTCTTTCAGGGCACGTACCTAGGCGGCAACGGCAACCGCGGCGTCTATCTCCAGCACGCCGGCAACGTCTACCGTGTCATTCACAACGCCGTGGGCGTCTCGTATCCTGGCCTGCAAACAGGCACGATTGTCGGCGACGATGAAGACGCCTACGACGCGATCGCCATCGGCCCCGGCATTGGGGCTCAGCCGCGGGTCGCCGTGGACACCAAGATCACCGTCAACGGCACCACCCGCGACGCGGTCCTGATCTGGGACAACCAGCAGTGGAACGAGCTGACCGGGCCGAACAACGCGGTGGCGACCGCGTTGCTGTCCGGTGTGAATACCGACGGTTATACGCTCATCTACTCCGGCACGCGCCCGTACCTCGTCAAGGTCGGGCAGCGCACCGATATCACCGCGACTTTGCCGGCCGTGTTGACCGGTGTGAGCCTGCAATGGGAGACGGCGGGCGCCGCGCTCAACGACAACGACCGCGCCCTGCTGAGCTACACGCGCCTGTCGGACGGGACCACGAGCGATACGCCCGGACTGGCTTTCTGGACCGGCGCGCAACTGCTCATCGCGGCTGACCCGGTCGCGGCGGTCCCGGCGGCGGATTTCGAGCGGTTGGACGTCGTTGCCGAGCCGGAGCTCGATCGCCCGGGACGCTCGGGCGCTCTCAACGACAGCGACGCGCTGGTCTTCCGCACCGTCGATTATGGAACGGATGGGGCGGAAGGAACCGACGATGACGCGCAGGCGCTGTACCTCGCCACGGCCGAATAGCACTCGCGCAATGAAACACGCCCGTCAGCCGTGACCCCGCTCTGGCGGAGCTTCTGCGGGTTGTTATAATGCCGCGACGCGATGGTGAGTGTAGCTCAGTTGGCTAGAGCACCAGGTTGTGGTCCTGGGGGTCGCGGGTTCGAGTCCCGTCACTCACCCTTCCTTCCTCGTGCTCGATGCGCCGGCCGACGTCAGGGGTCTGGGCCATGAGAACCGTTCGCCGTTCACGCCGCCGCCCGTTGATTGCGCTCCTGGTTGCATTGACGGCCGCGACGGGCTGTGCCGGCGTGCTGACCTTTCAGGATCAGGTGCCCGCCGAGTGCCTCAGCGACGAGGTGGCAACCGCGGCCGCACAGGTAATCGCCGAGGAAACCGGGACCTTTGCGGCCGTGCTGTCGGGACTGTTGCGTGACGTACCCCTGATCAACGGCGACTGGTCGGAGGATTATGGCGACGCGCGTTTCTACGGGCCGGCGGTGCTGTTGGGAGTCGGGTACGAGGCGAATAGCGCGTGTCTGCTGCGTTTCGGCCGGGCCACACTGGGTGGTAATCGGGCGCTGATTCGCCTGGGGCTGGCGTTGCCGCTGCTCTACTGGCAGGAGTTGCCGGAGCAGATCATGGCGGCCTACGGGCTGATCGATGCGCAGCAGTACGAGTCAAACGCGGACGACGTCGGGCTGATCGACACGGTGCTGGATCGCGTCAACCCGACCCTGGACGCGCTGGGCCTGTATCTCGACGAGTTGGCGGACTACGAGCGGGCGCTGTACGGCCCGACCTCGCTGACGGCGGCGTTGGCGGTTCTGAACCTGCGCTACGCCCTCCAGGTCGGCGGGCCGCGCGGGCCGGAGCGCCAGGCCTTCGCCCTGCGCGTGATCGACGCCATCGACGCGGAAGCGTACGACCGAGACAGCGGAACCTACCGCTTCGCGCCGGCGGTCGAGCAGTTGCACCTCTATCCCAACGCCATGATGATCGCCGCGAATACGCTGGCCTACCAGGCGAGCGCGGAGTCACGCTACCTAGAGCGGGCGCAGGCGACGTTTGCTAGCATCCAGGCCCTGCGTGACCCCCTGCGCGGCAACTACCGCAGCCCCTACAGCGCTGCGGCGGCGGGGGCCACGACCGACGACTATTCCACGCTGTCGTCGCAGTTGTACCTGGCGCTCGCGCTCTGCCTGCTGTACGAGCAGACGTCGCAGGAGCAGTACCGGGAAGAGGCCCTGAGCCTGCTCCGATTCGCCTGCACGTACCTCCGCGACGGCGACCGCCTGGTGCACCACTGGATCGACGGTCGCCGCGCCGGCCCGGACGATCCCGAGTACTTCTGTAGCGGCTGCAACTTCCAGGCTCTGTACCTGATGTGGTACTTGTCACACCTGGAGCCGACCGACGAGCTGGCCTTGCAGCCCATGAAGCCGGAAAGAAATCCTTGACCGAGCCCGGCAAATCGGGCATACATCAAGCACTTGATCAGGCGCTCGTAGCTCAGCTGGATAGAGCAGCGGACTTCTAATCCGCAGGTCCCAGGTTCGAATCCTGGCGGGCGCGTTGGCGACAACTCTGGTGGGGGGCAGAGCTTACAGATACGGCGCTCTATCACCATGGATGACGCGGGGGGCGCCAAAAGAACTTGCGATTCTCTTGAATATTCCCGGCGGGTGGCTCGTCAAAGGGCCGGAGGTGTATCATCAGCCCGGAGGAGGGTTGGTTCAGGACGGCTTCTGTAGACGCAGTGTTGGCCCCGGGCAGAATGAAACCAGCCCGCCGATCGTCCATAAGGTCGCAGACGCCAATCTGGTGACGCCATGGCAAACACGAACGACGACATTCACGCCATGCTCGATACGATTGCAGCGGGGGGGCTGGACTCGCTTTCGCCGGAGCAGGTTGCACGCCTCGAAGCCACAGCGTCCTATAACTCTGCTGTTGCCGGCCGATTGGCGCGGCTGCCGGCGACCGCCGAGCCGGTCGGTGGCCTTTCGCCGGAGCTTCCGTCGGAAGCGCATTGGGACCAGGTCTGGCAACGGATTGCGGCCGCGCGCGGGCCGACCGTGCTGCGCTTGGCCCGCTGGCGCCCGTTTCTCGCCGCGGCGGCGGTCTTGGTCATGATGGTGGGGTTGTGGGGCATCACGCAGCGGCCGGCGGCGGCGGCATGGCCGGTCGAATGGGCGCAGGCTATTGAGGTCGATGCGCTCGAAGCGGGGGACGATGCCACGCCGTGCGTGTTGGCCGCCGGGGTTGACGATGAAATCGCGCTGATCTGGATGTTCGAAAAGGAGAGCTAGAGCGGTTTACACTCCATCGTAGCGGCCGGGCTCCGTCTCGGCCGTGGGAAACAAGTTGGTCTCCTACGTTCGGGACAGAGCCCGAACGCTACATCAAGATGGAAAGCGCTCCGGTGCTCAGTCGTTACTCAGACGCTGGTCGGGTGGCCAGCGGCTTC
>JAHJAR010000235.1 GCA_018814045.1 Planctomycetota bacterium | reverse complement strand
CGCTAATCGCCCGGGCCGGCGGTTTCCTCGGTCACGCCGCGCGGAACCTCTTCAGCATCGGCCAGCGGTGCGTCGCCCGGTTCCTCGCGGTTCTGGCGGCGTTCCCGTTTCTGGGCCGCTTTCTCCGCCTTCTCGATTTCGCGTTGCCGTTTCTGATATTCGCGTTGGCGCTTCTGAACGGACGGTCGCTTCCGTGCCATCTTGACTCCCTTGCGGGTTAATCGCTCGCGTCAGGCCGGCCGGGCGTCGCCGTTGAGCCCCGGCAGGCAAGATGCCGATGCTGGCTCAGGCGCGTGGCGCGAACGCGGCGGGTGGATTTCACGCCCCCATTGCCGCCCCATCCGCGCGGTTCCCACTGTTCCATATCGGCATCGCCTCGATTCGCTCACGCACCTCGGCGAACGTGGTGTCGGCCCGATCGTTGAAGTCTTGCAGCGCCTTCATCGCGGCGATACTCGAATCGGGTATCGGCCAGCCCGCCGCCTTTCGCCGGCCGACGATGTGCCGTTCCATCTGCTCGAAGAGCACGCAGGCGCGCTGCCAGCCAAACAGCCGACAGAGCGCACCGGTGATATCCCACGCCACGGCCGTGTCGTCGTCGTAGGTCACCTGGTCGCCGTTGGCATCGTGCGCCTCGGCATCACGGCACCACTTGTCCGCATGCTCAAGCAGCGCGAGCAACTGCGTTTTTTCGGTGGGCATCATCGCCGACGCTACTCGCCTTCCTGCGGATGTTGCCGCGTCAGCTTCGCCCCCTCGGGATCGAGCGGGTCTTCGGCGAGGAGCTCCGACACCTGGGCGTCCCGCCGCCAGACCGTTCGGTCTTCGTGCTGAAACGTCGTGTTGCCCGCCCGCACGCTGTCCTGTCGCAAGGCAATGCCTTGCCCTTCGCATACGAAACGAACCGCGGTATCCTCCGGTACGTCCTGCTGCTTGAGCATCTGCGCGAGACGCGCGCCGGCAGCTTCTGTTACGCTAAGCACTTCGAGCTCCTTTGTTGCAAAGCACCTGGGCGAAGTTCGTGCCCAGCGTGTGCCTCGCGACAACAGCCCTACCAGCGCCCGCCGCGTCCGCCACGTCCGCCACCGCCGCCGCCGCCGCCGCCTGCGGGGCGCGGCTTGGCTTCATTCACCTTGATCGCCCGGCCACCGAGTTCCTTTCCATCCAGCGCCGCGATCGCGGCCTCGGCTTCCGCGTTCGAGCTCATCTCGACGAACCCGAAGCCCTTGCTGCGACCGGTGTCGCGGTCGTTGATCACGCTCGCGCTATCCACCGTCCCGTGACCGGCAAACAACTGCTCAAGGTCACTGCCCGTGACGTCATAGCCGAGGTTTCCGACATACAGTTTCCGACCCATCATGAATCTCCGATTGGCCCGATGCCCGTGTTTCTATCCCGGCCCGCACTGCGACGAGTCCGTGACTGGCAACAGACCGACGGTCCGTGTCGGCCTCATCCGTCAGGCAGCCCCTCGAATTCGGGCGCGCCCAGACGGAGTCTTCTTTCCCACGGGGAGCAGTCCGGCATCGAAGCGGCAGTGCTGGCAAGGCGTGAATTCGGATTCTCGGGCTCTCAAGGTTACCTGCGGCACCCGCCGCAATCCGCCACCCAACGATCGCCACCGCGGCCAGGGACAACCCTGCGCGGCACGCGGCGTCAGGCCATCAAACGAGCCTCAGTGACCAGTCCGTTTCGGGAGAAGGTACCCACGACCGCGGGCAGATGCTCAGGAAGAGGGCGGATCAGAGAAGATCGCTATTGCAGGAAGCGTAGCCGAGCTGGACCCAGTCGGCAACCGCGATTCTCAGGATTGTGACGCGGCCGAGAGGAAACGCACATGTTCCACCGTAGGTGCGATAATGCCGTAACGAACTACGTACACGTGGTTTAGCACGCGATTCCTCACGCCACCAGCAGCCGGCGCCACTTTTTTCGGCCAAAGTGGAGCGTTTCGCGAAATCCGAAATGAGCGGTCCGTCAGCGACGGTCGCCCGGTCTCTGTACTAGTCGCCACCGCTACGCCGATCGAAGTTGGCGAAGCTCCCGGTTCCCTGCTTTGGAGCGGCAACTGCGAGTCTGCGCGCACGGCGACCGTTTGGCCCTCGGTTGGTTCGACCGTGCCGCACAGTCTTGCGTGTTGCGCTTCGGGCGGCTGGCCAGCCAGCATTCCAGATCGCCGTTCACCGGCCTCCGACGCTCGCCGACAGCGGCGGCCAGGGGCCAATGGCTTGCCGCACAACGCGGCCGGAATTGCGCAGGGTGTCACATGCTGTACGCAGTGAGCCGTCCGGAGGCGTCGCGTTATTCGATGATCCCTCGGCCGGACCAGGACAAATCGTCCACTAGACAGATCAGGCCTCTCAGGGGCTTAACAGCCCGCCGCGGAACTCGATTTCAGCCGGGTTTCACGCCGCCACGCGCAGCCGCGCATCCGATCAGAGCCAGAAGCGCAAGCGAGGACCCAGTCACACTGGTGGGCGAGCCACCAGTGGCACCCACGTCACTGCCCCTTTTTGGGCCTTCTTGTCAGGCAAGAATCAGAATGTCCCCTTTCGGGGTCCAACCTCGGGTGGGTCACGGGCTGTCAGAACCGCCGACTTCTGTCAACCGCGGCATTTCCTGTTTGCAATGCGGGCAGATGCGCACGCGGTTGCCGCGTTCGCCCGGGTCGTAGAACCGCTTGCACAGCGGGCAGCGTATGGCGCGCTTGGTTTGGGTTTGGCCGCATTTCGGGCAGGGGAGCGGGGCGTCGGGGTTGTCGCGGTAAAAGGCGCCCAACTCGGCGACCGTCTTCACGAACTCAGCCCCACACTCCGGATTCGTGCACAGCCAGAAGGTTCCTTCCGGGAAGTCCTCGCTCTCTGAATCGCCCTGCGTCATGTGTCGCGTCAGCAACACACCCGCAGCCGTCAGAGCGAGCACGGCTAGCGAAAGCAGAATAGTGGATCTGGTGTTCACGAATGTCGCCTCATCCGCATGATGTCGGGCACATGCGCGACGGCCGTGCGTGCCTCCGATCATCGGCGGTTATGTCCGTAGCACCCACATCGGTGGACGACGGCCGGGACACAGCCCGAGCGCTACATCTCAGACGGCACGCCGCGCCCTCCATCGAGGACGCTTGGCCTACCGTTGCCAATACTCCTCGTGCGGCAGGTGGTCGTTGTTCCAGCGTCGCCGTGACCACTCGATCGGCTCGATCAGTGTCCTCTGTTCGATCCAGTCGGCGTGTCCGTCGCAGAAGAGAACTTCGGTGCCGCCGAAGTGCCTTTTGCTGGGCCATTCGTAGTCGATCGAATCGGCCGGGTCGATCGCCGTGTCCCAGTTGTAGTCCGCCTTGCTGTCGGCGATCGCGATCATGTCGGAGGGGACCTTGACCTTCTCTTCCCGAAGCTCGCCGCACCAGTCACAATTGGGATCGTCGACATGGCCGCCGAGCCCGAGGTGTGGATCGGTGAACTCGCGCACGCCCCAGTCGTTGTAGCCGTAACTAAAGCCGGACGTGTTGCGGACGGGTGCCTCGCCGGGGTCGTAGCCGTACCGCCGGCTTCGTGGTCCGCCGCCTTCGACAAACGTCCAACGGAACTCGAGTTCGGCGGCTGGGCACCAGAAGACGTCCCGTTGCCCGCCGGTGTACTTGCGCAGCCGTGGGGGCCAGACGATGATGATTTTCCATTGGCCGGTTTGCGGCGTGTGGTGCCCGGGGTAGTAGCCGTTTTCGGTTACATACCCGGTCAGGGCGATGCCGAGTTGCCGCAGGTTGGAGCCGCACACAGTGGCTTTGGCTCGTTCCTTTGCCTGCGACAGCGCCGGTAGCAGGATACTGATCAGCAGGGCGATGACTGCCACCACTACGAGTAGTTCGATGAGTGTGAAGCCGACGCGCTTGCGCACCATGGACTCACCTCCGCGCCAACGTGGCGAATGTGCGGCTGCACCCGCTGGCGCAACCGGACCGGCGACATTCAGGATAACAACGCGTCTCCCCAACCGTCAAACCTCCTTTGGCGGTCGTGTGTGACCGGGGTATGGCCGCACCTCAAAAAGCGCGAATTCTCTCGTCCTCGGGCACTGCTGGAGGGTAGGATAAGATAGGAGAATGACATGCGCCGCATCCCGAACATCACGATTCTGAGCCTGCTGCTCGTAACGCCGGCGGGTTGCGATACCAGCGGTTCGCTGCTCGGTTTGATCGATCGGTTGGCCAACGGTGGGCGGTACGGTTGCAGCGGCGGAGAAGTGTGTTACGTGGAGGAGGTCTATTACGAGGACGGCTACTACGAAGACGGCTACTATCCCGACGATGGATACTACGAGGACGAGGCCTACTTCGAAGGCGGGTCGGTCTTCGACTGGCTGTGGTTCCTCGGCGGAGGGACGTGGACCAGCGGCGGGGATTACGAAGAAGAGTGGTCTGGAGGCGAGGTCTACGTGGAGGAATGGGACACGGGGACGGACGCGGACTGGCATGAAGAGGCGCCCTCGGATACCGACTACGACGACTGGTACGCGGATGGCTGGGACGAGAGTTGGGCGGACGATGCCGGGGACGAGGGGGATTGGTATGACGACGGCGGTTGGTATTACGAAGGGTGGGACGAACTCGACGACGATTCCTGGTGGTAGGGGGCCAGCAGTGCGGCACGCCTCCGGTCCGTGATCAGCGTACCGGCAGTCCCGGCGGGATGACTGGGCTTTCAATCGTCCCGCCGGGACTCGGCCTCGCGCAACGAGCACGCGAGTCCAGTGTCCGCGCCGGGCAACGTGCATCGTGTCCCGCCGCGACGCGAAACGCGTACGGCGTCCCGGACGTGGCTCTTGGCTGATCAACCCTCCAACAGGGCGATGAACGGGTCGATATCGAATCCGTTCACAAGCCCGTCGCCGTTGCAGTCGGCCGTCATGATGTGGCAGTCCGGATACGTCGTGGCATAAACACCCGGCCACTGCAGCGCCAGCACAAAGCCATCGATGTCAAAGCCGTTGACGTCGCCATCGCAGTTGACGTCGCCGTAGCAGTACGAGCCGAATTCGTCCACACCCATATCGACACGCGCGTCGCCGTCGCCGTCACCGTCCCAGATGCGTACTTGACCGTCTATGTCCGTCTGCCCCGTGTAGTCACCGTCAGGGTCGCCGACATCGATGCAGGGCGATGTGCCACTGAGATGGTAGTCACGTATCCCATAGGCCATGCCCCTGATAATCCACGACGCACCGGCGTAGACCGTGGCCCAATCGGCCCACACCGTCATTGTGGTGGTTGTATTGGCGATAATGGGAAACTGGACACATTGGAGGGAGTCGGGGTTGACGAACTTCCCCACGAGCTCGTTTTCGGCCCAGCCGGCGCCACGGCTAGTAAGAGTGACCTGGTACATTTGAGGATCGTAGACTCCGTCATGGGTCCAGATGCCGCCGGAGGAGCTGCCGGCGAACTCCGGGTCGACGTCGATGTTGCCGGTGCCCGTCCAGCCGCCCAGAACGTCGCAGTAGGCCACGGTGGGGCTGCCAGAATCGAGGTTGACCTCTTCCGGCCAATCGAGCCACAGGATGCAACTGGTGAGCGTCGGGTTGCTGGACTCCGCGCAGTAGACGGCGCCGCCACTGTAACCAGCCTCATTCCCACAAATCGTGCAGTTGTTGAGCGCCGAGCTATTGTCCCTCCAGCAGCAGACGCCCCCGCCGTCGGCGCCTGCCAGATTCCCGCCGATCGTGCAGTTCTTAAGCGTCGGGTGGTCTGGAAGGCAGAAGATGCCCCCGCCGTCGATGCCTGCTTGATTCCCACTGATCGTGCAGTTGTTGAGCGTCGCGTCGGCGCAGTCGCAATAGACGCCGCCACCGAAGCCTGCCAGATTCCCGCCGATCGTGCAGTTGGTGAGCGTCAGGCTGCTACCGTCGCAGCAGACGCCCCCGCCGTCGTCGGCCGAATTCTTGTTGATTATGCAGTTGGCGAGCGTCGGGCTGCTGTAGTCTTCGCAGAATAGACCGCCGCCGTAGGTGAGGGTATGCCCGTTCGTGATTGTCAGCCCATCGATGACGGAGTCGGGCCCCTCGCCGCTGTGAAAGCAGAACCCGCGGCCGGTGCCTTCGCAGTCGATGATGCACAACGCGGCATCACCCGACGCGCTGCGCACCGTGATCGCCTTGCCGGCGAAGTCCAGATCCACATTCCCCGCTCCCGTGTACGTTCCGTCCGCGATCTCGACAACATCTCCATTAACCGCGGCAACAATCGCCGCCTGGATGGTCGGATACTCACTCGGCACATACAGCGTGTCGGCCAGGATCGCCGGGCCGGCCAACGCGGCCACTACTACCACCACCGACAACCTGATCCCCTTCATGTCTTGATTCCTCATGTTGTATCCTCCGCCAAGGAAATACAGTACGACGTGCGCCGTCCCTTGGTCGTCGCGGTTGCTGCCGACACTGGCATCACGGTACGTCGCACGAACATCTACCTCTCCTTGCCAGCAAGACAACTCGGCTGTGCCCCGCACACCGTGTGCGGAGCGGTCATTTCTCGTTACCGCCCAGGCGCCACTGTGAAGAGGGCCGAAACGCACGGGTCAGTGTGGCGTAGATTCTGGCGTTGCATCGGCGACCTTCTGTTCGAATGGTCGCGTAAGCGGCCAGTTGGGGGGCGCGCTCTTTCGGAAATCTCCAGTTGACCCGTCTGCGACATCGCTGGCGGGGGGGCAATCCGGTATTCTCCATTTGGCCCTTGGTTGACCGACGGTCGCGAGTTGGCAGAGGCTTGTACCGAGAGCCGACCATTAGATTCAACGCTCTAACCATCTGACTCATCCCCAGTTTGGAGCGGCCGCGGTAATACCGGCGATTGCGGCGAAGGCTGACGCCGGGGACAGGTTCAGGCGGTCGAACATGACGCGGCCAATGGTGAAGATACTGCACTGCTTGGGGCCGTTGCTGCTGCAGCACATGCTCGGTCGGTAGTGTTGGCGAGACCGCAGGCCCTCGTCGCATAGCAGAAGGAACGCCAACGTCAGAATCAGCCGCAGCCGCAGCCGCTCAACCCGTTCCGCCTCTTTGGCTTCGCAGCGTGAGAGCCTGGGGGCACTGCCAAGCGGGTGCGTGACGAAATCGGCGGGCGGAGTAGTCATTGCGCCCACGAATGAGAGCCGCGCACGTGGTTAAGCGACCCGTCGGCAATTGATCGACGCTCTGCGTATGCGCAACAAAAACCGCTTGCTGACGTGCGCGGCTCTGATTGGCGGCAAACCCCGGCGGGCTCGGGCAGGGTGGCAACCTGCAAGTCGCCGATTCCGTCCCGACCCCTTTGCACGCTGGGCCCCCCACTCCGTTGGCCCCAGAACCCGCGCCGAACAGACTGGTCTCGCTCCCTGTTCTCTTCCCGACATGTACCCACCAACAAACGCACATGGGGCCAACTCCAACACACCCCCGGCGCGCATCGCCCGATAAGCTCAGTACAGTCCGAGAATCGCCGGGCGGCAACAGAAGACGGGGCTGAAAACAGGTTCTCGCAAACACAACGCGGACAGATCCACCCACGGGCCGCCTGCGCCGGGTGGTACCGCCGCGCAAAGCGCCGATTCGGAGCAAGTGGGTAGGGCGGGTCGACGTACGAGACCTGCTAGCCGTCGCTTGATCGTACTTGGGATGTGGTGTTGGCGTGTTCGGCGCGAAAGGCACGCCGACGCGAACGGCCGTCGGCATGGCACGCGGCGTCGATTGGGAAGTTCAACGCGCGCGTGGGGCTGTTGTAAGCGGGCGCTGTACTATCCGCCGCGCGGGGGCAACCGCGCGTGGTAGCGCTCAGAACGCCGGTAGGCCGGGATTCGAGCTGGGGATGATGGCCTGGCCTTCGATCTCAATGAGCCAGCCCGGCCGGCAGACGGGGGCGGCGACGAACGCGAGCGGAGCATCGCCCAGGCGCGCGCGCATCCGCTGCCGGACCACCGCCCCGTCGCTGGTGTCACGGATGTAGACGACGAACATGCCCATGTCTGCGAGGGTGGCTCCCGCCCGTGCCAACAGAGCCGCTATGTTCGCGAGGGTATGCTCGAGTTGCCGCCCCACGTCGCCCGGATGCACGATGTGACCCTCGTGGTCGATGCTGGCGGTGCCCGAGATCAGGATGTGCTTGCGATCGCGATAGGCCACCGCGGTGGCCCGCTCGAAAGTTACGCCGTAGGCGTGAGTCGGGCAGAGATGGTCCAGTGCTTCGATGTACTCAATCTGCTCCGGCTGCACACCCGCGATCGCGTAGGCGTCCAGCGCTACCCGGGCGGCGACGTCTCCACATTGGCCCGCGATGCCAGAGCTGGCGATGTAGTGCGTCTCGGGCGTCAGGCCGCGCTGGGCGAAGAACTCCCGCCGGGCTGCCACCATTCCGGAGTAGTCCGCGTCGATGTCGCGCACGAAGACCCACGTACGGAGAACATGGTCCGACAACGACAGGTTCTGAGCGCGTAAGTACGCGTCATACTCCTCGAATATCCCCCTGGTCTGGTCTTGCGAACTGCTGGCGCTCGGGCAGGTGAGGCCGGTGGTCCAGAGATGCGACAGCTCGTGCCGCCTGAGCCTCAGGGATTGACCGTCGCGTGATTTGTCAAGCCGGCCCTCCGGGTCGCTGATGTGATAGGCCCACAGCGCAACCTTCGCCGGCGGGATGGGTGCCTGGCCGACACACGACAGGGCACACGCGTCGTCCGGGTCGTTGAGACCCGCGTTGACGCGGGCCTTCAGCCCCGGAGCCTGGTTCACGAAATCGCTACAAAAGAAACGCCGCCAGACCGCGGTGCGCATGTTCATTCCCAGCGCGCGGAGCGCCCGGCCATAGCCGCGCAGCACGCAACCCAGTTGGTCTTCAATACTGCCGTATTCCTTGGGGGACACCACCAGGTTTGCTTCGGTGACCCCGCGGGGGCCACAGAAACGCGCAATGTCCACGGTGGCGGGAAAGTCGTTGGCGTCAAATCGCAGGAACTCCATGCGTGTGTCCCAACAGAACTACTGCTTGCCCCACGGACTGTCCCAAATCCCATGCACAGCCCACGCGCGGTCTACCGTGCACTTCCAAACCGCAGGCCCGCCGGGGTTGCTTCGGCAAGTGGTGAAGTCCTGACACATGCGGATAATCCCTGTGAGACGTTCTGTGCTGCCCAGCGTCTATTTCCTTACGATTTCGAACGGTATCGCCGGCAACACGCCCAGCGAGACGCGCCGCACCTGTTTGGCCTTCTTCTGGTCCTTGTCTTCACGAGCGACCTCGGTGAAGGCCTCGACGATCAGGTTGTCAGCAAAGCCGACGGGCACGAGGGCGCCATCGGCCAGCAGTTGGAACGTCAGCCCCCCGGGGATAGCAGTGACGTTCTGCAAGCTGATCCCCGCGGGCGGATCCTTGAGCTCCAGCTCGATCTTCTGCAATCCCGAGCTGCGGGCGGCCTTGATGCGCACCTGGGCCGTCCCGCCGGCGGGAATCCGCACGGGGTCGTCGCCGTCCAGCTCGACGGGTTGCCCGTTCCGTCCCAGCACCGCGACCATCAACTCCTGTGACGGCGTCAGGTGGCGGTACAGGAAGGCCTGCATCATGTTTTCTGCGGGCATCGCCGGCCGGGTCAGCACCTTGCCGCCGATTCGGGCGCGGCCGACGAGTTTCAAAGACACCGGCGCGCTGAGTCTGGTCTGCGGCGCGGTCAGGGTCAGGCGGATACGATCCTTGCCGGCGGGCACGCGCGCCCCGTCCAGCGTGAAACCGCGCGGAGCGTCCACCAGAGCGAGTTCGATCTCGCCAGCAAACTCGTCTTTCCGCAGAACGTAGACACAGATTGGCGCGGCTCTTCCCGCGGGTACGTTGATGCTGGAAGGCGTCACGCGCAGGGCGAAATCGGGCTGTGGCGGTCCCACCCGCAGACGATAGCCATAGGCCGCTCCGCCGTGGCCCTGCGTATCAGTCAGTTGTACGTAGTAGCTGCCGTCCGCCGGGAGCTTTGCGCGCAGGTAGGAATCGGCGTGGTGCGTGATGAGCCCCATATCGGTGTGCAAGAAGCCGTCCTTGTGCTCGCAGTCATCGTTCCAGGCCAGTACGTTCCCGGTGGAGTCGTTCAGGCGCAGGAGCGAGTCGAGTGGTGAGTTGAGGCGGCGGGCAACTACCTCGGCCACGATCTCATCGCCGGCCTTGGCCTTGAACTGGAATGTGTCCACATCACCGGGTTGGGCGATGCGGCCGTTCAGAATCTGTGGCAGCGTGATCCGCTGGGCATCAGCGGCGGTGTTGTTGTCCTCGGTCTCGGTCCGTGCTTGCAGTTCGTCCACGGCATACGTGACCGGGTTGGACGTGCGTTTGCCACGGCCGAAAGCCTTCTGCCGGACGCCGTCGTCGTCGGGCTCCGCATCCAGGAGCAGCCGTTTGGTGGCGAGGTTCCAGCCATCGATGGCGGCGTATCTGCTGGTGCCCGTGTTGCTGCCGAGCGGGAACATGGACGTGATGAAGGGCCGTTCGGCCACGCTCAGGCGGTAGACGAAATCCTCCCGTCCCCGATAGATGGAGTCACGAATCTCGAGCTCGTATTCGCCGGCCTTGGGGATCTCGTAGAACAGAATCGGATCGGGGTCAAAGCGATAGTCGTCCGCAAACGCGACCTGGTTCCCCTCGGCGTCGTAGAGTGCCAGCGTGGCCTGAAACCAGCCGGGCACGGCGTCGGCGAGGAAGGGGATCAGTCGGCGCGCATGCGCCTCGATCACGAGTTGTTGCCCGCTCTGTGCGCGGAAGCGAAAACGGTCGATATCCCCCGGCAGGATCTGCCCATTGACGAGAATCGGCAGCGCGGCGGGCGGTTCCTCCGGGAGAAAACCGTAGGTGTTTGGTTCGTTGGGCTCCTGTTCGCGGCACTCGGGCAGCGTCCCAACCTGGAAGACCATGGGGTTCGTCAGGCCTGTCCGCGTTCCGAGCCGCAGCTCGCGGTCGCCCGGCGCGGCATCGGCATCGATCGCAACCTCGACCAGAACGGACTCGGCGATCTGGGCGTTGGGCTGCCTTTTCCTCAAGTTGAGGAGCTCGCGGCGTACATGCAGCAGTTCCCTCAGGCTCTTGTCTTCGAGATTGTCCAGGAGTGGGTGGTCTGGCAGCTTGACCACTTCTTCCTCGGAGGAGTCGTCCTTTTTGGCCGCCTTGGCGCGCCCTGGAAGCCGTCCGCCCAGTTCCCGCCAGGGCGGCGTGGGGTCAACGCGTCCCTGCTCGGCCAACTCGGCCCAGCGCTTGGCGATCGCCGCGCGCATCCGTCTGGCAAGCTCCTCGCGCTGCTCAGGCTCCAGGTTCCTGAGGGGCCGGTAGTAGTGGACGACGGAGGCGTGCACGCCCTGGCCGGAGACATACACGTCCTTGGCTCCGCGCAGGGACTGACCGCCGACGAGGATCCTGGAAACGGTGCCCTGCTGACCACCGCCGGGGACAAGATAGCCGATGCGCGGTTCGCGTTGCCCGACCTGGCCGCTTACTTCCGCCACGCAGAGGGTCACCGCGACCAGCACTACTCGTTGCGCCATAGTCATGAGACCATGATCTCCTTGAGGCGGCCGCCACTCTCCACGCCGTCTTTCGCTGTCGGCAGGACCGTGACGTCCAGCCCGCGCGAGTTGGGCAGCGGCCCTTCGGGGTCGATACCCAGCAACTCGTACATGCTGGCGAGCAGATCGTGCGGATACACGGGGCGCTCCGCCACCTCGGCCCCTTTCGCGTCCGAGGCCCCGACGACGTGTCCACCCATGAAACCGCCGCCGGCGACGACGACTGAGAAGCACTTGCCGTAGTGTCCCCGGCCACCATTCCAAGGCGGATCCCACTGGACCTTTGGAGTACGCCCGAATTCCCCGCCCCACCAGACGATGGTGCTGTCCAGCAGGCCGCGGTCCGACAGGTCCTGCAAGAGTGTGGCCAGGCCTTTGTCCATTTCCGGCAACTTCCTGCGCATGGTCTGGAAGTGCTGTTTGTGCGTGTCCCACCCCTTGTAGTTGATGGTCACGTAGGGCACGCCGGCCTCGACCAGGCGGCGCGCCACCAGGCAGGATTGGCCGAATGTATTACGCCCGTAGCTATCCCGCGCCTCATTCTGCTCCTGCGACAGATCGAACAGCTTCCGCGCGTCGCCGAACATCAGCTCATAAGCGTGCTCCTCGCAGCGATCGAGCTGAGCAAAACTCGGATTATCCGGCATGGCCTGACCGAGCGAATCAAGCTGGTGCAGCAGTTCTCGCCGGGCTTGCTGCTGCTGATCGCTGATGCCCTGGGCGATGATCCCCTCCACGGCGAAGCGTTGCTGATTGGGATCGCCGCCGGTGGCGAAGGGCTTGTAGCGCTGCCCCAGAAAGCCCGCTTCGGAAAAGCGGCCCTGTGTCTGCGTCAGCACGACGTAGGGCGGGACCAGCCCCTTGTAGCCGTGGTCATACCCCTTGAAGACGGACACAACTGCCCCGGCACAGGGATAGACCAGTCGGCCGGGCTGGCGACCGGTTTGCGTGATGTATGACGCCGTTTCATGGGCGTTCACGCCGTGTGTCATGCTGCGGATGATGGAAAATTTGTCGGCCTGCTGGGCCAGCAGCGGCAGCAATTCGCCGATCTGGACTCCAGCAACGTTGGTCGGGATGGCCTTGGCGAGCGGACCGCAGTAGTCGTATCCGGCGTCGGGCTTGGGATCAAACGTGTCCAGGTGGGCCGGGCCGCCCCACATCCAGATTTGAATGACCGACTTGGCCCGGGGGGGCTTGCTCGCCGCCTGCGCGAAGACACGCCGCGGATCGAGCAGTGCCAAGCCTGCCGTCCCGAGTACGCCTCGCCGCAGAGCTTCGCGCCGCGTGATGCGTTTAGCTGGTCGATACTCACCCATGTGCGCGTCCTCAAGGTCTGCCGATCAGCCGCCCGGCTCAATGCCGGTAGAGAAACTCCTTGGTGTTGATCAGCGCCCAGGCCAGGTCATTGATGGCCCGCTTCGGGTTTCCCCCCGCGGCGTCGACGTACTCCAGCGCGGCGTCCAATTCGGTGCTGGTCGGATAGCGCGACAGGATCGTGAGATAGAGCGAGCGGACCAACAGGCGGCGATCACGCCGGGCTGCCTGCGCCAGCTTGCGCAAACGGCCACTGTCTTCGATCTTTTTCTGGATGTGGCTCGAATTGAGCAGGTGCAAGCGCTGGGCGTTGGTGGGGCGATTGTCACGCTCGGATTCGAGGCCGGTATCGCGGGCCGGGCGCCCGAACATCTCGAGGAACTGGCTGGTGATGCTGCCGTCCGCGAGCGCAATCGTGCGCTGCTGCTCCGGGATGAAGGTGAAGGGCTCCGGGATGGCACTCGTGTAGCTCTCACCCGGCCCGCAAATCCAGCACAGCGCGTCGATCAGCACTTCCGCGTCCAGCCGGCGCACGGGGTAATACGCGAACAGCGCCTCGGCTTGCGGGTTGGTGCTGCGCGGAATTGAAGACTGCTGATACGTGCTGGAGTTGAGAATCAGCCGGTAGATGTGCCGGAGATCGTAGTTGGCGCGCACCAGCTCCTCTTCCAGGTAGGCCAGCAGCTCATGGTTGACGGCCGGATTGTCCGGGCGGATGTCGTCCGGCTCGTGGATTATCCCGCGTCCCATAAGCCAAGCCCACGTGCGGTTTACGATGTTCCGCGCGAACCACTGGTTTTCGGCGCTGAGCAGCCAGTCGGCGAACGCCTGGCGCGGATCCGCGCCGGACAGAACGCGTGCTCTCGTGCCGTCGGGGAAGACCGCTTCCAGCGGGGCGGACGGGGCCGGATCCAGATGGACGATCTCCTCCTTCCACTCGGCCGTCGCCTTGTAGGCCACCCGCGAGAAGAGCTCCTCCAGGCCGCTGCGCCGCTCCTCCGGCCAGCTCTCGATACGCGTACCCATAAACGTCAGGGCCACGGCCGCAGCGATAGTGCTGGGCTCCTGGCCCTGAATCGCGCGATAGAAATTAACCGGCGGCACGCGGAAGTTGCTGCCGCTCGAAGTCAGCAACTCGCGGACGAACTCGTCGTAGGGCTTGTTCTGCGCGATGCAGTCGCGAATCCAATGATGGTACGCCTGCACGGCGTTGGGCCACAGGTTGATCGGGAATTCCGCTTTCACCCGCAGCAGATCGCACCACTTCAGCGACCAATAGTCGGCGAACTCCTTCCGTTCCATAAGTGCATCGATCAAAACGGCGCGCCGGTCGGAACGGCGGTCCGCCAGGAATCGGCGTACCTCCGCCGGTTCGGGTAACGTGCCGATGACGTCCAGGTACACGCGTCTGACGAACACTTCGTCCGAACACTGATTCGCGGGCTCGATGCCCTGCTTCCGCAGCGTGGCCAGTACGTGCTTGTCGACGGGATTGGCCGGCACGAACCCACCCGCGCGTTCGAAGGGCAGCACTGCTTGCGCCAGCGCGCCCCACCCGCAGAGCGGGGCCGCG
>JAHJAR010000234.1 GCA_018814045.1 Planctomycetota bacterium | reverse complement strand
TCCGGCGGCCCCGGCACCTCCTCCGGCTCGCTCACCGGCGAAACCGGCCCGTCCAGCGGCTCCATATGCGGCAACGGCGGCCCGGCGCCGGCCCCCGGGTCGCCATCGTAGACCATGTACCGCAGCAGGCGGTTGTTCCGCGTCGGGTAGGGCAGGTCGCCCGGGTCGGCGAAATCGGTGTCGTAGGTGTAGATCGTGTAGAGCTGGGTCAGCCACTATGTCTCAATCGTCCTGAGCCACGCCCGCCACGCGACCTCTGTCTCCCGTGCATCGAACGGTGATCCACACTCGGGGCATTTGTGCTGCGACGGGAGGCCATTCAAGTTGTACGCGCAGTTGGTACAAAGCGCCCACTTGTTCGCTCGTAGCCGACGGCGGAACCGATCCGTCACGACGCGCGGGACTATGTACACTGACAGAACTGAACCGAGCACAAGCGGAGGCCAGAACCTCGGCGGGACCAAAGCTACTATCCTAAACCACTTTCCTTCTACAGACAGTGCCCCGATCCACACTCCGACCCAACAGAGCGACAGCAGGCCTATGACAAGGAGTGCGCATACCGGTACCAGGAGCCACCATCGATACAACTCGACGTGGCGCCGGTAAGCTACCGGCGTATCCGGGGTGTGTTTTTTCCAGATCCAGGCGTCAACTAAAGCCCAGTGCGGCCAGCGCGCCATTCAGATTCCTCGCTCCGCTCCATCCTATTCCTGCCCGCCTACCCTGCGGCTGCTGTGCGAGACAGCTTCCAGCGCATCCGACATCCGGGGCCAATCCAATACGTGCATATCAGGCTCTACGAGCGAGTCCATCAAGTCTGTCCCGATAGATAAGTAGTAGATAAATAGGGACAGCCACCATCGGTGCGATAGATAGTGGCTGTCCCTATTATTCCTTCGGGGTTCACGGTCGCATCGATTGCGCGGCGTAATGAGTCCACTTGAGCGGATCCTTACTGGTTCGGCCGGGCAATCGCGCGGCCGGCGGAGTCGAATGTCGTTAGCCAACTTACATCCAGGGGCAGTTGCCTGGCCCGCGCGGGATCTGTCCGTTCTGTTCGTGCTCTTGGCGTCTCTCATCGGCGTCCATAATCCCCTCAGCAACGACGGACCCATGGTCTCGTACCAAGGCAGCTCCTGAACCCGTCCCCCAGACTATGCATCCCACGACCGTGATAGCGGCCCCAGCAGCCTTCGTCTGCGGGGTGGGTACAAGCCAGACGAGTCCACCGAGGCCCGATATCACACCTCCGATGTTCTGTATGGTCTCCGGGATCTCCGAGAGGTGGCCGTATGGATCAACGGCCGCTAGTGGGTTGGCGCTGCAATAGAGATACACATTCAACCCGCCGGTGATCCCAATCGGATCCCGCTGCACGAAGCGCCCGGTCGCCGGTTCGTACCAGCGGTGGCCGACGTGCTGCAACGTAACGTCGGGCAAGGTCGGGTCGGGGCAGGCGAGTGTGAGCAGGCCGGATTCGTAGCCGTGGGAGCCCGCGTAGCCGTAGCGGGTCGTGTCCGCCGGGTCGGCGGCGACGGGTTCGCCGAAGGCGGTGTAGGCGAATGACTGCTCCAGCAGGCCGGCGCTGTTGGTCGTCAGGACCGTCGAGCCGAGCAGGTCGGCGTGGAAATGCTCGGTTTCGCCGGTGGAGATTGTCTGCTGACCGCCGAGGCCAAGGCCCGCGGCGTAGGCCAGCATGTCAGTCTCAACGCCGGTGTCGGTCGCCACTTCGCTGTCCAAAAACGGCGTCACGCCGGCGTAGTGCGTCCAGTGCTGTGATCCGCCGGCCGGCGGCTCGAACGTCGCCGGGTCAATATCCCGGCACAAATACCGCGCCCGCGGCGAATCGAAGCGGAACTCGCGCGCCGCCGTGATCTGGTGCGAATCCGCGACCACGCCGGCCTCGTCGACCTGCCACTCGTCGTGCACCGCCATCCAGAGCGTCCGATTGCCGTTGTAGTAGAACGCCAGGTCGTAGCGCTTGAAGCGATCCACTGCGTCGCGCACGGTGATGTTCGCGACCTGACCCTTGTCCCAATAAGTATACCACACCGTGCGAAGCGCCGGCGGGTTTGTCCAAGGGTCGATTTGCGGCTCTCCCTGCGGCGAAACCCGCCCGTCCAGCGGCGCCGTGTACCGCAACTCCGTTCTAGCTCACTCAGTACTCTCTTTCGTCGATATCTGTGTGTCCGGGGCTGGCCGTCCGCATTCGGGACATCCACGGTCGCTGTTGGTATCGAACTTGTACCCGCAGTTTGTGCAGCGCCCTATCGACCGCAGAATCTCTGGTAGTACTCTTGCGACACGCACTCGGCGCCACCACACAGCGGCTACGCAGCCCAGGGCAACCACCGCAACTTGCGCGCCGTACAGTCGCCATCCTCGTATGCCGAGAGCGAGCACCACCCCCGCTGATACCGCACCAGTCATTACTCCAATCCAGAGGGCGGTCCACAAAACACTCTTCACGGACGCTGACCGCTCGTAGCACATGCGCTCGATCGATCGAGCGATAAGCGGATCATCGATTCCCCACAACTCCTTCATTGGTCGTTCCACGCGTCTGGTGCGCCCGCATGTTCAGGAGATTCAGGTTGCGCAACTAACCCGAGCCTTCTTCAGGCGCTACTTAACGAGCATCGGTCCCAACTCAGTGATTACTATTACACCAGTGCCGACTTCGATCACTCGGATAGTCGTACGTGGCTTTGGAGGCGGCGGCTTAGATTGGGGACCACGTCGCAGGATGTCCTCAAACTCGCGTTCGTTGCGCCACTTTTCTCGGTATAGGTTGATCGTCTCGTGGAGTGACACACAAGCGTACTTCAGAAACAGGTAGCCGGCGGCGCCAGCGCCAGCTCCGACACCGCCTGCTATAGCTCCAGTACCCGCACCAACAGGGCCGGCAAGTCCACCCACTGCAGCCGCTCCACCTGCACCACCGGCAGCAGTCGCAGCTATGATATCCACGTTTGTCACCCAATCGTCATCGTCTGCTGCAAGGCCGGAGGGGTCGGCCAGGTGGACAGGATTCGCCCCACAATAAGCGTATACATTCAACCCACCCGCAATCCCAATCGGGTCCCGCTGCACGAAACGCCCCGTCGATGGCTCATACCACCTGTGCCCAACATGCTGCAACGTAATCGGCGGCAAGGACGCGTCTGCGCCCTGGACCCACAGCAAGCCTGGCTCGCTGTCGGAGCCGGACTCGTAGCCCCAGCCGCCAGCATAGAGGTAACGCGTCACCGGGTCAGTGGGCGGGAAACCCACCAGCCAGCCGCCCAGGCCGTCCGGCGTGATCGCTTCGCCGAACGCCGTGTAGGCGAACGTGTCGTCCGCCAAGCCAGCCGAGTTCGTCGTCAGCACGGTCGAGCGGAGCATGTCGCCGTGGAGGTAGGTCGATTGCTGCGTGGCAAAACCGTACTGGCTGGCGATGCCGCCATCCGCCAAATAACGCCGCGTGTCGCTCACTGTCGCCGTGCCGTTGCCATTGTCGGTTACGTCGTAGTCGATATACGGCAGATCGCCGGCGTAGTC
>JAHJAR010000233.1 GCA_018814045.1 Planctomycetota bacterium | reverse complement strand
CTCACGGAGATGGTCGACTGAGCGGGGCTGCGGCCCGCTCGTTGCCGGAAGCGCCGGATGCGGCGTCCGAGCGGGTCCCCCGACTCCTGACCGCTAGCCTGGATGCCCATGGCTATACTGCGGGCTAACGTGATGGCGTCCTGCTAGCCGAAGGCGAGTCGCAGGTGTTTGCCTGCGAGCCACGGGACGGGGACGTTGGTGTGTTGGTACCCCGCCGCCAGCAGGAGGGGATTGTGGGCGCGCTTCTGGAAGCGGACGTCGATGTGGTCGGGGCCGATCGCTACCTGGGCGGTGGCCTCGACGAAGTCGCGGAAGAGGTGCTGGGACTTGGCGTGCTGGTAGCCGTTGCCGATGCGCTCGCCCAAGCGGCGGTAGAGACTGCTGGCCATGAGGGTCAGCTGCAGATCGCAGTTGACTTTCATGGCGACGGCCGAGGACAGCGCATTCATGTGGAAGAAGTCGATGCCGTCGGCGATGGAGTTCTCGATGAGCATGCGTTGCGCATAGCGGCCGATGAGGGTGGCTGGGGAGCGCCGCAGCTGATTGGTCAGGAGCAAGGTGGGTTCCTCGTGTCCCAGGTCGAGTACGGCGAGCTGTCGGAGGGGACCCTCATAGCCGTCCAAGACGACGGGGCGATCGAGGACGCGCGGGGTGCGGTAGGCGCGCGCCAGGCCCCGCAAGGCGATGCGGCGCCAGGCCGAAGCGGGCTCACGGTAGAGTTGCTCGAGCATCTGCGGGGAGCGTCGGCGCAGGGTAATGAACTGTACCCCCAGCCGATTGAGCTGGTTCAGATGGGCGTAGGTGGTGAGCTTGGAATCGAAGATGAGTTCCTCGGGCAGGACGCCGGTGCGGTGCTGCCAGAAGTCCACGAAGCGCAGGATCTCGTCTGCCTGGTCGGCCTTGCGCAGCTCGGCGTTGGCATAGCAGAAGACGCGGCGGTCGGCATCCTCGGCGAGGAAGGCCAGGACGCCCTTCTGGCGACGGCTGCGCTGGGTGAGATAGTGCTTCTCCATCAGCGCGTCGTCGCCGTGGAAGGGAATGGTGTGGAAGTCGAGGTCGAAGGAGGTCCCCCGCTCCAGGCCTAGGCGGGTCAAGGCCTCGAACCAGGACTGCATGAGGGTGGGGTAGGAGGAGGGATCGATGCGGCAGCTGTATTCGGTCAGGAAGGCCCGTTTGGGGATGACGTTGAGACCGGCAAACAGCCCCAGGCCGGCATCCAGGACGTCACTCATGAAGTGGCTGTGACGGGCGCGGCCGTACAGCTTGAGGGCCAACAGGGAGCGCACGGCGTGGGCCGCCGGGATCATCTCGGAGCCGGGCAGTTGGGCTTGGCGCACTACCCGGTCGAAACCCAGGCGAGCCAGGTCGGGCAGGAAGAGGAAGAGACCCCCAAAGCGGGTGCGGAAGTGCCGGGGACTCAGATCGAGGGTCCGCACGTCGGCTACCTGAGCCCGGTTCGGTCGCGGCCGGTCAGGTCGCTCTTCGTCGCGACGGCGAGGCAAGCGCGGGAAGCCTTCCTGGCGCAGGATCAGCGCGATGGCCGCCGGACTGCGCCGGTGGCCCTGCTCCGCCAAGGCATCGCGGATGTCGTAGACCGACAGATTCTGCTTGCGCAGCGCCACGATGCGGTCGCGGATGGCCGTCTTCTCCGTCGACGGGCCCGGTCCCTTCGGGGGCGGCAGGAAGAAGGGGCGCTCGGGATGCTGCCGGAACTGGTGGCACAGGACCCGGAAGCTGCCGGGCGTATAGCCGAAGCGGCGGGCGGCCTCGGCCGAGGAGAGAGCGTCCACGTAGTAGGCGCGCAGGGCCTCGTACTGGCGGTGCGTCGAGTTGCGGGGAGAGAGGAACACCTGGGCCAGTGCAGTTAGGTTTTCTGCTTCACTGGTAGACATATACCCAATGTATTAGCATGCCTCACATCGCGCAAGCAGTTTCCGGCCTCCCGCTCAAGACTCCCCTGAAGACCGCCGTCTTCCCTCTGCCGTGCTTCTGCCCTGCATCATGGTAACACCGTGGGACTCAGTTGATATGTCCACAACAAACCTAATAGTCCCCCGGCCTTTGCGGCCCCTCTCAGGCAGCCACAGCCCCCGCCGGACGGCCCCCCGGATTAGCCTCCGCCCGGGCCATGGGAATCCAGGCTAGTACTCCGCTGGCAGGCGGCAGAGGGGAACGTGTCGGTGATCCTGAGGATTGCGGGCCCTATGTTGGCCCTGGCGTTCGCAGCACGAGCTGAGGGTGCGTTGCCGGGCAGAATCGGTTTCATCCTGCCAGGCGACGATGGATGGTCGTCCGAGATCTACGTCATGGATATGGATGGGTCCCATCTGGTAAGGCTGACAGAGAACTCTGCAGATGATATGTCGCCGGCCTGGTCCCCAGATGGTGCGACGATTGCGTTTGCTTCAACGCGGGACGGCAATTCCGAGATCTACGCTATGAACAGCGATGGGACGAACCAAGTGAGGCTTACCTATCATCCGGGCACTGACAGGGACCCCGCCTGGTCTCCAGACGGAAGGCTGATCGCTTTTGCGTCACGCCGGGATGGTACGTCTCGAATCTATGTGATGGGTGCAGCCGGTACTGGCGTGGCTAGTGTCAGCGGGGAGCCGGGTG
>JAHJAR010000023.1 GCA_018814045.1 Planctomycetota bacterium | reverse complement strand
ACCGCGGATCATCACGTCCGCCGCCGTCGGCTGCACGATGCCCTGGGCGAAGCCGGGGCCTCCCAGGAAGATCACGACCAGACCGGCCTCGTGGGCGCCCGTGGAGTCCCCAGGGCCGCCGATGACCAGATCGTCGATCCCATCGCCGTCGACATCGGCCGCGGCCAGGGCGGTGCCGAGGGCCATGTCCGCCGCCGATCCCTGGACGCTGAATCCGGCCGAGCCGGCGGCGGCGGCGGTGCGCACCCAGCCGGACCAGGTCAACAACATCGAGCAGGTTGTCGTCGATGCGCCGCCGCCCGGCGCGTACCGCGTCGAAGTGCATGGTTACAGTGTGCCGAAAGGGCCGCAGCCGTTCTCGTTGTGTGCGGGACCGCAACTGCTGCGCTGTTCTGCGCAGGGGCGGATCAGCCTGGATCGGCCGGCGTATGCGTGCGGTGCGCTCGCCACGATCCAAGTTGTCGATTGTGATCTCAATGTCGACGGCGGCGTGGTCGAGACTGTGAGGGTCACGCTTACGTCGACCGCCGAACCCGGCGGCGAGCGGGTCACCCTGGAAGAGACGGGAACGGACACAGCGATTTTTCGCGGCGTGCTCCCGCTGGAGACGGTGGATGAGGTGGGCGTACTGCTGATCGCCGACGGTGACGTGCTTGTGGCCACGTATATCGACGCCGACGACGGGCAGGGTGGCCTCGACGTGGAGGTGACCGAAACGGCGGGGGTGGACTGCAACGCGCCGCTCGTCACCGGCGTGCAGGCTGCCCAGGTTGCTCCGGGGCGCGCGACGATCACGTTCGAGACCGACGAGCCGACGCATGCCACCGTGTGGTATGGACCGAGTTGCGGCGCGCCTGACGACGCGGTTGCAGGTCCGGGCATGCGGACGTACCACAGAATCGAGCTGCACGGTCTGTCGCACGATACGGTGTATTACTTCGCGGTTGCGGTCGAAGACTCGGCGGGCAACGCCACGCTGGATGACAACGGGGGCGCGTGCTACACGTTTGCCACGCCGCGGGTGCGCGACTATTTCAGCGAGGAGTTCGTGGCGGACAACGATCTGGACTTCCGCGCGCTGCTGCTAACGCCGGATGGTTCACCCGCTTACTACGCCGCCTGCACCGTGGCGATCGGTCTGCTGCCGACCGATCCGGCGGGGGGGGAGGTGTTGCCGCTGGCGGACGATGACAGCGCGGCGATCACGCTGGCTGGGGGGGCGTTGGTTTCGCTGTATGGCACGAGCTACGACACGATCTACGTCGGCAGTAACGGTTACCTCACGTTCGGCGCAGGCGATGTGGACCCGAGCGAGTCATTCGCGGAGCATTTCGCGCTGCCACGCGTGGCCGCGTTGTACGACGATCTCGACCCGGGGGCGCGCGGTACCGTCAGTTGGCACCAGACGGACGACCGCGTCGCGGTTACCTGGCACACCGTACCCGAGTACGACGAGTTCGCGACGAACACGTTCCAGATCGAGCTGTTCTTTGACGGGCGGATTCAGATCAGTTGGCTCGACATCGCCGCCGCGGATGGGCTGGCGGGATTATCAGATGGAGGTGGCCTGGCGGACGACTTCCTCGAAAGCGACCTCTCCGCCGTCGTCTCGTGTGGGCCGCGGCCACCAATGGCGGCCGACGGCACGGCGTCCACGCCGATCAACACCCCGTTGGTGGTGGCGCTGTTTGGCGTCGATGATGGCGAACCGTATCCCCCCGGTGCGCTCGACTACATCATCACCGGCCTGCCAACGTACGATCTGCGCGATGTCGGTGATGGGCACCTGATCACAACGGATGACTTGCCCTACACGCTGGTCGATGGCGGCCAGGCGGTTCTGTATGCGCCTGGCCTGGATTTCGTCGGCCAGGACCTGTTCGAGTTCAAGGCCAACGATGGCGGGACTCCCCCGGATGGTGGGGATTCGAATGTCGCGACCGTAACGGTCCAGGTCGAACCGGTTCTGGCGTTGCCGTTCTTCGATGATTTCGCGGCGGTGACGTTTGACGCCGGCCAGTGGGGCCGCGTGTTTCACGCCACGATCGACGACGTTGGCATTGATCCGCCCAGCCCGCCTTACGCGGCGCGCCTCAATGGTGACCCCTCCGGGGGCGACGAACTGTGGACGCAGCGCATCGATCTATCCGGCGAAACCGGCGTGCTGCTCGCCTACGCCTGGCAACGTACCGGCGGCGGCAACCCGCCCGAGCCCGGCGACGACCTGATAGTCGAGTACCTGGATGAGGACGGTGCCTGGCAGTTGCTGCGGCAGCACCCCGGGCTGGGCGACGACATGACCACGTTTGAGTTGGCTGAGACGTTTCTGCCGCCGGCGGCCTTTCATCCGGTTTTTCGGCTGCGTTTTCGCAAGAGCCAGGGCAATGCGGGGGCTTTCGATGACTGGTTCGTCGATGATGTGCTGCTGATGTCCTCCGACGCGCCCGTGGCGCACGCGGACGAAGTCGCCGTGCCGCCGAATATGACCACGCTCATGACGCTCACGGCGAGCGATCCGAACGGTGATCCGTTGGGATTTGTCATCGAGGTGTTGCCGCAACACGGCCGGCTGGATGACCCAGTGGCAGGTCCGATCGTGGCCGTTCCGCACGTTCTGGCGGACGGCGGGGCAGTGGTCGAGTACACGCCGTTCCGCAACCACGTGGGAGCCGATTTGCTCGGGTTCAGTGTGAGCGATGGGACGCACAACTCTGGTACCGCTGCGGTCGCGATCAGTGTGGGAGGTCGGCAGCGGATCTATGCGTTTGGTCTGGATATGGATCCGGGCTGGACGGTCGCCGGCGGTTGGCAGTTCGGTCAGCCGCAGGGTGGCGGATCGTTCGCCGGTGATCCGACCGGTGGATTCACGGACGCTTTCGTCTACGGATACAACCTCGCGGGCGATTATCCAGACAATCTGCCGGCCACCGAGTATCTGACGACCACGCCGCTGGACTTCACTGGCCTGAGCACGGTGGAGTTGCGGTTTAGACGCTGGCTGGGAATCGAGGCGGCGAACTGGGACCAGGCGCATATTCAGGTGTCGGCCGATGATGTCACGTGGAACACCGTCTGGGAGCACTTCGGGGCCGCCATCAGCGAGTCGGCCTGGTCGCTGCAAGTGTGCGACCTTTGCGACGTCGGCGGTGCGCCGGCGGTGCGGGTGCGCTGGGGCTTGGGGCCGACCGACCAGTCCACGACCTATCCCGGCTGGAATATCGACGACGTTGAAATCTGGGCGTTGCCAGATGGGCCGCAGCTCGGCGATATGAACTGCGACGGCCGCCTCGACGTCTTCGATATCGACGTCTTCATAGTTGTGCTCAAAGATGTTGAACCGTACGACGTGTACTATGCGGCCCACCCGGCCTGCAATCACCGCGCCGCCGACTGCAACGAGGATGGCGTCGTCAACGCGTTTGATATCGATGCGTTCGTGGCGCTGCTGCTCGGAGGGTGACTTCGGGGGGATCACTTGAGCACGAACAGCTCCAGGGCCATGACAGCGATGCCGATCAGGGCCGCACCGGCGATGATCCCGGCACAGATCGATTCCTGATTCTGAACGAAGATCTCGTTCATGCGCTGCTCGGGCTTCGACCAGCGCTTGCCCAACAGCCAGAACACCAGGGCGCCGAAGAACATGGCCAGGCACGTGTTGAACGGGATGACAAACGCCAGGCCGATGCCCACGGCCGAGAGCGGGAACTTGTTCTTTGTCACCTGCCGCAGGATCTCGAAGACGATGCCCATTCCGCCGCCGATTGCCGCGGCCCACAAAGCGCTGGGCGGCAACTGGTCAAGCCCCCTGGTGAGGATCTCCGCAACCGCCTTCCAGACCACCACCGCAGGGAACGGATAGTCCTCCGTAACCAGCCCGGCCGGGCCATGGTGCAGGAAGAGGGGATAGAAGACTGCGACGGAGAAGAGCGCGCCGGAGACGGCGCCGATCAGGTGGCCGATCGCCTGGAGTCGCGGCTTGCCGCCCAGCATGTAGCCGGGCTTGATGTTCTGGATCAGGTTGGCGGCGTTGCCGGAAACCTCGGCGCTGATGCCGGCGGTGGCGATGTTGGTGGTGATATTCCCGGGAGCCAGCACGCCGTAGACAAGTTGGGTGATCTTGCCCAGCGGTCCGCTGGGCATGATCGAGGTCAGGGCGGTGGAGTTGACGGCGATGAGCGTAAAGACGAAGACCAGCGGTATGGCCACGATGCCAAGCCAGTAATCGAGCCCGGTTCCACCGAGACGCCGAGAACCTACCCCGGATCCCCCCAGATGTAACAGAAGAACCGAGCGGCGCGCGTGGGTGAGCGGTTTTTCGGCAACCGCTCGCTGACGGTCGCGGCTCGGAAGGAGCCTTGGGACATGTTCTAACCCCATTCGTCGATTCTGTAGCGCCCCCGTGATGGCGTATCATCACCACTATGGAGCCGCAAGCTATGCGATACATCCTGCACATCGACATGGATGCGTTCTACGCCGCGATCGAGCAGCGCGATCGGCCGGAGCTGCGCGGCAAGCCGGTTCTCGTCGGCGGCAGCCCGGAGGGGCGCGGCGTGGTTTCGACGGCCAGCTACGAAGCTCGCCCGTTTGGTTGTCACAGTGCCATGCCGATGGCGCAGGCGCTGCGGCTGTGTCCGCAGGCGATCGTCCTACCGGGCCGGATGGAACGCTATATCGAGGTTTCCCGACAGATCGCCGCCATCTTCGAGGAATTCACGCCGTTGGTGGAACCGTTGTCGATCGACGAGGCCTTCCTCGACGTCGGCGGCTCGACACGCCTGTTCGGGCCGCCTGTGGAGATAGCTCGCGAGCTGAAGGCACGTATCCACAAGGGAACGCACTTGACGGCCTCCGTCGGCGTGGCCCCGAACAAGTTCCTGGCCAAGCTAGCCAGTGACCTGCAAAAGCCGGACGGATTGGTCGTCGTACCGCCGGATGGAGTCCAGGGCTTTCTCGATCCGCTGCCGATCGCGCGGCTGTGGGGGGCCGGCAAGGTCACGCAGCGGCGTTTCACCGAACTGGGGGTGGCAACTTTCGGGGACGCGCGCCGGCTATCCGCGCGGCAGTTGCGCGCCCATTTCGGCGAAGTCGGTGAGCACTTCTATCAACTGCTGCGTGGCATTGACGACCGCCCGGTGGTGCCCGATCGCGAGGCCAGGAGCATCAGCCACGAGCACACCTTTGCGGTCGATTGCGATGATCTCGAATACCTCCGCGCTGTACTGCTGGATCAGATGGAGCACGTGGTGGGGCGACTGCGGCGGCACAAGCTGACGGCCCGCACGGTCACGCTGAAGATCCGCCGGCCTGATTTCAAGACGATTACCCGTCGCACGACGCTGGCCGGGCCGCTGGACCAGACCGATACACTCTGGGAAGCCGCCGCAGAGCTGTTCGACGCCTGGGCTGCCACGCCACACCCGGTGCGGCTGTTGGGTGTGGGCGTCGCGCAACTGGCGCCGCGCGGCGGCCAGCAGTTGACGCTGTTTGACCAGGCGGAGAGCGAGCGGCGGCAACGGCTCGACCAGATCGTGGATCAGATCAGGGAGCGTTTCGGCGCCGACTCGATTAAGCGCGGTGCTTGTCCGCATGAGGCGCGCGACGAGCCGGATACACCCTCCGAAGGGCGCCCGTAGCCGACTGTGAGTCGGTCGTCCGGCCGGTGTCGTGTCTTACAATCACGACATCTTTCCGAGCCGCGACCGTGAGGGAGCGGTTGCTGGCGCCGCCGAGCGATTCTCGACGCAACCGCTCCCTGACGGGCGCGGCTCGGATCAGGCGGTCGCGGCGCCGAGCTTGCGCGGCGCGGGTTCAGGGGAGCATTGGACTAGCGCAGGCGCTCCTCGTAGACCAGTTCGTACCGGCCGCCGCGGGCGTCGTCGCGGTAGAGCGCGCAGCGGACGCCATCCGGCTGCACATACACCTTCAGGAACGTACTGGGGGCACCGGGATCGCCGAGTCCGCGGGAGTGGCCACAGTCGATTTGCCAGACGCCGTTGATGCGGGTCAGCGAGGCGTTGTGCGTGTGGCCGCAGAAATAAGCGACAACGTCGTGGGCGCGCAGCAGTGTCCAGAAACGGTGGTTGTTGTCGGCGTACTTGTCGAGCGAGTCACCGCGGTGGCGTACGCGCCCGTTGTCCAGATCCGGCACGGACAGGACCGGTTCGTGGCCGAGCACGAACGTATACGGCCGGCGATTGGCGGCCAGGTCATCGGCCAGCCAGGCCAGCAGCGCGGGAGAGCTGTCACCATCGGTGGCGGCGTCGCTCTGGCCGTCGTAGTACTGGTTGAGCACGACGAAGTGCGCGTTGTGATAGTCGAACGAGTAGCAGGTTTCCTCGACGGCGGGAGGTCCTTTGTGCACAATACCGGGCAGTTTGGCGCCGCCGGCGTTGTAGGCGCGCAGATAGTCCATGTGCTCCGGCTTATCGAGCTCGTGGTTGCCCACGACGGGATACCAGAGGTAGGCCGGGCCGAACACCTGGTCGAGGGCCAAGCGCACGCGGTCGGGCGGGTCGGCGTCGCCGGGTGTGATCATGAAGGCGCCGGGCCCCAACTCCCGGATCGCCTGGCATACGCCGAGGAAATGCTGCGGGCCGGGGTATTCCGGCGGCGTGAAGCCGCGCATGTCGGCGGTAATGTCAAAATCAAAACCGCGCGTCGCCGTGCAGCCACCGAGCAGCACAATGAGCATCGCCACGAGGACGAGCGCGCGCTCAAGCGGCGCGCGTCGGTTCAAGACCCGTACCGCGCGGCCAGAAGATCTTGCCGGAAACACCAGGGGGATCCTCCTGCACTTTGGGCGGATCACGACCGGCTCACGTGGTCGTGCGCGCCGACTCTACAGCGGATTGGTCAGGCCCGTCAAGGTATCGCGCAGCATGCTACTCGCCGTCGTCGGTGATATAGCCGAGCGCCCGAAGCTGACGGATGCGGTCTTCCTCGGCTGGGTTGCCGGCCGGGGGCTCGGGTCGGTTCTTGATGAACTCGCGTGTGTCGTGGCTCTTGAGCGGGGCGGGCTGACGGCCGATGTCGAAGTCCTCGACGACAATATCGGCGAGCACCCTTCCACGCATATCCTGCCCAAGTGGGATGCGCAACAGTGCCAGAATCGTCGGAGTGATGTCGTATACGTCACCCACCGTGCGCAGGTCCTCCGGACGCAGCGCCTCGGCCCGACCGTCGCGCGCAGCGCGGCGAATGTGCGGCCCGGCGGCGATGAACACGCCGGGCGGAGCGTTGTAATGATGGGCGGAGTTCACGTCCGTGGGTGGGTCGTTCGGGTTGAATTTGGCCTCAAGGTTGACCGGGAGCATGCCGTGATCGGATAGCAGCATCACCGTCGCGTTCGGGTCGGCGGCGTCGAGCAATTGGCCCAGTGACCGGTCCAGATAGCTGTAGTAATCGCGGATAACGCCGCGGAAGTTCTCGATCTGCTCCGGTGCCGGTGGATGTCGGTAGAGTGTCGGTTCCATGTAGCGCCAGAAGCGGTGTCCGACGACGTCTGTGCCACCAACATATACCAGCAGCAGGTCATACGCCGGCCGCTGTGCAGCGAGTTGTGTCGCGATTTGCAGGTAAGTCGCATCGGCCCGAAAGGCCCACTGGCAGGCGTCCCAGAGCCGCTCGCCGAGCAACGACGGGTCATGCTGGAACGGTCTGAAGATCCGCGGCAGCGTAAACGGCAACTCGCGGTCAACTTCTTCGAGCACGGCGACCATTTCGTTCTGACGCTCCGGTGGATAGACCTGTCCGGGCACACCGCGCACCAGGCTGCCTTTCCAGATGTTCTGCCCGTGGGAGGTCTCGACCTGGGCCATGGTGTTGGTCTGTGCAACCATGACGCCGTTGATCGGCTCAACCGGGAAGGTCATCCACCAGCCGACGGTCGCGACGGTCAGGCCGTAGTCGGAGAGGATGTTCCAGAGGGCCTTGGTCTTGCGCTGCGTGTTGGTGAACAGTCGTCGCTTGCCATCCGGGCCGCGATAGTCGAAGCCGCTGATGCCGTGGTGCGCAGCGTCCTTGCCGGTTGCGACCGAGGTCCAGATCACGGGCGAGGCCGTGGGCTCAAAGGTCTCGAGCAGGCCGAACTCGCCGCGCTCGATCAGGCCGGCCAGATTGGGCATCAGGCCGCCCTGGAGCAGTTGCAGGACTAGCTTCCACTCCAGGCCGTCGACGGCAATCAGCAGAACCGGGTTGGCACTGGGGCCGTCGCCGGGAACCCGGGGTGGGGCCGGCGTCGGCTTACGGCATCCGCCGGCCAGCAGGGTCAGCAGGGCAGCGATGATGAGACGTCCCGAGCGGCAACTGGTGATCGGTGTACGAGCTGCGGTGGTGGGCAAGCTGTGGCTCCCGATGGTTGTTTCAGCGCCTGTGGCGGACATCTGGCGGCCCCCGACGTTGCGCCCCCACAGTATATCCCGGGAGGCGCAGTTTGCGACGCGTCGGCGCAGTGCGGGCTGACATTCGGCGGTGTCATCGGCGGGCGTCGATTGCCACGAGAGGCGCGGGGTGCTACAACACCCGTGCCAGACGAGCACCGCCAGCAGAGAGCCCGCAACGGCTGATGGACGGCGGTCGGGTCCGCAATAACCTTCGAGACGAGCCACGATGGACTATCGCGAACTGGGGCATCCGTGTGTGGTCGGTCTGCAATGGGGGGATGAGGGCAAGGGGAAGATTGTCGATGTGCTGGTGGAGCATTTCGACGTCGCCGCGCGCTATAGCGGGGGGGCCAACGCCGGCCACACGGTCGTGGTGGGGGAAACCGAATTCGCCCTGCACCAGCTACCAAGCGCGATACTCCGCGAGAACGTGTTGTGCATGATCACCTGCGGAGCGGTGATCGATCCGGCGGTGCTGTTGGGCGAGATCGGCTCGCTGCGTGAGCGCGGGATTGCCATCGGCGACAACCTGCGCATCAGCAACCGTGCGCACCTGGTGTTGCCGTACCACCGGCGCGAGGACGTTCTTTCGGAGCGGGCGGCCCAGGCGGGCGAGAAACTGGGAACCACCGCGCGGGGGATCGGCCCGTGCTTCGCCGACAAGGCCACGCGCCGCTGGAGTGTCCGCGTATGTGACCTGTTTCGGCCGGAGAGGCTGCGTCAGCACATCGCTGATGTGGTGGCCCGCAAGAATGCGTATTTCGCGGTGCTTTACGATCAGCGCGAGCCGCTCGACGCGGCCCGCATTGCGGAGGAGTACCTGGAGCTGGGCGAGCAGTTGCGGCCGTTTGTGTGCGACACCGATGTGCTGCTGCACGACCTGATGGCCCAGGGAAAGCGTGTCCTGTTCGAAGGGGCCCAGGGTGTTCTGCTCGACATAGACCACGGCACGTACCCATACGTGACCAGCTCACACACGGGCGTGGGCGGAGTAGTGAGCGGGGCCGGAGTAGCGCCAGCGACAATTGGCGCGGTGGTGGGCGTGATCAAAGCCTATGCCACGCGCGTGGGCGCTGGCCCGTTCCCCACCGAGCTGCCGGGCGCGTTGGGCGAGACGATTCGGCAGCGCGGGGGCGAGTATGGCACGACCACTGGCCGGCCGCGCCGCTGCGGCTGGTTCGATGCGGTTGCCGCGGGCTACGCCGCCATGATCAGCGGGCCGAGCATGCTGGCGGTGATGCACCTGGACACGCTCTCGGGTATGGAAGAGCTCCAGTTCTGCGTTGGCTATCGGACGCCGGCAGGTATTTTGAACGAATTCCCCGCCGATGCGTATACGCTGGGAGAGGCGGAACCCATATATGAGCCCGTCGCGGGGTGGAACGACGACATCAGTCATTGCCGGCGGTTGGAGGAATTGCCGGCGGCCGCCCGGGCGTACCTGGATCTGATCAGCACGCGGCTCAACACGCCGGTTGGGATCATCGGCGTGGGACGGGACCGCGAGCAGACGATCTTCGTGGAGAGTGAGTCCTAGCTATGCCGACTCTGCCAGCGCTGGACCCGGTCGAGGTCTTGGGGATCACCCGCGCGGCACTACCGCGGCACATCGCCATCATCATGGATGGCAACGGACGCTGGGCCCGGCAACGCGACCTGCCGCGGATCGAGGGTCACCGCCGCGGTTCGGCGGCAGTGCGGGAGATAGTGCGGCAATGCGCCCGGCTGGGCATCGAGTGCCTGACGCTCTACAGTTTCAGCGCGGAGAACTGGCGGCGCCCCAAGGAGGAAGTCGACGCGCTGATGACTCTGTGTGCGCAGTACCTGATCGGCGAGCGGCAGGAGATCATGGATAACGACGTGCGCCTGCGCCAGATCGGGCGGCGCGACGGATTGCCGGAGTCCGTGCTGCGCGAACTCGAGGAAACCGAGCGCATAAGCCAGGACAACCGGGGCCTGACGTTGTGCCTGGCCCTGAACTACGGTTCGCGGATCGAGATCATACACGCCATTCGCACGCTGGCCGAACGCGTTCAGGTGGGGCAGCTTCAACCGGACGCCATTGACGAAGAGGTGTTTTCTGCCGCGCTCGATACGGCCGGCTTGCCCGATCCGGATCTGGTTATTCGCACGGCGGACGAGAGGCGGCTGAGCAATTTTCTGTTGTGGCAGATCAGCTACGCCGAGCTGTACGTAACCCCGGTGCTTTGGCCGGATTTTGGCGTGAACGAACTACACGAGGCGCTTGTGAGCTATGCGCGCCGTGAGCGGCGTTACGGTGCGGTGGAACCGCCACAGTCCCCGCTCCGTCCGCCGCCGGCGCCCGGTTGATTGGCACATCCAGCGGAGTCCGCGATCCAGGTGTTACAGCAGCGCGTGTTATCGGGATCCCTGCTGGCCATCGGCGTTATCGGCCTCACGCTGGTGGACGGCTATCTAGCGCAACACGATCCGCCGGTTTGGTTTCTCCCGCTGTTGAAGATCCAGCTCGGCCCGTGGCTGTGTCGTGGTGCGCTGTTCACCGCGCTGGTGCTTTTGCTGACCTGGTTGAGTGCGCGCGAGGTGGCGCGTTTGTCGCGTGCCGGCGGTCACCATCCTCTGGATCTGGAAGCGCGGTTCTTCGCTGCCGGACTGGTGGTGGGCCCCTATTTCGGTACGAACGCCGGTCTGAGCAGCAGCGCGGCGGAGGCCTGGACCTTGCTGTGGCTGGCGCTGGCGGTGGGCTGGTGCTTCGCGGTGCAGGCGATTCGGCGACGGTCGCAGGACGCGTTGGCGAACATCGCGACGACGCTGTTTATCGTGCTGTACGTGGGTGGGTTGGCCAGTTTTCTGGTGCGGCTGCGGCTGGACGTCGGAGGCATGGAGGGTGCTGTCGTACTGCTGTTTTCGATGTTCCTGGTTAAGATCAATGACACCGGGGCGTTCTTCACGGGGCGTGCCTTCGGGCGCCGCAGACTGATCGAATGGCTCAGTCCCGGGAAGACCTGGGAGGGTTTCGTGGGGGGACTGGCCGCAGCGATGCTGTCCGCGCTGCTGATCGGTAGTGCCCTGCACTTCAGCGGCATCGTGCGGCTGCCGCCGGGTCTGCTTGGGTAT
The DNA here is from genome assembly GCA_018814045.1 of Planctomycetota bacterium. Classification (GTDB taxonomy): domain Bacteria; phylum Planctomycetota; class Phycisphaerae; order UBA1845; family Fen-1342; genus JAHJAR01. The sequence continues at coordinate 23,069 of JAHJAR010000023.1, read as the reverse complement.
CCGGGGGGTTTGGTGTTGCTGGGCCTGCTGATGGCGCTCCTGTCGGTGGCCGGTGACTTGTGTGCCTCCCTGCTCAAGCGCGACGCGGCGGTCAAGGATTCAAGCAGCGCCATTCCCGGCATGGGCGGGGTGCTCGACATCTTTGATTCACCCCTGCTGGCCGCGCCGGCGGCCTGGTTCTTCTGGACACGTTTGGTGCAGATCACGGGCTGATTGGCCGCTTGTGCTACGCGAGCCAATAGTAGTACGCTGCCTGAGCGAGTGTGCCGAGGACCGCGAGGGGGTAGGCGATCGCCGCCAGGATCGCCGCCACCGTCAGCGTGGTCTGGATCGGCCGGGTTTTGAAGCTGCGCTTGAGCGAGAGGGGGAAGTTGAAGAACAGGTCGAAGATCGCGTGCTCCGCCAGCGCGCCGCTTTCGCCGAAGACGGGGATTACGTGGACGGCACTCTTGGCCCAGCGGCCCGCCATGAAGCGCGCCAGGGCCGCGTCATGGGCCACCATCTGCAAGGGAAAAGCCAGGTAACCGATCACATGCAGGAACGAAATCGGGGCGGCGATGTAGTAGTTGCGTATGTCGCGCTCGCGGATCATGAGATAGAGCACGAAAACGCCCCGTGTAATCGAGCCGGGGGAGATCGGCATAAGCTGGATCGCCGCGGCGGCGGCCGTTCCCAGCGCGATACTCTCCGGCCAGCCCAGTCCCTTGTACGCCACGCAATAGCCCGCCACGGCGGCCCCGGCGATCACCATCACGACCTGCGTGACCGGCACCGTGCAGAGGTGGGCCGCCAGGCACTTGAGGTACTTCTGGATGAACGGGTCCTTGATCTGGTCGGAGATGTGCGCGGCCTCAGCGGGTGTGAGCATGCCTTCTTCGCGCCCGAGGCTGACCTGCTCCAGCAGCCAGTTCTCGCGAAAGGGCGGGTTGCGCAGGAAGTCGAAGGTGAAACTGACGGTGGCTTTCAAGCGCTGCCAGGCGTAAGACGGCTCGGTGAAGAAACGGTGCCACTTGGCCGGCATCCAGCCACAGCCGATGCGCTGCAACCAGAACCGCACCGGCTGCTGCACGAGCCGGCGGGCCCGTTCGTCAGATACGCGACCGTTACGTTGCCACGCTACCAGCGCTTCGATCCGCGCCCCGCGCAGCGCGCGCCAGAAATAGCCGGGACTGCTCAGACAGCGGCCCAGGTGCGCGCGGTGCTGGGCGTGACCGCAGAGCTTGACCAGCAGCCGTCCCAATGAGGGGATGAGCGACAGCGCGTACACCAGCATGAACAGGCCATGACTGCGCTCGAGCCGGGCGGCGTGCGCCTGGTCGACGCGTCCCAGGTTGCGCCAGGCGGTGATCGTCCCGCACCTGACCGAATCCTGTAGCGAGCGGTCTGTCAGCAGCCGGATGTGGTGATGGGTGATGTCGGGCAGCGCGCGGCGGAAGCGCGCTTCCTGTTCCTCCAGCTCAGTGATCGCCGGCTGCAAGTCTTCAAAATCGTCGCGGTGGTCGGCTATGTAGCGCCGGAAGCGTGGCAAATCACTGTGATCAAACTGAACCAGGCGCCCCTGGATCAGGCCGCGCGCAATCAGCCAGAAGTCCGCCGGGCTCATGGGCAGAAACGGCAGCAGCGCCAGCCCCGCGCGGAAGTCGATCGCCGTCAGTCCGGCGCGCGGGTGATGATCGGCGTCGGTGCGCTTCAGGGCGTTGGGCTGGCTCTTGCACGTCCACCATTCGTATTGTCGGGCCAGCTCTCCCGCGCCCATCTCGTGCAGAAGCTGCACGAGTTCGCGCATGAAGGCGCGCTTGTGGATGTACTCGGCGGCGCTGGCGTCAGCCGGAGCCGGCCCGTCGAACTTCCACCGTTCGAACAGGCGCTCATCGACCTCGAATTTCCAGATGCGCCCAGTTACCCACTCGTTGATCTCGCCGAAGCTGCGCAGCTCGGCATCGTAGAAGGTGGCGTAGGTGTCGCAGACGGCGTTGTCGGCTCCCAGGCGGCTCGCCGCGGCGCGGCGGATCAACTTCTGCCACAGGACGCCCACCCGGACCGCGGCCGGGTTGGCCTGCGCGCCGAAGACGCCCTGGTACGCCAGGAAATACAGCGTGTCACGGAAGAAGCAGGCGAATCCGGAGGGCGGCTTGAGGATTTTGATGGCGTAGGTTTGGCCGACGTGCAGCCCGGCGAGCGGGCCGTCGTCCAGCTCGATCCGGCGCAAACGGACTCGATAGACCTGCCCGGCAAAGCCGCCGCCGACGAAGCGTTCGATCTCGGCCGTGACGGTTCCTTTGTGGGCGGGCATGACGCCGGTGACCGGTAGCTCCAGCACGTCGCCGGGGTCGTAGCAGCGGCGTCGGAACGGGCGGATCAGCTCGCACCGCGCGTATTGGCGCTCCAGCTCGACGCGCACCGCGGGAGGGGAGAGCGCTTGTGGAGCTGTGGCTTCTGCCGGCGTCAGTATTTCGGTCATGCCGCTATCTCGACCCGCTCCAGGCGTCCGGTAACCGCTCACTTGTCGATTCGGTAGTGTAGTGTCTCGCAATTACGGCGTCGCATGTGGACCCGAGCCGCGGTGAGGGAGCGGTTGCCAGCAGCACCGAGAGGTTCTTGACACAACCGCTTCCTCACGGTCGCGGCTCGGAAGGACAACATGCTTGTGAGATACCACAGTAGTACCATCGACTACGGGCTAGAAGGTGGTATTGTTCGCGCGGACGGCGGCTGGAGTTCATCATGCGCCCATGGCCGTCTCGGTGATATCGGCTAGCCCGAGCATCGTCGCCAATGGCGTGAGTCGCCAAGCCGCCTGGCCCAGCAATGCCGCGTAAACGCCGGACATCAGATCGTCGCACAACACGCCCACGCCGGCGGGCCAGCGTTCCATCTGTCGAGCGGGAGGAGGTTTGATAATATCCAGGATGCGGAAGAGCAGGAACTGCCCACCCACGATGACGCAGTATTGCCAAAACCCTGCGTATGCCAGCGCTGGTAGACACAATAGTGCCACCCACTGTCCGGCAAACTCATCCAACACGAATTCCCGCGGATCCTTGGCGCCGTACCGCGCCAGGGCCCACTCCCCCCAGCGCACCGACGCCCACGAACTCGCCGCTATCCCGGCCAGCAGCACGAGTTCAATGGTCCAGCGCGGTGCGGCTGATACAGCCAGCGGCCAACAGCAGGCGGTGAAGATGGCACACGCGAACGCCGAGCCCCAGGTCCCCGGGGCCGGCCGCAGGTGTCCCGCGCCGAGCACAGTGATGCACACGGCTTTCAGCTTGTCGTTGCCGGTTTCGCTCACTCCCGGTCGCCTCGGTTATCGCGGTTGGCGTCACTTGTCGGCGGGGCGCTCGCAGTGCCCGCGTCCTGGGGCTCGGTGCCACCGAGAGCTTCGCTGGAGAGGAGGAACGCGTGTGCGCGGCGCGCGTAGGAGACGATCGACAGGGCGGTTACGATGACGGCCACCCATACCGCCAAGAGGCGCGCCCAGGCGTATGCGGGCTCGAACCACGCGAGTTGCAGCAGCACGGTGCAGACGGTGGCTGACTGGATGAACATCTTCAGCTTGCCGACCCAGGATGCCGCGAAATCCTGCCCCTGCGCCTCGCTGTGCGAGCGGAGGGCGGAGACGAGTAGCTCGCGGATGAGGATCACGATGACCATCCACGATTGTACGCCGGTTACATTCTGGTGCGTCTGTGGGTCGTAGAAGTGGTGGCTGGCGAAGAAGACGAACGCGCCGCAGACCATCACCTTGTCGACCACCGGGTCGACAATCCGCCCGAACGTCGTCACCTGCTGCCAGCGCCGCGCCAGAAACCCGTCCAGAATGTCGGTCAGAGCCGCGACCAGAAACAGGACAAAGCAGACCTTTAGAATCTGCGTGTCACCGTCCCGGAGGCCGGCGGCCGAGAAGAGCGACAGCAGCGCGAAGAAGACCACCGCCAGGAACAGGCGGGCCAGCGTTATCTGGTTGGGGATGTTGATCTTCATGGCTCACGTTTCGTCGCGTTCCGGTCAGTCCGGCAGTGTACCGCCCCCCTACTCCGCGTGAAAGCCAGCCCTGGGTAACGTCTTGGGTGGTGGCGCTCAGAGCGGTTGTGATTGGCGCAGCTCGATGCGATGGCCGACGGGGTCACTGACCAGGATGCACTGGTCGCTGTAGCCCAGCCCGCTTTGCCGCAGGTAGGGCCAACCCTCTTCCGTCAAACGCTGCTCGACCCAGGATAGCGACGCGACGGTGAGCACAACTCGGCGGCGCAGGGGTTCGACATGCGGGTCGTGCTGATATTGGAAGTAAATGCCGCGGCGCGGATCGCCGGCCCCCCAGCCACCCGGGATCTGATGCCTGGGCGACCAGGGGCGTAACCGGAGCACGCGGGCATAGAAATCCCACACTTCCCGTCGTCGCTCGAAGGGTATGCCGACGCGCACCTCGCGGACGCATTCAACGGCAGCGGGCGGCTGCTCGCTCTTGACCAGGATGGGCATCTTACCCCCCAATTTAGCAAACCCGCCCTCAGAACTGAAGCCTGCGTGTGAGAGATGCGCGGTGTGCGGACGATCGGGTCAGGCGCAGCAGGGACCGCGGCCAACCGGTCGCTACGGCGTCTTTGATGGTGCGCTAGTCGGTGATGTCGGCCTGTTCTTTGTGTTCGGCAGGCTGGTGGGGTTCGGCATCGGTGTCCGGGGGGCTGAGCTTCTGTCGGGGTGGCTCGCTGTCGCTGTCTCGGTTGAGTTCATCCTGGACATCGTGCAAGCCCTTCTTGAACTCGGAAATGCCCTTGCCGAGCGAGCGGCCAACCTCGGGCAGCCGCTTGCCAAACAGCAGCAGCGCCACCACGCCGAGAACCAGCATGTGCCACGGATCAAACGGGGTCCAAGCTAGCGTCACGTGACCGAACATACGATCTCTTCCCGGGGGCAACGCCCCGTTTTGTTCCAACTGACCGCAAGCACGTCCGTACGGCGCGCCGGCGCAGCAACGCGCGAGTATCTACCGCATATATTCTTGCGGCAGGCAGCACGGCTGTCAAAGTCAATCAGGACAATTCACCCCGCCGGGCGCCGGCTCGGAGCTCCAAACGCCGGGCCGCGGGGCGGATCAGAACCCCGAGCGCGAGCGAGCGGGCCCTCAGGCCGAACGCGCTCTGGCGTAGGACCCACTCGCTCGCGCTTGGGGCTCTGATTCTACGCCGCCCCCATGCCGTTGTCCCACTGCGGAACGGGACGCCCAAGGAGCCACGCACGCGGCGTCCCCGGACTCTTCGCCGGCAGGTCCACAGCCCGCGCTTCAGCCGCTATGATAGCGTGTTTCAGGGTTTCCGCATGCGGCGTATCCTCGACTTTCTTCGCACCGACGACCTTCCCCTCATGACGCGGCCGAACTACTGCTTCGAGCTGCAACACATGGTGTTGTGGGCCGTCGTTTTCGGAGCGATCGAGGGCAATACCGCGAGCATCGTGGTCTCGAACACCTTCGGCGGCTCGAAGCTGCTGACGACGCTGGTGTGGGCGATCCCGCTGCTCGCCAACGTCCTGAACGTGGTCTGGGGGATAGTGCTTCGTGGTCGCCGGCGCCGACCGACGTTCCTGCTGCTTTGCACGTGCGTATTGCTCAGCGTGCTGTCGATCGCCTTCACCCCGCACGATTGGAGGCCGTGGAGCGGCTGGTGCTTCGCCGGTCAACTGGCGGTAACGCACTTTTTCATTTCCGGGCTGATCACGCTGCGTACCAGCGTCTGGCAGATCAACTACCCGCAGTCGCAGCGGGCACAGATCGCGGGCCGACTACAAACGCTGCAGTTCATGATGGCCCTGATGACCAGTGCGGCGCTGGCCCTGCTGTTTGACCGCCAGGCCCGATACTATCGCGTGGTTTACCCGGCAGTGGCGCTGTTGGGACTGATTTCTCTGCTGCCGATACGTCGCCTGCGCATGCGCGGCGAGAAGCATGAGTTGCTGCGCCTACGCGCCCACCTGGAACGTGAGAGCACGGCCAACGGCGGCCTGCCACCCGGCCTGTGGAGCGGCCTGCGCGAAGCGACCGCGATTCTCCGCCGCGACCGTGTTTTTGCCCGCTACATGCTCGCTCAGTTTCTGCTCGGCTCGTCCAATTTCATGGTCGATCCCGTGCTGATCGTCGTGCTGACCAAAGAGCTGTTCGCGAAAAAGTACTTCATTCCGAATCTGCTGATGTACCAGGTGCCCATCATCCTGCTACTCGTGACGATTCGCCACTGGGCGCGGTTCTTCGATCGCGTCGGCGTGCTGCGCTTTCGCGTGTACAACAGCGCCTTTTGGCTCGGTTCGTACAGTTGCATAATTGCCTCGATGGCCATCATCAGCGTCAACGGCGCAGCGGCGCTCGGGGTGGCGATTCCGCTGCTGCTCGTGGGACGCATTCTGAACGGCGTGGCCCGCGGCGGCGGGGCAATCGCCTGGAACCTCGGCCATCTGCACTTCGCCGGCGAGCACCAGGGAAACCTCTACATGGGCATCCACGTGGGGCTTACGGGCGTACGTGGCCTGGTGTTGCCTTTCGTCGGCCTGGCGACCCACCACATTTTTGGCTGGGGGTCATTCGCCATCGCGGGCGGCCTCGCCCTGATATCGCACATCATGTTCCGCCGGCTCTACCGCGCCGATCGGCGGGCCGCCCTGGCCCGTGAGGCCCACGCGCAAGAACTGAGGACCTCGGCGGCGCGCACCGATGTCACCTGATTGGTGCCACCCACTGCTAAGGCCATGGGGCACCCGACCAAAGGTGGAGCGTCACTCCTGAACCGAGCCGCGCCCGTGAGGAAGCGGTCGTTGCGCACGAAGGACACCGTTCCCTGACGGTCGCGGCTCGGGTAAGACGCAAGCAGCGCGAGAAACTGCGCTAGGTGTGCGTCTCGGGGAGGTTGCGGATCGTGGCGGCGTAGAAGTCGTAGGCGGCGCGGACTTCGCGCAGCGTGTCGCCGGCGAACTTGTCCATCCAGGCCCGCGCGATCTCGAACGCCACCACGTTTTCCGCCACCACGCTGGCGGCTGGCACGGCGCAGATGTCGCTGCGTTCGTAGTCGCTGCGCTCTGTTTGCAGGGTTGCCAGATTGACGCTGTCCATGCCGCGTGCGAGCGTGCTGATTGGCTTCATCGCTGCCCGGATGACGAGCGTGTGCCCGTTGGTCATGCCTCCTTCGATTCCGCCGGCCCGGTTGGTTGGTCGGGCGAAACCGAAGTTCGCCGTGTTGCGCTGCGCGGGGTCAAAGTGGATCGCATCATGAACTTCACTGCCCGGCCGGCACGCCGCCTCGAAACCCAGACCGACCTCGACGCCCTTGATCGCCTGAATAGACCCGACCGCCTGCATCAGCCGCCCGTCCAGTTTTTGCTGCCAGCTCATACACGAGCCCAGCCCCGGCGGCAGCCCATACGCGCGGACTTCGACCACGCCTCCGAGTGTGTCACCGGCCTGCTTCGCCGCATCGATGGCCGCTGTCATGTCTGGTGTAACGGTGGCATTGGGCGTGCACCAGTCGTTAGCGTCGCGCGCGGCACGCAGTTCATCCGGCTGGACGTCGTCTTCGACCCGCGCCGTGACTTGGCCGATCCTCACCACAAAACCCAGGCACTGCACGCCAAACTCGCGCAACAGGCTGCGTGCCAGCGCCCCGGCGGCGACGCGCGCGGCCGTCTCGCGCGCCGAGGCCCGCTCCAGCGTCTCGCGGCAGTCGGTAGTCAGCCATTTGAGGCTCCCGGCCAGATCGGCGTGGCCTGGCCGCGGTCGCTGCACCGCCTTGGCCGTGTCGATCCGGAAATCCCGGTTTGGCAATTGCACGACGAGCGGCGAGCCGATCGTCGTACCGCGCCGCACTCCGCTGAGAATGCAGGCTACATCCTGCTCGAGCTTCATCCGTCCGCCGCGCCCATGGCCGCCCTGGCGCCGCCGCAGCTCGGCATTGACAACGTCGAGATCGAGCTTTAGACCGGCCGGTAGTCCTTCGATCAGGACGGTCAGGGCTTGGCCGTGCGATTCGCCGGCGGTGTGGTAGGTCAGATGTGGCATGTGTTCTCCTGCGACCCATACTCCCGCGGCGACCGTGCGGGAGTGCTGACATCGTATCAAGCGAGGCGGTGGTGCGGAACCGGTGTGTGCGGGCCGCCGTCCGCGCGCGATTCAAGCGACGCCTGACCGACGGACGATAAAATGCCGAAAGGTGCCGCTCGTGTCGGCGGGAGAGTTGGTCTCGCGTCGCACGCTTTGCAGCCTCGGATTGTCGTGTCAGGTAGGGTGATTCGCCGCGGCCCCGCCGATCTGGCCGACAACTCGGTTGACCACGATGGACTCCCGTCAATCCGCCTCTGATAGCGTGACGTTCCGCCCGCTGGAAGTGCTGCGGGTGATGATCGATGCGCTGGATCGCGAGATTCTCCAGCTTCTGGCGCGGCGCAATGGCCTGGTCGCGGAAGTGGCCGAGCACAAGCGGGCCCACGCACTGGCGATTCGGGACCACCAGCGCGAACGAGAGCTGCTGCACGATCGCCGACAGCGGGCACAAGCGCTGGGACTCTCGCCCGAGTTGGTGGAGAGCATGTTCCGCCTGATTCTGTGGGGTAGCCGAGATCGACAGGCGGCCCTGAAGGCGGAAGTGCCGCTCGACCTGGAACCGCGCACGGTTGCGGTCATCGGCGGCCAAGGGGGGATGGGGCGCTGCATGGCGGAGTTGTTTGGCGACCTCGGGCACGCCGTCATCGTTGCTGATACCAACACGCGCATCACGTCCACAGAGGCCGCCCGCCTGGCCGATGTGGTGCTCATCAGCGTGCCGATCGGCGTCACCGAGGACGTGATTCGTCAACTCGGTCCGCTGGTACGGCCCGAAGCGCTCATGATGGACATAACGTCGATCAAGACCGCTCCCATGCAGGCGATGCTGGAGTCCACATCGGCCAGTGTGGTTGGCACGCATCCGCTGTTCGGGCCGTCGGTGCACTCGTTGCAGGGACAACGCATCGTGTTGACGCGCGGGCGCGGGGACGCCTGGTTCGACTGGGCCCGGCGTATGTTTCACGCCCGCGGCCTGAGCATCAAAGAAGCCACAGCCGAGGATCATGACCGGACCATGGCGATCGTACAGGTGCTGGTGCACTTCGCGACCGAGGTGATGGGACGGACGTTGGCCGACCTGGGCGTCGAGATCGAGCAGACACTCGAATTCACCTCTCCCATTTACCGCATGGAACTGCTGATGACGGCTCGTCACTTCGCCCAGTCCCCGGACCTGTACGCGTCGATACAGATGTCGAATCCCGCAACGCCGGAGGTGACCGCGGCGTTCGTGAAGGCCGCCGAGGAGATGCGCGCCATCGCAGCCCGTCATGATCACAAGGCTTTCCAGGCCGTCTATGAGCAGGTGCACGCCCTGTTTGGCGACTATACCGACCGAGCTCTGCACCAATCGGACTTCCTGATCGATCGCCTGGTCGAGCGCGACTGAACGGGGCGGGCCTACTTCGCGTCCAGCCAGTTTTCTCCGCTCTCAACGTCGACCTTCAGCGGCACGCGCAGCTCCATCGCCCCGCTCATCACTTCGGCGATCACGCGCGAGAGATGCGGTACAGCGTCGCGCGGCGACTCGCACACCAACTCGTCGTGCACTTGCAGCAGCATGCGCAGCGCCAGGCCCTCTTCCCGAATTCTGCGGTGCAGTCGAATCATGGCGATCTTGATCAGGTCCGCCGCCGAACCCTGTATGACGGTGTTGACGGCGAGGCGCTCAGCTTGCATGCGGACCGTGCGATTGGACGACAAGATGTTGGGGATGGGCCGCCGCCGCCCCAGGATTGTGCGCACGGAACCGTCGCGTCTTGCTTCCGCGCTGCAGCGGTCCAGGAAACTGCGGATGCGCGCGTACCGCCGGAAATAGTCGTCGATAAACGCCTGCGCCTCGTTGCGGCCCATGCCCGTTGTGCGCGCCAGCCCGAAGGCGGTCTGCCCGTAGATGATCCCGAAGTTGACGGCCTTGGCCTGGCTGCGCATCGCTTTGGTTACTGCGTCGAGCGGCACGCCGTTGACCTGCGCGGCGACGAAAGCGTGGATATCGCGATCTTCAGCGAAAGCGGCGAGCAGGGCTTCATCTTCGCAGAAATGGGCCAGCACGCGCAGCTCGATTTGTGAGTAGTCGGCCACGATCAATAGCTCGTCGTTGCTGCGGGGCACGAAGGCCCGCCGGATCTGCCGGCCGAGCTCGGTGCGCACGGGGATGTTCTGGAGGTTGGGCTCGCTGCTGGAGAGCCGTCCGGTGACCGCTCCGGTCTGGTGATAGCTCGTGTGAATCCGTCCGGTTCGCTTGCTGACGGCCAGCGGCAGCGCGTTGACGTACGTGCTGCGCAGCTTCTGCAATTCGCGGTATTCTAGGACCAGGGCCGGCAGCGCATGCCCCGTCTCACCCGCCAGGATCTCCAGCGTTTCGGCGTCGGTCGAGCGCCCGGTCTTGGTCTTCTTCACGACGCGGAATCCGAGCTCATCGAACAGGATCTCCGCCAGTTGCTTGGGCGAGTCGAGGTTGAAGGGTGTCGCGGCCAACGCTTGAACGTCGCCCGTAATCTGGTCGATGCGGGCGGCCAATTCGCCGCCCATCTGGCGCAGGAAAGCGCTGTCCAGGCTGATGCCGTGCTGTTCCATGTCTGTTAGCACGGAGACGAGCGGCATCTCGGTGTCATAGAAGAGCCGGTCCACCCCGCCCGGCGCCAGTTGCGGCTCGAAGAGTTCCTTCAGCCGCCAGGTGTAATCCGCGTCTTCCGCGGCGTATTCAGTGGCGTGGTCTAATGGGACCTGATCCATCGTCAGTTGCTGGCGGCCTTTGCCGATCAGATCGCTGATCGGGATCATCTTGTGGCCGAGGTGGGCAGCCACCAGCTTGTCCATGCTGTACGAGCCGCGGGCGGGATCGGCGACGAACGCCGCGATCATCGTGTCGAACAACGGGCCCGCGACCGGCAGCCCGGCCTGTCGCAGCACGGTCAGGTCGTACTTCAGGTTTTGACCGACCTTCAGGCTCGATTCGTTGGCCAGCACGGGGGCCAGGTGGCGGTGCACCAGAGCGAGCGGCAACACCTCGCCAAACGCAGCCCGCACCGGCAGGTAGTACCCCGTGCCCGCGCGCCACGAAAAAGATAGTCCGACAAGGTCCGCGTCGATCGCGTTGACGCTGGTCGTCTCGGTATCGAGGGCGAACGCCGGCTGCTGCTCCAGCTCCACCACAAACGCCTCGAATTCTGCCGGCGTGTTGATGAGGCGGTAGTCGCCGCCCTCTGGTTGATGCAGGTCGGCAGCAGGGGGGGGGGCGGAGGAAGCGGTCGTAACAGGTTCGGTTGCGCGCGGCGTTTGAGTTATTCGCTCGTCTGGCCCGGGATGCTCGGCCGCTGCGCCTCCGCCGGACAACTGCTCGATCAACCGGAGGAAGCCCAACTCTTCGAAGATCGGCCGCGCTGCCGGCCAGTGCAGTTGCGTGCAGTCGGCCTGCCGCAGGTCGAATTCGATCGGTACGTCGTCGCGCAGCGTAAGGAGTTGACGAGTCATTGCGAGCCGCGGGACGAAGGCTAATACGTTCTCACGCTGCTTTGGCGTGAGCTCGTCGGCGTTAGCGATGATGCCGTGCGCGGAGCCGTATTTCTGCAAGAGCTTGGCCGCGGTTTTTGGTCCGATGCCGGGCACGCCGGGCACATTGTCGACACTGTCGCCGGTGAGGGCCTGGGCGTCGATGGCCTGCGCGGGGTGCCAGCCCTTCGCTTCGTAGAGCGAATCGGGCGTGATGACTTCGTCCTTGATTGGATCGTACAGGGACACGCGATCGGAGAGTAGTTGTTCGAGGTCCTTGTCGCGGCTGACCAGGTAAACGTGCAGATCTTCCGGCGCGAGGCGCGCCGCCAGGGTTGCCATGATGTCATCCGCCTCGAAGCTCTCCATCCGCAGGATGGGCATTCCGACGGCGGTGAGGATCTGGACGATTCGCTCCGCCTGCGGCGGCAGGTCTTCGGGGGGTGGATCGCGGTGGGCCTTGTAGTCCGGGTAGATCTGCTTGCGAAACACCGTCTCGTCTGAGACATCCAGCGTCATCGCCAGGTAGTCCGGCGCGCGGTCACGCACGAGATTCAGCAGCATCTGGTAGAAGACGTATGTAGCCCGGGTTGGCTCGCCACTTGGCGCGGTCAGCTCTCCCACGCGGGCGTAATACGCACGGTAGATCTGGGCATGTCCGTCGATCAGGTAGAGCGAGCGTGGCATGTCCGCATGGTACGCCGCCGGGGGTGGATCGTCATCTGGCCACTAGATCACCGGGCGCAATCTTGCGAAAGTCGTTCGGACGTATGGCCGCGCGGGCCAAAGTCCGTGACTCCTCGATGTTGCCGATTGGCGCACGGTCATTCAGGGCCGCTGGTTGCGTGAGTTCGACGCCGACCGTCCACGAATCTGGACCGGATTACCGCTCTGGCCGCGCTTGAATGCCACCCCGCCGCGGCTAACAGCCGTACGGCGACCCGCTGTCGCGTTGCGGCTGGGACCAACGCGGGGCGAGCTGGAGCGTGTCACCGAAGGTCGCGAAGAGCGACCCGGACTGCTGCTGCGCGAGATTGTCGCCCGTGGCGTAGAACGGTTGGTCCGCGTCGAAACGCCCGGGTTGGGCCGGGTCGATGTTGTGGACCGCGTTGGGCGAATCGCGCTCCCACTAGTGCGCGGCGTTGAAGACGTCGCGCGCCGGAACGACGGAGACGTGGAGCGCCCGCTGGTCGACTGTGGTCGTACGGCTGGCGCGCCAGTCGTCGCACTGCGGCGCGGCGAACTGCCAACGCTACGGCGGTTGGGGGTGATTGTACGGACCTCCGTGCCCGGTCGGCTGCCGCCGCGTCGAATCGTACCCTCTGGGCGTTGCCCGCCACTTTGCGGTTGTCGCGACGTGATCACGCCGCGTGATCCTGATGATTGTGGCTGGCGGTCGCCGAAGCCAGTGCGGTGGCGGTCGCTGACGGCGGGTGTTGAGCGGGAAACCGTTCGGGGCGGAGCGATCCGCTGTGTCGAGATGGCGTGTGCCGCCGTGTGCCGCGCGCTGGTTGTCTCAGGAATCGATCGGTGGGGCACGGTGTAGGTCGGGCTCGGAGCTGGCCGGCGCGTCGTCGGGCCGCGGCTGTAGGTGCCGCGGTGCCGCACCGTGGATGGTGAACGGCGGTAGACGGTGCGATCGTCGCTGCGTGTGTAGCCGTGCGTGGAGTCGTGACGCCGCACCGCGTAGTCATAGTAGCTTGTGCCGCTCCCGCAATGGAGATTCACGTTGGTGCGGCCTCCACGATACGACACGTGAATCCCGGCCCCGCTACGGTAACGCCGGTAGTCGTAGCACACGTCCGGCCGCACGAGGTCGCACGGGTGTGCTCGAAACAGCGGCCAACTCCGGGGATAGCCGCAGTAGAAGGAGACCAGTGGGCCGTAGTAGACGCTATACGAGGTGGGAACCTCAACGTAGCGGTAGGGCTCCTGGTAGTAGTCGCAGACACGGTAGGTTTCGTACGTCGGCTGTTCAATGTAGCGGTATTCCACCACCGGCTCGGGTGTCGGCGCGACGATGTACTCGCGCCGAGTCGTCGTGTCGACCGCGGGTGTTGACGAGACGATGAGGTCCGAGACTGGCTCCGTGACGAGTTCCCCCGACTCAACGATGGGGGCGGGTTGCTCCACGTACTCGATCTCTTGCGCCGTCTCCGGCGGAGCCCACAACCGGGCGTGTTCGGCGACCGCATGAGCCTGGCGGGCGGCGGGCGGCTGGTCGAGCGGGGGCTGCATGATCACCGGGACCAGGTCCACCGAATCGGAAATCGGACGGCCAACCGGCTCCCACATGTTGGCCCGCGTTTCTGACGGTTGGAGAGCCAGAACACCGCCCGGGACCGCCAACGGCGCAGCGGGCGCATCAGACGCGAGCGCCCGTTCGTCAACGGATTCCGGGGCGTGGTCCGTCCACCAACGTTCGAGCAGCGGCCATAACGCAGGTTGGCTCCCGAACTCGGCGGCGTACTGCATTATCGCTTCGTTCGGCACACAGGCGCGGTAGTACGCGGCGTCCTTGACCCGCACGCACGGGAAGTCGGCGTACACTTCGAGTTGGCTCCGGCAGAAACGGCTCAGCAACTCGCGGTACTCATCCAACGCCGCTGGCGCGTTTTGCAGGGCTGCCTGCCACGCGATTACGCCCTCCAGCTCGGCGCGTTCGTACGCCAACAGAAGCTGAATCAGCCGCTCTTCGGCGCCCTCCGGTGCCTCGGCGTACAATTGGCGCAGGGCCTTGAGTTCCAGCGGATAGCTGGCCGCCACCATGATCGCCCCCGGCATTGCGCGCAGCTCTCTGATTGCGGCGAGGACGTCGGTCGCTACCGGCGGACTGATCTTCTCCGGGTTCTCAAGCAGTTCCGGCTCATCAGCCAACTGCCGCAAGACCAGTGGCTGCTGCGAGAGGGTCAACAGGGCGCGCATCATGCGCGGCGGATACTCGCGGACCCCGGCCAGCAGGCGCGAGGGCGCAACGTCCGCGACGAGGGCTTCATACTCCGGCTCAACAGACACCGAGGCGAACTGGGCGGTTGCGGGGGTCACGACGACTAGCACGGCCATCAGGCTCGCGCGCAGGAGCGACCTTGACATAACTCTTCTCCTGGCTTGTCCGTGGGCCACCGTTGCGCTATTGTACAACGCCGGGCAACCGGCGCGCACCTTTTCTTGTGGGATTAGACACGTGACCGCCGCCGACGTTTGGCAGAAAATCCGGCTGCTACAAGGGGACATCACGGCCCTGGACGTGGATGCAATCGTGAACGCGGCGAATTCGCAACTGGCGGGCGGCGGCGGCGTCGACGGAGCCATTCACCGCGCCGCCGGCCATGCGGAGCTCCAGGCCGCCTGCCGCGCGCTTGGCGGCTGCGACACGGGTGATGCCAAGATCACGCCGGGTTTCAACCTGCCCGCCCGGTACATCATCCACACTGTTGGGCCGGTCTATCGAGACGGGCAGCACGGTGAACCCGAGCAACTGGAGTCGTGCTACCGCCGGTCGCTGACCGTGGCGGTCAAGCACGGTCTGCGCACGGTTGCGTTCCCCGCCATCAGTACCGGGGTCTTCGGGTACCCCTTCGCCGACGCGACCGAGACGGCCCTCCGCACGACCACTGACTTCCTCCGCAAGCACGAGACCATCACGGGCGTGCAGTTCGTGTTCTTCAGTCCGGACGATCATGCGGTCGCCAAGAGCGTCGCCGACCGGCTGGCAAACATGGCCTAACTCGTTACCACGCAAATAGCTACGCGCTCAAGCGTGCGAGCCCGCTCCGGCCGGCGCGTGTCGCGGATAGCTTGAAGCCCGGCGAACCGGAACGAGAACGGTCCGACCCCGGGGCCGCGTGAGCCGGCGAGCACCGACCACCGCCTGAAGCCTGGGGCAGAAGCGGGAGGTGGGCGCAAAAACAGAATGGCGAGCCGCTGTGGGCGGACCCGCCATTCGTACTGTGACGCCTCACGAGGATGTACCGTTACACGGCGGCGTCGCGTCTTGGCGCTGTTACCTCAGCATGATTCCAAAAACAGACACTTACGGCAGGCGGGCTTCTTTATGAAGCCCACAACACCACACCTCCACTGTCACGAACGCGAAGAACCTGGCGCAGCCTGGGCACGCGGCGCCGCAGCCTTCCATCCCGCGCAGCGGAGCGATAACCTGTCTCGGACCTCAGCCAAGAGGCACGGCCTTCTGGTTGTCACACTCCACTAGCTGGCAGCCCTTCATACGATGCTGCCGTCAGATTATGTCGTTTTCTGTCAGACTTGGCGTATACACCCGTCTCCGCCATTATCTTTAGTACCAGAACAGGGGCTGCAAACAAGCACTTCCAAGTTATACAATGCATAACAACGAATAGCAATGCTTGCCTCCGGACGCCGGTATGCAGTCTGGATTGTCAGGTCGTGGCTGCGGCCGTGCCCAGAGACGCTCCCTTCTCCCGCGGCGACCAGGCCTGACCACGCAGATCACAGGATTGGCAATGTCGTGATTCTAGCGCCGCTGGGCCTTCTGACGGTACGCGGTCGGTGTCATGCCTGTCGCCACGCGGAACAAGTGGCTGAACCAGTCGGCGTTCCCGTGTCCGCTCCCGCAGGCCACGCGTTTGATCTGCCAGTCGGTCTCCGTCAGCAGAAGCTTTGCCAGCTCGATGCGGCGCTGGGCGATGTAGCTGTGCATCGGCAGACCGATCTGGGTGGCGAAGAGATGCCCAAGGTAGGTTGAGTTCGTGCCGAGCTGGCGGGCGATGTTCGCTACCGTGGTGCGTTGATCGGACAGATTGTTGTCGATGTGCGTGAGCGCGCGTTGGACCTGGTGATGCAATGATTCGGGAATGAGGGGCGGTCCGGTCAGTGACGCGGACGACGGGCGGTCTTTCGGGTAGGATTGCCCGGACAGAGATGCGAGCGCATCAGCATGCCGCCAGAGCACGTTCTCGATGACGATGACAAGCACGCTCATGTGGCGCTGGAACGTCTGCTCGTCGACCGTGCCTGGGCAGACGAGCATGCCGGTTGCGAGGCAGCGCTCCCGCACCCGCAGCGGAACCACGCCACAGAGTTCGCCACTCTCGCGCCGATGCCAGTGGGGGGTGGCGCTCTGACGAAAACGCTTGAGGTGCTTCTGCCAGCACTCGGCGCGACGCTCCGGGGGGGCGTAGTCTGCACCCGGCGGATGCTTGGAGGTGGGACATTCCGCGGCGTGGTCCCATCGTTCCGAGGGGGCCAATGGCAGGCACAGGACAGACAACCCGGTCAGGGCGGCAAACTCCTCGTGGATGAGCGCGACTGCCTCAGCGACGAATGCGTCGAGGTCGCCGAAGCGCTGGCGTCGCCGGCGAGGGGGCGCGAGTTGCAGAGCTTTGAAGCACGCGTTGCCGGCCACGAGCAGTTCCTCAGGCAGCGAATCCGACCCGATTCTAGCAGAAAGGTACGGGCTCGGCGCAGATGGGACGAGAGGTCTCGCGGTGGGGTGGTCTGCGCGAGCAGGCCGGCGCCGCAGTTGGGCCACACGGCCGCGGGTGCAAAAAGGCCTTCCGTTGGCGGTTGGTTAAGCTGCCAACCCTCAACGGGACGCTGCGTGCTGGCCCCGCAAGGACTCACTATGACCTATTCCAGAACCGTCCGAAGGTGGGCAACAGGACCGAGCCGGGCGCGTAAGCAAGCGGTTTTTCGGCAACCGCTTGACGGTCGCGGCTCGGAAAGAGTGCCGGGATAGGTTCTACGCTCCCAGCAGTTGCTGGACGTCGGCCTGGAAGTCTCCACGCAACTTGGTCATGGCGCGCGCCTCAAGCTGCCGGATACGCTCTTTCGACACGCCAAAGCGGTGGCCGATTTGTTCGAGGGTCTGCGGATGCCGATGCTCGTCGTCCAGGCCGAAGCGCTGGCGGAGGATGCTGCCTTCGCGCTCGTCCAGCGTGTCCAGCATGTTGTCCAACGCGCTGCGCAGCAACGGCAGAAAATCGTCTTCCGGTTCGTCCAGGGGTGGGCCGGGGATGTTCTCAAGCCATTCGTCGTGCCCGGTCTGGTAGCGGTCGCGGCGGTAACGTTGCTCGGGGATCGAGCGGGCGTAGTTCTTCATGATCGCCCAAGAGGCGTACGTGCTGAACTTGAATCCGCGGCTGTAGTCGAACTTGTCCACCGCCCGCATCAGCGAGATGTTGCCGTCGCTGACGATCTCGAAGAAGTCGCGATCGGCGGATGCGTGGCGTTTGGCGATACTGACGACGAGACGCAGGTTGGCTTGCGTGATCTGGTTCTTCAGTCGTCCGGCTTCGGCCAGCAGAGCTTCGATGCGGTCGAGATCGGTGGCCTTGGCCGTGTCTGGGTCCAACTCCTGACAGAGTCGGTCGGCCATGAATTTCACGTAGTTCAACTGGCGGAACAGCGCCGCTTCACCCGCGCGTGTTAGCAGCGGAATGTGGAAGAGCTGCTGCAAGTAGGGCGGCAGATCACGCGGCACGCGACGCCGCTTCTCCGGTTCGCCAACGGTCGGGGCTTTCAGGGCCGGATCGTTGCGGATCTCTTCATCGATGTTCGGTGAATCGAACTCCGCGCTGGGCACGAACTCGATCTTGCGCGCCTTCAGCTCGCGCGCCCGCATCTGCGTGATCGTGCGGTAGGCCCAGGAAACGGTCTGGTTGAAGCGTTCAGCCAGGGCCTTGACCGTCGCACCGTCGACGTAGGCTTCCCACACTGCGAGACGCTGGTCATCCGCCTCAACATGCAGCTTGGAGCGGTTGAAGACGCCGTTTCTGGGGTGGGACTCGTCGTAATGCTTCAGAAGCAGGCGGATCGTCTCGACGGCTCGCCCGGCCTCCGTGGCGATGATGCGCGCGACAGCGTTGACGCTGCGGCTGGATCCATTGGCGAGAATCCTGGCGCGCTCGATGATCCCGTTTCTCTCAGCCTTCGTCAGTTGCGAGAAACTGCTGCCGCGGTTGACCAGGGCGTCGTTCTCGGCCACGAAACGCCGCACGCAGCGATCCGGAAAGGCCAGGCGCATACGCCGATCAGAGAAGCGGAACTTCCAGCCGACCAGGCCGCGCCGGCGCCAACGGAAGATGGTCTTGGTGCTGACCTCGAATCGCTTCGCCAACTGGGCGACCGAATAGAGGGCTTCTGACCAGTGTTCGGCGGAGATATAGGCGTCGCCGCTGAGCTCCTCCGCCAGACTGACCAGATCGGTTCGGAGAGTGTCACCATCGATCAGTTGCGATTCCCAGGCGTAATCGCGGCTGCTTCGTCGTGTTAGGCCCGTGAGTCCGGCCAGGACGAAGTCGTAGGGGTAGCGTTTGCCGCTCTCGACGACCGAGAGGACAAACTCGATGTTGAGCAGATGTCGAAGTCTGAGCCGAATCGGGCTGCGTTCTAGCTGGTGAGCCAAATCGGCAATTGCCGGCGAGGCGATATTGCACATTGAAGCACCTTGGTCCGGGCATAGCATGCCCGTCAGCGTAGTCTGGCCGTTAGGATCGCATATGAAATGAATGATCGGGTGGGATCGTATGTTGGCCAGCCACCGCTGTTTATGATAGTCCCTTTTCCAAACTTCTTCCTACACGTTGGAACGAGGGTATCTATTACACCTATATTATGGACTATCGGTCATCAGTGGTCAACAAATATCTGGTGGCGGCTATTCCGGCGAGTTCGGGGAGGCGCGGTCCGGGCGGACGAAGAGGTAGTAGAGTGCGCCTTCGGCGCCGGTGCGCCCCGCAACCGCTTCCGCCGCCGGCCCGATGCCCATGAAGACGTCACAGCGGCCCGGGGCGCGTATAGCTCCGCCCGTGTCCTGGTCGAGCGCGAAGCTGGCGAAGGGCAGTTGCCGGATCCTTTCGCCGTAAATCCTTGGAAGTGTTGTGTTTACAAACGCGAGGCAGGCGCGCGGGAAGACCTCCTTGTCGGTCGCGAGCGTGCGGAAGGGGGTGACGGGAACATTGATGCTACCGAACGGTCCGCCGGGGGCTTCCTGGAAGAAGACATAGCGATCGTTTTGCCAGCAGTAGGTCTGGACCTGCTCGGGGTGGGCGGTGAAGTACGCGAGCATCGCCTGTAGTGACAGTTCATCTCGTCCGATAACGCCGTCTGCCACCATCTTTCGCCCGACCGAGGTGTATTCGTGTCCGGTGTTGCCTGCGTAACCCAGCTCATACAGCGAGCCGTCTTCCAGCCGCAGCTTCGCCGAGCCTTGTACCGTGACTACGTAGGCTTCGAAGGGGTCCTTCAGCCAAGCGATTTCGAGGCCGTCCAGTAGGTGGTCCTCCTCGATTCCGCGGCGCGTGCTGTACGCGACCAGGCCACCCTCGGGGGTGCGGCGCCCGAGGGTGCGGCCGGCGGCGTCCTTCACCAAGTCGGGAGGCAGGCTGTACAGCGGGTAGCGAAAGCGCTCGTCCCGCTGTTTGCGGCCCGCGAAGATCGGGCAGTAGTACCCGGTGAAGAAGACCGTCCCACGCCCGTCGCAGCCCACTGACTGGTATACCTCGAAATCACGGCGAACCAGTTGATCGAGCTCCTCTGGGCTGCGGGCCTCGGCCAGGACTTCGAGGAAGCGCTCCAGCGAAGCCACCGCCCGCGCGTGACTGATGTCGCCGTAGGGGTAGTGATCCTGGCTCGACGGCTTGGCCAGGTATGCGAGGCTGTGGCGGATGGCCTCTTCGAGACCGGCGCGATTGCGGTAAGCCTTGGAGAAGTCGGGATAGCCACTGGGCTCGAGCTTGCGCAACGCGAGCTGACCGGGAGGCAGTGGCCGGCCATAGTCCCGCTCGGCTTTCGGCGGCTGAAACGGCTCCATTTCGCTTGCAGCTTGGCGGCATCCCGGGGCCAGCAGCGTCAACCAGGCAGTCAATACGAGCAGCACAATCCACGGCATGTTCGGCTCCCTCCAGACGATCGCCACGTTCAACGGCGGGACATCGATCGAGCAACCAGGCCGGCGTCACTATGCACAAACAGCGCGCACCCGGCGTAAGCGGCCGCCGGTAGGCGAGCACAGCTTGTGAGCAAGAACATAGGCCGACGCGGAAGCGTATGCAAGGGATAACGGTCGGCGCAGGGGACGCTATCAGTCCGCCGCAAAGGGCGTGCAGCGTCCGGGCTCCGTCGCGGACGTTGTTGTGGAAGAGCGTTTTTCCCGAGTTCAACGCCTCCGGCAGAGTCCGGCCGCCACATTTCCAGACTGGCACGGACTTTTGCGGCGGACTGCCGTGGGTCCATGCGGCCTGCCAGGTGGAGGTCGCTGTGCGGAGCATGCAGCTTGCCATTTTCGCTTGCGGCTGGTAAGGGCCACGGGATGATCTGGGGCAGTGAACTCGTGGATCATGCGTGGGCAGCCGTCGTGGTGCTCGGCGCGGCGTGTACGCCGGGCTATGCGCTGGCCGGGCTGTTGCCGAGGCCGTTTGGGGAGCGCGCGGGTGCGTTGGCGTGGCCGCTGCTGGGCGGGGCGTATTGGGCGGTGACATTGTATGCCCTGCCATTTGCGGGAGGGATGGTTGTGGCGGCGCTGCTCGCGGTGGTGGCGACGATCATTCGATTCTGGAAGCAACGCCGCGCAAGCCGTAGAGTGGGTGCTGTCTACTATCAAGCTACCCAAGTGCCACGGCGGACTTTGGCGCGGGATCGCTGGGCGCGGGCGCTACTGGTGCTCGGTTGCTTGCCATACCTGACGCCGCTCTTCGCGAAGCACGTGCCGGACGGGATGGACTCGGCGCGCTATGCGATGAACGTTCGCCTGATTTCGCGTCAGGCCGGCCTGCCGCGCACGTTGGCGCCGTTTGCCCCTCAGATACCGTTCGGAGCGGCGAATCATGGCGTGCCGGCGCTGGCCGCCGTTGCGGTACTGAGTGGGGGCTCCCCAGTGGCAGCCACGCTGGCGAGCATCCCGCTGACGTTCTTCATGCTAGCGTGCGCTATCTACCTGCTGTTGCGCGTTGCGCTGCCCCGCAGGCCCGCGGCAGTCTGGGCGCTGGCGTGGGTCTGGATGGCGAACCTTGCCCAGCGGACGGTTCCCTGGGGAGGCTTCCCTGAGGTTGCCGCACTGGCGCTGGGGTTATTCGCGCTACGCCTGCTCATCGAGGTCCGTCGTTCGCGGGGCTGGGGCACGGCTGTCCTGTTGGGGCTCTGCGCCGGGGCCATGCCGTTAATACACGGCTGCGCCGCCGCCGGGTGGCTGTACGTGCTGGGCCCGGTCGGCGCGCTAGCGGCGTTGAGTGCGAGTCGTAGCCGCCGGCGGGCGTTGTTGCGCCTGGTGTTGGCGGTGGGGGTTGCCCTGCTGACAGCACTCGTCTATGTCGCCGTGGCACAGCCACAACTCGATGCCGAGGCGCGGACCTGGATCGAGACGCACGAGTTACACAGCCGTGCGGACGTCGGTGGCCTCACGTTTCTGGCGACGTCGTTCGGCACGTTGCTGGGCTCGCTGGGGCAGTTCCCGCTGCTGGTCTTCATTGCAGCGGTGATTGTGTTGGCTCGGTGGCGGTGGCGAGTGCTGGCACTGCTGCTGGTCGCGTGCGCATTGAACGTGCTGGTGATGGCGAATGCACGCTACAAGCTGTTGCCGGCGTCGTATCTGCTGTACCCGGGAAGAATGCGGGAGTTCATGCTGCCGATTGCCGCGCTGGCGGCGGCCGTGGCGTGGCGCGTCTGGGGGCGGCGACACGCGCTGCGTCAGCCGGCGTGCCGCACCCTTACGCTGCTGTTGCTGGCGCTGGCGTTCACGCATCACTGGCGCTACTACCAGCGCGCCGCCTTGGAGCAGCCAATCAGCGACGGCTCCTGGCAGGCGCTGCAATGGGCACGCGCGCACCTGTCGCCCGAGAAGCACTTCGTTGGCACGTTCTACGCAGGGGCAGGTGCCTGGTTGCCGGCGGTGGCGGGCGTGGGGTGCAACAACTGGCACGCGCATATCTCGGAGCAGCTTTCGGTTGCGAAACAGATGGCCGCCGAGCGTGAACTGACACACCTGCTGATCATCGAGCGAGACGCGATTCGCACCGTAGCCGGACGCGATAATTACGACTGGCACATAGCGACGTACAAGCGGCTGATTCGTGAGCGCTCGGGGTGGGTGGTGTTTCAGGCGGGACCGGCACGGGTATATGAGTTGGGAGGGATTGAGGATTGAGCGTAGCGCGGTTCTGCCGGCCGTGAATACGCGGCGGAGGGTGGTACGGCCGCGTCGGCCGTGAATGCTGTGGTCTGTAGATGGGGATGAAAGCCCGCTGTTCTGGCTGGTACAACACCAGCCGGGAAACCTGGTTTTTGAAGGAGCAACGGGCTTTCATCCCCATCTACCTTGTTGGAAGCGTTGCTGGGTGTCACTCGTGGCTCGCCCCCAGTGACACACCGAGCAGCCACCTGTCCGGCGGCCGCACTTGCATCGAAATCCGCCCTAGCTTGTCAGGATACCCAGCACTTCCTTCCAGAAGTCGGCGTCATCACCCTGGCCCAGGAAGTTGATCAAGTCTTCGAGCAGGTAGACCAGATCGTCCATGTT
>JAHJAR010000232.1 GCA_018814045.1 Planctomycetota bacterium | reverse complement strand
GTAACATGCGGTCGATGTGTTCCTTCTTCTAATGGTGGTGATAATGGTGGTTTCGATTACGATCCAGATCCTCCAACGCTTCCGTTTGAACCATACGCGCCATCGGATGCCGACGGAGTGCCGTTGGTGACAGTCTCTATCTCCCGCTACTTTCCCAGAACGAGCGCCACAGGATCTCCGGTACAGATACGATCTCGTCGAAACTGCCGCTGAGGAGATAGAATCCAGAGCAGACCGCCCCGTAAATCACTGCCAACAAGGCAAGAAGCGGTAGGAGTGAGCGTCTCGCGTCGCAGCGGACCAACAATGCGGCCAGCATGACGTAGAGGCCGGGGATGGCGGGGGCGAGATAGCGGAGTTGCAGGCCCTGTCCGCGGAGACCGAGGACCGTGAGCGTGACGGAGGTGAGGGCGACCCAGGCCAGGGGGATGCCGAACGTCGGCGACGAGACGTGACGCCGTCGGAGGATGTATCCGACAAGCACGACCGCGACGAGCGGGGCGACCAGGACGGATTCGCTCAGAAAATAGTGCCACGGCTGTGACACTGCACGTCGGGATAAGCCGCTCATTTCGATTAGCGCCTGATCCGGGTGGATCCAATGCGGCAGCAAGCACGCATAGTGCGAGTAGAACACGGCGAACCATGGCAGGAGGATGATCCCTGCGGGCAGCGCGGCCGCCAGCAGCAAGCGTCGGCGCATTCGTGAATCAGCGGCGGCCGTCAGCCACAGTAGTAAGCCGCCGATGGGCATGAGGATAAGGGCCGGCAACTTGGTCAGCGCAGCCATACCGAGCGTCAGCCCCCCGATGGCGGCCCATGCAGGACGGAGTCGTGCGGCCGCGATGCAGAACAGGCCGATGCTCAACGCGGCGAGTCCGCCGACAAGATTGTCGGGCCACAGCTTGCGTGAGCAGAACGTAAAGACGGGGTCGAGCGCGACCGCCGATACCGGGAGCCAGAGCAGCACATTAGTGGCGTGCCACGACCGGCGGCGCCAGGCCCAACAGATCATCGCGACGCCAACCACGGCCAGAACGTGACCCAACCATGAGATTAGAATCGCTGCCCGCAGGCTGTCGGCGGCGACGAAAGGCGCCAGCAGCATCGAGAACAAAGGCGGGTGATGAAACAACGGGCGATCATACACAGCGGGCGGTAACTCGCTGAGGATCGACGTGCTGCGCAGAGAGTAATCGCCGGTCTGCAGCCAGTTCCCGGTCAATTCCCAGTAGATCTGCTCGTCGTATTCAAGACGCCCGAAGAACAGCGTCGGCAGCTTGAGGGCGACGCACAAGGCGATGATGGCGACGCAAATGAGAACGTAGCGCCGTCGCTCCTGTTGCTCGTGAATCTGACCGGCGAGGCTCAGTGGTGGGGTGGCCGCCTGCATCGGGGACATTCTACACACATACTGCACCGTCAGAAAAGGCGTGGTGTACGACCCCCGTGTCGGACGTGGCTCGTAGCGTCGGTCCCCGTGGCCGACGAGGAATACGAGTCGTGTTCAACGGTGGACAGGGGCGTCGGTCGCTACTAAGAGAGGTAAACCGGTCATCCCCGTCGGCCACAGGGGGCCGACGCTACTCGACCTATCCTACGGCATGACGAAGTCATGTTCCGGATGGCGGATCGTCAGGACGGGGCAGTGGGATTTTCTGACCACCTTCTCCGCCACCGAGCCCAGCAGTGCGTGTTTCAGGCCGCTTCGTCCGTGCGTTCCGAGGACGATGAGGTCGAAATGCTCGTCGCGTGCGTATCGAATGATCTCCATGAAGGGCCGGCCGGTCAGCACTTCGGTATCGATGTGGAGGGTGGTGTCGCCGAGATGTTCCGCGACGAGTCGTTTACAGGCTTCCCGCGCGGCGGCGACGAGTTCTTCCACGGGCGGACCGACTGGGAGCGTGTTCGGGCCGACGGCCATCCAATACTGGCACGCTTCGTCCACGACGTGGATCACGTGCAGGTCGGCGCGGTAGGTCTCCGCGAGCGAGCGTGCAAAGCCCAGGGCGTGGAGGGACAGCTCGGAAAAGTCCGACGGGAACAGGATTCGTTGGAGCTTGAACATGGCAACCTCGCGGCGCTTGAGTTGTTGAGAGGCGTCGGTGGTCCGGTTTCACTTTATTATATCATTCAATGCCGCCAGTAAAGCGGCTATACTATGGGCGTTTATGGCGTCCGATGCTTGGGACTCGCCGTCGGGCCGGTTGTCCGGCGACATGTGGGAACGTACCCCCCGGCCAAGGCCAGGGGCTCTAATGCGGTTGCATCGAGGGCCAGACAGGGGACTCCGCCTGATGCGACTCGAAGAACCCGGCCAGAGTTCGAGGCCGATCCGCCGCCTGCCCTCGTGGCTGAAGCGGCCCCTGCCGTTGGGCGACGTGCTGATCAGGACTCGGGGCATCGTCAAGGAGAGCCGCGTCGCCACGGTCTGCGAGGAGGCCCGCTGCCCTAACCTGGGGGAGTGCTGGTCGCGACGGCACGCCACGTTCATGATCCTGGGCGACAGGTGTACGCGGCGGTGTCGATTCTGCGCGGTTTCGACGGCTCGGCCTGATCCGCCTGATGCCGGGGAACCGCAGCGTTTGGGAGAGGCTGTTGCCGCGTTGGGTCTTCGTCACGTTGTGATCACGTCCGTGGCGCGTGACGATCTGGCGGATGAAGGGGCGGGTCAGTTCGCGGCCTGCGTCCACGCCGTTCGAGCCCGATCGTCGGTGTGTGTCGTCGAGGTCTTGCCAGCGGACTTCCACGCCCGCGATGCGTTGCTGGCGACGTTGTGCGACGCGCGGCCGGATATCTACAACCACAACCAGGAGACGGTCGAACGGCTGTCTCCGAAGATTCGCCCTCAGGCCGGTTACGGACGGAGCCTCGACGTGCTGCGGAAGGTAAAGCGGATGCTATCCGGCGGCTTCACGAAGAGCGGCCTGATGGCGGGCCTGGGGGAGACGCGCGAGGAATTGGCGCAGGCAATGCGGGACTTGCGAGAGGTCGGTGTAGACATCCTGACCGTCGGGCAATACCTTCGCCCTTCTCCACGGCACGCGCCGGTCGTTCGGTATTTGCCGCCGGCGGAGTTTGAGGAGATCGCCGCAGAGGCGAGGGCGATGGGCTTCCGGTCGGTTGCGGCCGCGCCTTTTGTCCGCTCAAGCTACAACGCGCGCGAGGTGTTTGAGGCCATTGAAACCCAGCGGGGTGCATGAGTTGTCCCAGGAAGTGCTCGCACGGCTGCGAGGCAAGTTCATCGTGTTCGACGGGTGCGACGGCTCCGGCAAAGGCGCGCAGATGCGCCTGCTAGTGGACGCCCTCATATCGCACGACATCCCGTGCGTCACCGCGCGCGATCCAGGCGGGACGCCGATTGGTGATCGCATCCGTCACGTCTTGCTCGGCCACGATTTGTCGGAGATGGACGTCCGATGCGAAGCCCTGTTGTTTATGGCCTCCAGGGCGCAATTGCTTCATGAGGTCATCGGGCCTGCCTTGGCGAAGAACGTTGCCTGCATCTGCGATCGCTACGTCTCCGCCACGTGCGCCTACCAGGGCGCCGCGGGCTTCGACCCGAAGCGCGTCGTCGAACTGGCCGCCTTCGCGATCGGTGATGTGTGGCCGGATCACACGATCATCATCGACCTGCCGCCCAAGGCCGGCTTCGCGCGGACGGGCCGCAAGCCGCGGGCGGAACGAAAGCGGAGCAACGCCGTCGCGCAGGGTCAGCCGACGCTGTTTCACGACGTCGAAACCGATGCCATGGAAGCTCGCCCGTTGAAGTTCCACAATCGGGTCCGGCGGACTTTTCTCGAACTTCCCGCGTACTATCCCGCCCCTGTTAGCATCGTTGACGGTTCCGGCACGATCGACGATGTGCATGCGCGTGTGATGGAGGCATTGGCTGATGCCTCTTTCTGACGTGCTCTTCCAGGATGCTGCCCAGGAGCGATTGCAGCGCGCGTTACGCAGCGATCGCGTGCCGCACGCCTATCTCTTCACCGGCCCCACGGGCGTCGGCAAGGAGATGCTGGCGTTGCGGCTTGCCGCCGTTTTGCTCTGCGAGCGGCCGCGTGCGATTGATGCTCCGGGCTGCGGGGGAGACGGCGCTGTCAGTTGGCGCGACGCCTGCGGCGAGTGCACAGAT
>JAHJAR010000022.1 GCA_018814045.1 Planctomycetota bacterium | reverse complement strand
GTCGCCTGACGTTGGTCAACGCGGGCCATCCGCGGCCGTATGTCTGCTTTTCGCAGACCGGCGGATGTGAGGAGATTCAAGCCGAGGCCGGCTTCCCGCTCGGCGTGGTGGAAGGGGCTGATTACTCCACGCAATGCCGCGAGTTGGGTCCCGGGCCCTGCACGCTCTTCTTCTACACCGACGGCGTCATCGAGGCCATGAACCAGCAGGGAGAGCAGTTCACCTCCGGGCGCATGATCGAAGTGCTGCAATCCGGCGAGGATCCACACCCGGCCACTCTGATCAAGCGAATGCGCAGCGGCGTCGAGGCCTTCTGCCAGGGCGCCCCCCAGAGCGACGACATCACCATGCTGGCTGTCCAACTGCCCTAGTACTACAGCGCCGCTTGGTCATGGCCTATCCCGTCGGCAGGAGGGCAGTTCTTCGATCTTGATACCTCGTGCGACCAGCGTGGCGAGCGTTCTCTTTCGATGACTTTCCCGCGCCGATCGGTTGCGCCACTGATAATACGCGATCCGAGCCGACGCCTGCCGGTAGAGAATCGACCGTGCCCGCTTGGGCAGGTACTGTGCCGCAACGCAAACCGAGGCGGCATCGCGAACTTGCTCCACGGTGAGTTCCGCACCTTCGGGCGTTTTTTTCTCTGAGCATCTGGCCCATCCGCGAGCAGAACAAATGGCTCAACTGGGTCACGTACCTGTGGCGGTGGATCGATCGCCAGCCGCGAACTTCGAAATGGTCCAGCCCCAGCTCGTCCTTGGCCTGGCGGAAACAGTGCTCGATCGGAAAGCGTGAAAACCCAACGTGCAACAACCAGGTGAGCTTCTGGAGGTCCGAGCCGGCCGCTACATTCGCCACAAAGTACTTCACCTCGTCGTAGTCCAACGCGTTGCGGGCGATGATCAGCGTGTGCGTCGGGCCGGGCAGACCATCGGCGTGCTTGCGATAGAAAGCAGCATGCTTGACTTCCCAGACGATCGGTCCCTTCTGAGAGTCCTTGATGTGAAACGGCTGCCACTTCTGGCTGCCAAACACGCTCGACTTGGCAGCCAGGTGACGCACTTCGCTCGGCGGGGCTGCCGTGACCGCCAGACGCGGAAAACGCCTGCGTCTGCCGGGCTGGCGAAGCTCCCAGGGCGTCGGACGAAGCAGCACACGCGGCGGGCGAACCCAGCCCGTGAAGTCGCTGGGCACCTCAGCCACGTAGGTCTGTCCCAGGGCGGCGAGGCCGCTCAAAAAGCCGCCGTCCCGGCCGTAGAGTTCATCAAATGTCCAAGCCGCCACGCGGATTCCATTGTCAAGACACCGACGGATCTGATCGAGCGCCATCTCCGGCTTGGTGCCGAACGTCACGTCATCGGGAATGTGTGCAGCCCGCCGGCGAGCCGGATCGTCGGCCCAGTCTTGGGGAAGATAGACATCGCTGTCGAGCAGACATTGGAAGTCGCCAGCCACGTAGCCGGTGTGCACGCTGACCACACAGTTGTCGACCTTGCCGGTGTTACCGCACCACTGGCGTTTCACCCCGGCGGTGTGCTTACCCTTTTTCGGATGCCCGGTCTCGTCGATGATGCCGATAGCATCCGCATCGGCGTGATCGCGGGCCACGACATGCTGCAACTTGTCCCGCAGTCGCTCCTGATCCCACTCAACCAACTCCAGGAACCGCTGAAGCGTCCGCGGGGGCACGTCGGCCGCCAGCGCCATCGGCTCGACGCTCTTTCGCTCCAAATCGGAAAGCTGACCCGAAACGTACGTCCGCAGGTGCTCGCGCGGCTCACTACGGCCGAAGCAGTCATCGAACTCGCCCAGGAAACCCACCAACTCCGACTCCAATCCAGCAATCTCTGTCGCATCCATGCCGTAAGTCCTCCATTGCCAAGCACTTGGAGGACTTCATCGGCTCAACACACCGCTGGGCTTGAGCCTATCCGGCGCTGTAGTACTAGGCGCGAAGCAGGTCGGGGGCCTCTTGCCGTATTTCGTCTCGGGTGGCGTCTCAGGCCGCGGGAATCGGTGCCGCTATGGCGCCGGGCAGGGTCCCCACGTCGGATAACCGGTTCGTCGTCGCGAGGCTGCTGGTTCCTTCGGGAACGAGATTATCGAGGCGAGCGGTGTTCCGAGAAAACGATGGCTGGTGTGGCCAAAGTGCCGCCGGGCTGCAGGAGCTGACAGGCTCTGACATTTCGCTGGTCGCCGCCGGGCTGAGCGGCATACTATTCAGTGCAGCGGTCGAACGCGGGCCGGCGGCATCAGCCGGGAAGTCGGCCACAAAGGGGAGAGAAGCCCACATGCGGTATAGACAGTTCGAGACATACCTGCAGCAGATGATCGACCAGATCGAGGCGCTTCCCAAGAGCCGACGCGGGCCACTGATGAACCTGGTCCGGGAAACG
>JAHJAR010000231.1 GCA_018814045.1 Planctomycetota bacterium | reverse complement strand
TCCCGAGGTCGAACGGGACGAAATGCTGGCGAGATTTATTCTCTACAGCAGGCATCTCCGAAGTAGCGACAACACGATCAAGCCCGACGCGTTTGTTCCGCACCCTCGTAACGAGCTCTCCGTGACGCGCCATCGCGATGCGACAGAGAGCGAGGTTTGGAGTGCCGGCCGGGCAGTTGCGGAAATTCGGCAGCGGACGTTGCACGGCCGAGGTGATGTCGTTGCGGACGCATTCCTCGAGAGGGGTCTTGCGCTGCGCGCTGACCCGGTCATTGACCACGCAGACCTGCCTGACAACCCGAACCACGCTAACGTGACGGGGTGGCCGAAGGAGGATAAGGGGCGACAGCGGCTACTCGCACTTGAAATCGCAACGCAAGCCAAGCTGGTTCGTCCCCGTGATGGATAGGATTCGCAGTGTGGCAAGTCTGGGGATTGCGAGAAACGGCTCCGCGACCTCATCCATCATTATATTGAAATGCGCTCGACGATGTTGCGGGTGACTTGACGTTTCGTCCGGTCGCAGAGGCTGGTCGCACGCGGGCTGGCGTGGCCGGGGCGGTACTGGACGTCCTCAACCGGGCACGCCCTGGGTGATCAGTTCCGCGGCTGCCGTGGCGAAATCGAGCATCCCTACGCTCCAAGATTCCGCGGAATTCCCCCGGAATTCTGGCAGAATTAGCTTGATGGCCTTCGCCGGACTTGCCCTCATGGCACCGCGAATCGCGTCGTGCCTGCCTGCGTAGGCAGGTTGACGCGGCAGAATCCTTTTGCAGGAGACGTGCGATGAAGAAGAACGAAGTGAAGGTCGGCGGCATGTATGTCGCCAAAGTGAGCGACAAGCTCGTGACCGTGCGGATCGACACTACGCACAGCGGAGGCGGCTGGAGCGCCACGAACACGCAAACGGGCAAGCGCATCCGCATCAAGAGCGCTCAGCGCCTACGCGGCGCGGCGAAGAGCGAAGCGCCCAAGGCCGCCGTCGCCAAAGACGAGAAGGTCGAGGCGGCGGGTAAGGCCGCGACGAAGGAGGCGCGGTCGAAGACGGCCGGGGACGAGCCGAAGGCCAAGCGGGTCAGCGCCCTGGACGCTGCAGCGCAGGTGCTCAAGAGCGCCGGCAAGCCCATGCGGGCCCAGGAACTGATCGCCGCGATGGCCGAGCAGAACCTGTGGAAGAGTCCCGGCGGCGCGACACCACACGCCACCCTTTACGCCGCAATGATGCGCGAAGCGCGCGACAAGGGAACCGCGTCGCGCTTCCGCAAGGTAGACCGCGGACTGTTTGCGTTTAACAAGGCAGGAGCGTGACCGATGCCGGCGACGACGCCACGTATTGAAACGTTCGCCGTCGAGGACGGATGCCTGGTCCGCAAGGTCGTCCCGCGACGCGGCGAGCCCTACGAGCACCGTTGCCCGCTCGCCGCCTACCGCGAGTTGGCCTGGGCGGCCATCGACCTGGCCGCCGACGGGTTCACCGTCGGGACGCTGGCGCCCAAGTTGTCTCGGCGTGCTTGGCCGTCCGTCGCGTGAATTCTCTCCAACGCTGGACGACATTGCAATACAACGGATCGAGCTCCGGCAGGAAGGCCCGGCGCCCGGTCCGCTCGGCGGCGAACAACGTCGAGCCGTTACCCTGGGTAGCAGTGTTGCCAACCTCGCTCTGGGCTGAGTGATCGTGCGCATGAGTGCGCAGGAGTGCGTATCGTAGCGTAGCGCAGGCTGAAGCCTGTGGCTCGTTTCGTTCCTGCAATCGCGCACGGTTGCATAGTCTCCAACGTACCCGGCCGCGCGCGACTTCCGACGGACCGCATTACCAGACGCACCGCCCCGCCGACCTAAGCGGCGGCCCCCATGCGCACTCGATCTTCACGTCAGCCAGGCTGCGCGCCGCGGCGACGGCCATCTCCAGGGCATCGGGTCCGTCGTCGTGGGCCGCCTTCGGAAACAACATCATCTGCTCAAGCAGCACGGCGTGCTTCCGCGAGAACTGCAAGGTCCCGGACCGCACCAGCGGCTGAAGACTCTGAATCCGGGCCAGCTTGTCGCTGG
>JAHJAR010000021.1 GCA_018814045.1 Planctomycetota bacterium | reverse complement strand
GTGATCCAGATGCTGCCGCCGGAACCGCCGCCGTGGTCCGCGGCGCTTGCGCCGGAGCCATCACCGCCGTTGGCGAGCAACTGCCCATCCACTGTCAGAGTTCCGGTCACGGAGAGATGGACAGCACCGCCGCCGTAGCCGGCTGAGCCGCCGGCGTCAGTCTCCTCGCCGCCGCCGCTACCGAGGTCAGACGGTTGCGCGAGTGAACCATAGACAACGCCACCAGTAGTGTTGGAGCCGTTGCCTCCAGTGCCGCCGTAGCCGCCACCGGCACCGGAAGCAGAGGTGCTGCCGCCGGCGCCCGGCCCGTTGCGTGGTGCGTATCCGCGACTGCTGACGGAGATCCGGCCATCGGCCGCGATGTCAACGTTGCCGGTAATGGTGATGTGCATCCCGGGCTGCGTGGCGGGATGGGTGACGAGTCCATCACTCAAGACGGTCAGATCGCCATCGATGGTGAGATCGCCGACATGCGTTAGCCTGGCGCTGTTCCGGACGATGACGTTGTTGTCCACATTCGTAACGCCGGGCAGGTCTGTCTCCGCACCGACGATGGCGCAGTTGTCGAGGATCAGGGCCGACTCGGACTTGGTGCCGATCACCTTGTAGATCGTCCCGGCCCCACCGTTCCGGTATCCGACAGCGCCGCAGGCAGTCAAAACACCTGCGTACGTATCGTTGTCGGCGTAAATGGCGATGCGCCCACCACCGCCGCCGCCGCCGTAAATCGCCACCGCGTTATAGGCGCCGCCGTTGGCGGATATCGATCCGGTTCCAGCGAGGGTGCCGACGGTGATCCAGATACTGCCGCCGGAACCACCGCCGTGGTCGGCGTTGCTTGCGCCTGAGCCATCGCCGCCGTTGGCGAGCATCTGCCCATCCACTGTCAGAGTCCCGGTCACGGAAAGATGGACAGCGCCGCCGCCGTAGCCGGCGCCGCCGTTGGCGTCAGTCTCCTCGCCGCCGCCGCTGCCGAGGTCGGTGGGCTCGGTGAGCGAACCATAGGTTATCCCGCCGGTCGTGTCGGACCCGTTTCCGCCTGGTCCGCCGTAGCCGCCGCCACCGCCGGACTCGCTGGTGCTTCCTCCAGCACCGGTCCCGGTTCGCGGGGCAAAGCCGCGGCCGGTCAGATTAATAGCACTGGTGTCGTCAACGTCCACGTCGCCGGTAACGGCCATGTCCAGGCCGGCTACTCCGGTCGGGTGGTTCAGCGTACCGTTGGCTTCGAGTGTCAGATCGCCGTTGATAGTGAGCACACCGGTGTGCGTGAACAGCCCGCCACTGCGGACTATGACGTCGTTGTCTACTGTGGTCATGTCGACCAGCGTCGTGGAGATGGCGTTCACGCCGCCGTTGTCGATGAACAAGCCACGGCCGATACCGTCGGTCGAGTCCACGTAGACTGTTCCCGCGCCACCGTTCTGGTAGCCCGTGCCCGCGAAAGCCGAAATCGTTCCGGCGAAGTTGTTAGTGGTAAGATAGACGGCAATGTGGCCGCCGCCGCCGCCACCACCGTTGGCGGAACCGGCGTTGCCGGCGTCAGCGGAAATCGATCCAGCGCCGGCGAGCGTGCTGGCCGCGATCCAGAGGCTACCTCCGGAGCCGCCGCCGCCGGTTTCGCTCGTCGCCGCGCCGTGATTGCCGTTGGCGAGCAGCTCGCCCTCAACGGTTAGCGTCCCGCCGACGGACAGGCGCGCGGCTCCGCCGCCGGCTCCGCCGGGCGCATTTGGACCATCGACGTCGGAACCGCCGCCGCTACCCAGCGTTATCGGTTGGGTAACCGAGCCGTAGGGGGCGCCGCCGCCGCTGCCATTGTCGAGGCTGCGACCCCCGTAGCCGCCGTGGCCGGCACCGCAGCCGTGGTCGTTACCGTCCCCGCCGGCACCGGGTCCGCTGCCACGAGCGAAGCCGCGGCCACTGACGCTGATCTTTCCGCCAAGCTCGATATTGACGTCGTTGGCCACATCGAGGTGCAGGCCGTCCTGGGCGGCCGGGTGATTCAGCGTGCCGTCGGCCTCGATTGTCAGGTCCCCGTTAACAGTGAGTTGGCCGGTGTGCGTGAGGATCGCCGCGTTGCCGACGAAGATATCGTTGTCGACCGTGGTCATGTCGACGAGCGTCGTGGAGACGCCGCTCACGCCGCCATTATCGATGAACAAGCCGCGGCCGACGCCGTCGGTCGAGTCAACATAGACTGTTCCGGCTCCACCGTTCTGGTAGCCTGTGCCGGCAACCGCCGAAATCGTCCCGGCAAAGTTGTTAGTGTTGAGATAGACGGCAATGTGGCCGCCGCCGCCACCGCCGCCGTAACCAGAACCGGCATTGCCACCGTTGGCGGAAATTGACCCGGCGCCGGATAGCGTGTCGGCCGCGATCCAGAGGCTACCTCCGGAGCCGCCGCCACCGGTTTCGCTCGTCGCCGCCCCGTTATTGCCGTTGGCGAGCAGCTCGCCCTCAACGGTTAGCGTCCCGCCGACGGACAGGCGCGCGGCTCCGCCGCCCCGTCCGCCGGGCGCATTTGCGCCGTCGGAATCAGAACCGCCGCCGCTGCCCAGCGTTATCGGTTGGGTAACCGAGCCGTAGGGGGCGCCGCCGCCGGTGGAATTGTCGCTGCTACGACCGCCGTAGCCACCGTGGCCGGCACCGCAGCCGTGGTTGTCACCGTCCCCGCCGGCACCGGGTCCGCTGCCATAATCGTAGCCGCGGCCAGCGACGTCGATCCCGCCGCCGAGAGCAATGGTGGCGTCGTTGGCCACATCCAGGTGGAATCCGGCCGTGTCGCTTTCGCGGTGAGTTATTTGGCCGCCGGCGAGAACGTCGAGGTCAGCCATGTAAACCGTGGCGCCGGCCGGAGGCGCAAGTCGGCCGTAGTTCTTCACTGCCACGGTGGCAAAGGCTGGGAAAACAGCGGGCAGATCGGTCAGTGTGCCCGCGTTCCCACCGTTGTCGATGTAAAGGTCACCGTTGGCCTTTGCAGTCGATCCGATCCAGATCGTGCCGGCGCCGCCGAAACGATTCGGGCCACCGGCGTACGCGGCCACTGCGCCGGTGAAGTCGTGAGCGGTGTCGTAGTGGATAGCGATTCGACCGCCGCCGCCGCCGCCACTGCTAGCATAGGCGCCGTCGCCGCCATTGGCGTTGATGGTCCCACTACCTGTGACTGTGTCGGCGGTAAGGTAGATGCTCCCGCCGGCGCCGCCACCACCATAGTTGCCGCCGTTAATTCCGCCGATGTTCCCATTCGCAAGCAGGTCGCCGTTGACGGTCAGTGTACCGGCGACGGTGAGTTGCATGGCTCCACCGCCAGTGCCGCCGTTGTTGTAGGGGTCTCCCTTTCCGCCGCCGCTGCCGAGGTCTAACGGCTGGATGATCGAACCGTAACCCAAGCCGCCGGATGCCTGAGTACTGCTGGCTCCGTTGCCGCCGTAACCTGCGCCGGCGCCGTATTCAGGGCCGCTGCCGCCGGCGCCGGGTCCCTGGGCGGAGGCGTAGCCGCGGCCGTCCACATCGATCCG
Source organism: Planctomycetota bacterium (assembly GCA_018814045.1). Lineage (GTDB taxonomy): Bacteria > Planctomycetota > Phycisphaerae > UBA1845 > Fen-1342 > JAHJAR01. Next base: position 18,418 of record JAHJAR010000021.1, on the reverse strand, counting down.
GCTGGTGGCGTCCACCACGACGTCCGTGGCGATCGTCAGCTCGATCATGTTGACCAGCGTGTCGGTGTTGGCCGAGTGTGTCACCACAGCGCCGTTGATGATCTGCAGGCTGTTGAATGGATGTGGCCCATTCACCGTCAGCACGCACCCGTCGACGACGATGTCAGCGTTGTCGTAAGTCGTGTCGCCGATATCGATCAGAGTATCGGTCGTGAAAGTGACGGCCCAGGTCGTGGCCGGCATTAGCAATATCAGGCCGATCGCACAGAGCAGGGCCACTCGGGACAGCATTCGCGAGCTGTCACTCCCATTACTTGTCATCGCTTCTGGCCTCCTATGGTCTCCGTTGGCCTTCTTATGGCAAACGGTGCCGAGCCATGCGGCGGGCAGCACGCCGCGCGCATGTCGGCATTCCTCATAAATGCACTATTTCTTCTTCTGCACATTCACAGCGCGTTTGCGGTCGTGGCGCTACGCATAAATCGCGCGCCGTTTGCGGTGTCCTAGCTGCGTTGTCCTGCCTGCCGGCCACCGCTGAACACAGACGAGCTGCGCAGTGGAAAGGGCCACGATTAGGCATTGCCGGCGCCCAAACGGAACCCCGCAGTCAAGATGGTACAACCCCCACCCCGAGACCGCCGTGACCTCCAAAATCGCTGTGTTAACTGTGCCTCCAATCTAACAAAACCAGGGCACAGCCACAAGCTTTAACGCGCACCCAGGGACGCCCGAGTGCAGCGGGCAACCGAACCGCCCGTGTCTGTCGGGCCCTGGCAGACAAGCTACCGGGAGCGCCTGCCGAAGTGTTCTCCGAAAGCGGGTTGTGGTCGTGCGTGTATTGGGACGAAGTGCCGCACGGGCGACGATTCCGACGGCAGAATGGGCATGTCTTTTTCGTGGAGCTCACTCGATGTTGGGGCCGCCACATCACCCATCTTAACAGGGCGCCGGGCGGACGATGTGAATATTGGCAACCTGTGCAAAATAAGCAACTTACGTGTCGTTCTGCCACCGGCTCCTGGGCCTTTTTGTTGAGAAGTCCTTCATTGTGGCCGTCGATAAGCCTCGTAGCTCAGGCAGCACGGGGCGGAACAATTCCTAGTGTTCCGCGACGTTGCCAGCGGGAGGCGCGTTTACGTTGCGGCTGTCGTCGAGACTTGCTTTGCCGGGCTGCCATACTAGGCCAGGAGGATTGGAATGATTCCAGCACCTTTACACACCACTGAACAGAACTTCGCTTCGTCTCGTCGTCAGCCGCCGCCGCCGTCGTCGCCGCCGGAGCTGAGCGCGGCGAATTGGGCGTTTCCCGACGATACTGTGGAGTTAAGCGGTGCGCCGGCGCGGACGCGTCCGGCGGAGTCCGCGCAGATCCGGACCGATCTTGTCGAGCGCATTCGGGCGGAGATCGCCGCAGGAACCTATCTCACCGATGAGAAACTCGAGTCAGCGCTGGCGTGCATCCGGTTGCGCGTGACGGAGGCCGCGTAGCACGCTCATGGCGTCCGGCGGAGAGCATGCCTGGTTGCGTGCCGGCGGTTACGGTTGCCGGGTGCGGATGAGAACGGGGTCCCAGACAAAGGGCGGATTGGCGCGCAGCCGCAGACCTTCCACCGCAACGTCATCGCCGGGCGTCACGCGCTCGAGGGCGAGACCGACGTCCTGCAACGAGCGCACGGTCACGCCATCGAGGCGCAGGATCACATCGGTGGGTAGGATGCGGGCGCGGTCCGCTGGCCCGCGGCCTTCCACCTCCTCCACAACCAACCCGACGTAGGAAGGCAGGTCGTACTCGCGCCGGAAACTGGCCGGGATCTCCATCAGAGTCAAGCCCATCAGGCGGCGGGCCAGTTCCCGGCCATCCGGTGGCGGAATCGTCTGCAACGGCACGGTGACGCGCAGCGTCCGCTCGCCGCGTTTCACCTCCAGGGCGATCTTATCGCCGGGCTGATGCGTCAACAGGTGCACGTAGTAGTCGATGCTGTCTCTCAGCGGCTGTCCGTCGAATTGCAGCACGCGATCGCCGGGCTTCAACTCGGCCCGTGCCGCCGGGCTGTCGGGCCGGACGGCTACGACCTCGGCCTGCGGCCCGTAGACCTTCAGGCCGAAACGGACGCGCTGCCGGCGCTCGATGTCCAGCATCTCGGGCAGCAAGTGCCAGAGTTCGTCGACCGGGATGGCAAAGCCGATGTTCTGGGCGTCGCCTCGTATGGCGGTGTTGATTCCGATCAGATCGGCGTTGACGTTGAGGAGTGGGCCGCCGGAGTTGCCGGGGTTGATCGAAGCGTCGGTCTGGATCAGGCCGCGATAGGTTGTGTCACGGCTGAAATGCAACTCACGGTTTAGGGCGCTGACGATACCGGCCGTGACCGTATGTTGCAGGCCGAGCGGGTTTCCGATCGCCACTACCGTCTCCCCGACCATGAGGTCGTCGCTGCGACCGAGCCTGACATAGGGCAGCGGCCCATCGGCATCCACTTTCAGCACAGCCAAGTCGTGTTCCGGATCGACCGCGATGATCTCCGCCGCGAGCGTGCGCTGGTCGGCAAAGGTCACGTGCACGTCCGAAGCCTGCGAGACGACGTGGGCGTTCGTGACCAGATGGCCGCTCTCGTGCACGATCACGCCTGAGCCGATGCTCTGGATGCGCCGGTTTTGCATCCGTGGCATCCCGAAATCGAAGATTTCGTCGAACATTGACGGGAATCGCAGCGAGCGGACGCGCACGATGCGGGTCGTGCTGATATTCACGACGGCGTCACGGGCTTTTTCGAACACTTCGACGACGGGCGTCCGCCTGCGCTGCGAGGGCTCATCGCCCGCGGCGGCGGCGGCGATCAGGCTGACAAGTAGCGTGGTGGCGGCTACACGGGCGGCGTTCATCGGGGCGATCCTCGGCTGGCTTCCCAGAGGGGGCCGCCGACCGTGGCGGTCCCCTGGCCGGCGGTATTGTGCGCTGGGCGCCGGCCGCGACTCAAGCGGCCCGGACCGGCACCGAACGACAGTGTCGCGCTTCGAGACCACTCGCCGCCATCGGGTGGACCGGCCCCCGCCGCGCAGGCGGGCCCCAACGAGCTCCTGCCGCCGAACCGGTGGCCCCGCGCGGCTTGATCGTTGGGTACAAACATGGCATAATACCCGCTTTGTTGACAATCTCATAGGTAATCCGCAACGTCGGAGAGCGTGAATGGGAGCGACGCTCGAAGCCCTACTCGAGCTTCAGGATATCGAGCTTCAGATAGTGGACATCCGCCGTCAGTTGGCTCAGAAGACGCGGATGGTTGCCCGCCAGACGGCCAAGCTGAGCAAGATGCGGGAGCATCTGGAAGAGAAGCGCGCGGAACTCCGCCGCACGCAAGCTCAGGTTGACGAACTCGATCTCGATCTGAAGGCGCGGACGGCGAATGTTGACCGGTTCCGCGAGCATCTCAATACCGTCAGGACGAACAAGGAATACGCCGCCGTCCTGGGCCACTTGAACAACGAAAAGGCCGATGCCAGCCGCCTGGAAGCCAAGGCGCTGGAATTGATGGCAGGCGTCGAGTTGCGCAAGAGTGAGTTGCGGGAGCAGGAGCAGGAGGAGAAGACGCACATAGCCCGGCTCGAGGGGCTCGAGGCCCAGATGCGTCAGACCGGAGAGTCCTTCGCGGGCAAGCTGACCGACCTGGAGCGACGCCGGGCCGAGGCCGCCGAGAAACTGCCGCCGGAGGCGCAGAAGCTGTTCGACCGAGTGTCGGAGCGTTACGAAGGCGAGGCCATGGCGCTGGTAGTGCGGACACATCCACGGCGGGATGAGTTCATGTGCGACGGCTGCAACATGTCTCTGGCCGCCGAGCGGGCCAATTTCCTGATGACACGCGACGACGTGCTGACCTGCGACAACTGCGGTCGCATTCTCTACGTGGAGGCGGGAACCTGAGCCAAGGGGGTCCCGGATGGATTGGATCATTCACATTGACGGGGGCTCACGCGGCAACCCTGGGCCGGCCGGGGCCGGGGTAGTCATCGCAGCCCAAGACGGCGCGCTGATCCACGAGGGGGCGTATTTTCTTGGCCGCCAGACCAACAACGCCGCCGAGTATTACGCCCTGATCCGCGCATTGCAGCGTGTCCAGCGCGGCGGGCAGCACACCATCTGTGTCTACACCGACAGCGAGTTGCTGGCGCGGCAGATTACGGGCGCCTATCGCGTGAAGAGCCCAAAGCTCAAGCAGTTCTTCGAGCAGGTGCAGTATCTGCTGCTGCAAGTGCCGCGCTGGCAGATCCGACACATTCCGCGCGAACACAACCAGCGCGCGGACGAGTTGGCCAACCTGGCTATGGACAGCCAACACGACGTCGTGGTTTTCGACGTCGTCGACGGTGCCAGTTGTGATGTGCCGACTGAGAGTGGCGCGCCACTCGATCCCCCGCCGGCCGCTCAACAGACTCGTGCGAAGCCGGTGGCGTCCCTGGACGAAGTGCAAGAGGGAACGCGTGCTGTCCGCGTGGCGGTCGTCGCGCAACCGGCTAGCGAGGCCTGCCCGGCCCGCGGCTGTCCCACCGAGCCGTTTATCGTGGAGGCCACACTACCCTCGGAGCTGTGCCTGCACGCCGCCCACACACTCATCCCCAGCATCCTGGCCATACAGAATGCGGCCCCCCAGGAATTCGCGGCGGTTCCAACGCTGACGATGCGCTGTTTGCGTATGGGCTGTGGGGCGGTGTTCAACGTATCGCCGGTGCGCTCACCAAACGGATCAGGTCGCCGCGACGATGAATAGACGTCGGCGCCGAACCTGCCGCAGCGAATTCGAATGACCTCCGCGACTTGCGGAGCACGGGCCTCCCAGCGGTCACGTCGTGGCGGGCGCTGAACGTCACCTGAAACAGCGTTAGATCGCGTGGCTCGATCCGTGGGGCATCGGCGAGTTGACAACCCAGTTCAGGAATTCCTTGATACGGTTGCGGCCGAAGTCCATGCTGCGGCCCATCGCGCCGCGGAAGAGGCTGGCGATGTGCTTGGCGGCGTGCGAACTCGGGTCCACGATCGTGACCATCGGGCCGTGGAAGCGGATATTGCCGCTGCCCACCAGCCAGCGTATGATCTTCTTGCCGTCTTCGGGAGTGAACCCATATTGCCGTTTGAGTTCATCCTCGATCTGTGTTCGCGTAAGCGGCATAGGCATGGCGTTTCCTCAGAGCCCAGGTTTAGCGATTCCGGACGGCTGGAAGTGCCGCCGCCCGTCGTGGAGCCCGCAATCCCACCAGGGGACAACCAGCGAATTAAACGCCCGAGGCGGCGTCTAGTCAACCGGTGTGATGGCTTAAGAGGTTGGAGACGAGCGTTGGTGGGCGCCTCGCCGGAATCTGGAGAAGGCGGCGGGCTCAGCCAGTCACCTGATACTGCAACGCTAGAAACCCCTGCGGCTGGCCTGGTAAGCCATGAGATTGTAAGACCTTACGTGCGGGGCGCCGTGATCCGAGCCCCGAGCGCAAGCGCGGGGTTACCCGCGCGACGCCCAAGGTGCCAGGAACCCACTCGCTCGCGCTCGGGGCGCGTATGAGCGACCGACGCCACTTTTTTACGGGCTGTCAGCGCTGGGATCAGTCGAACGTCAGTTCGGACGCTTCGGCGGCTTCCTCGCGGTCGCGCTGCCCCTTGGCGGCCACCCATTCGTCCTGAGTCAGGAGCACCTCACGCGCCTGGCTGCCCTTGTACTCTCCGACGATGCCGGCGTTGTACATCTGGTCGATCAAGCGCGAGGCGCGGCTGTACCCGACGGTCAGGCGCCGCTGGAGCAGACTGACTGAACCGCGCCCGGTCGCGATGATGATCTCGACGGCCTGATCGAACAGCTCGTCACGCTCCTGCGCGGAACTCGCGTTCTTGTCCGGCATGCGGATCAGCTCGGGGTGGAACTGCTGTTGGCATTGCTCGCGGCAATGACGCACCGCGGCGCGCAGCTCTTCGTCGCTGACGAAAGTGCCCTGCGCGCGGACCAGCTTGGCACTGCCGGGTGGCAGGAAGAGCATGTCGCCTTGCCCCATGAGCACCTCGCCCCCGTTCTGGTCGAGCACGATGCGGGAGTCCAGGCGTGAGGACACCCGAAAAGCGACGCGGCAGGGCAGATTGGACTTGACCAAGCCCGTCACGACGTTGGCCTGGGGCCGCTGCGTGGAGACGATCAGATGGATGCCGACCGCGCGACTTTTCTGCGCCAGGCGGCAGAGGTAGAACTCGACTTCCTTGGCCGAAGTCATCATCAGGTCGGCCAACTCATCGATGATGATGACGATATACGGCAGCCGCGTGGGGATCGTGGCCATCTCTTCGTCGTTGGCAGGCTCGAAACGCTCACGCAGTTTTTCCGGGCCCAACCGGTTGTAGGTGCGGATGTCCTTCACCCCCGCCTCGGCAAACAGGGCGTAGCGCTCGTCCATCTTCGTGGCCGCCCAGTCGAGGATCGCCTCCGCCTTGCTGACCTCGGTGACGATCGGACACATCAGGTGCGGCACATCCTTGAACAACTGGAGTTCGACCACTTTGGGGTCGACCAGGATCAGGTTCACCTCCGCCGGCGTGCGCGTCATCAGAATCGACATGATGACGCTCGCGATGCATACGCTCTTTCCGGAACCGGTAGTGCCGGCGATGAGCAGGTGAGGCATTCTGGTCAGGTCACTGAGCAGCGGTTGACCAGAAGCGTCCTTCCCAAGGAAGAGCGGGATGCTGAGTGCGTCCATTCGTTGCCCAGCCAGTTCCATCACGTCTTTGATTCGCACCTTCTCCTTGTCCACGTTCGGCACTTCGATCCCGATCGTGTTCTTGCCCGGCAACGGGGCGACGACGCGCACCGCCGGAGCTTTCAGAGCGCGGGCCATGTCGTTGGTGAGCGAGGCGATCTGGCTGACCTTGATGCCCGGCGCGAGCTTGAGCTCGAACACGGTGATGACCGGGCCGGTGTCGATCGCCACCACACGCACTTCCAGGCGGAACTCGTTCAGCGTCTGCTCGAGGATGTAGGCCTTCTCGCGGCAGAGGATCTCGATGGATTCCGTGTCCATCGGCGACACCTCATCCAGCAGAGAACGCGGCGGTACGACGTACTCGCCGGCCTCCGGCAGACGCGGAGCAGCGCGCCGCGGGACCATGGCCCGGAGCGACTCGCCGCCCATCTCCGTTACGATGGGGGCCTCCGACACCTGCGGCATAGATGGCATCGGCGCCCGGTCTTTCGCGGCGGATTCCCCGGCGGCCGGCAAATCGTGTGCGGGCTCCGCCGCGACCAGGGCATCGTCCTCGTCTTCCGCTCGGTCGGGTTCAAAGGTCAGTTGCTGCCGGGAGGGGCAGCGCTCGGCCGCCTCCGGCGGATCGTCGCCGTAAGATCCGTCGCCCGGCTCCGAGGCGAGTTCCGGCCCGACCGGCGCAAGACGCCCCGTTACGTTCGCCCTCGCGGTGGCAACGGCGCTGCGGGCGCTGGCCACTGCTGTGGCCCCGCCGCGCGCCAATGCGGGCGTTGAGCGGCGTCCCAGCCAGATCAGCCAGCGGACGAGTCGGATGACGAGCTCGTCAGCCGCCAGTAGCAGGCCCACGATCAGCGCACAGGCGAGCAGAATCAGTGTCCCGGTGGTTTGCAGAGTGTTCTGGAAGAAGTTGGCCGCCGCCGCGCCCAATACGCCGCCCGGTCCGGTGACCAGGTATTGCTCGGAGGCGGAAACGAACAGCGCGCCGGCCGTGCTGCAAGTCGTGCAGATCAGCAGCAAGCCGACGAAGCGCAGCCAGGGATCGCTGAAGCGCAGACCCTGCGAACGCGTGAACACGGCCACGGTTACCAGGGCGGCCAGGGCATACGTGCCGAGCCCCAGATACCAGAACAGGTGAAAGGCCAGCCAGGCGCCGACCGGGCCGCACAAGTTGTGCGGCGGCCAAGCTGTCGGCCAGGCCGAGCGCGCCGGCGGGTCCTCGGCGCTGAAACTGAGAATGCTGACCCAGCCGATCAGACACGCCACGCAAGCCAGCGTCGTCAGACAGAAACGCAGCGCCGCTCGGCGTTGTTCAGAGCGGGACATGGTGGCTTCATCCTTGAACAAGCTACACCCGACATCCCGGTCGGGTGGGTACCAACCCAAATATAGCATATCGCATTCTGCCGTCGAGTTCGATAACCTGCATGGCTGAATTGCGAAGGCGGCGGCCAGGAAGGGTTTTCAAAGACCCGGCCGCCAGGGTAAAAAACCGTTACTACGGAACCGCTCGGGTGGGTTCCGCACAAGTGCGGTGCCATGGCACGAACAAACGTCATTGCGTCCATCGTCGGTGGTGTGGGGGCGCGCGCCGTCGAGCGACTGCTCAACTTCGGCCGCTTCTGGGTCTTCTCCGTCTACGCGCTTTCGTTCATTCCCGGGACACTGTTGTCGCGGGGCGGGTGGAGCCGGTTGCTGCCACAGTGCTTCGTGATCGGCACGCTCTCGGTTCCGGTGCTGATGCTCACGGGGGCGTTCGTCGGGATGGTGCTGATCGTGCAGGGCTGGGAGCAGTTCGACGAGGCAGGCCTCTCAGACTACCTGGGTGCGATCGTCAATGTGGGCGTTGTTTCGGAACTGGGACCGGTCTTGGCGGGGATTATGCTCGCCGGTCGGGTGGGCGGTGCACTCACGGCCGAACTGGGCACCATGAATGTCACCGAGCAGCTTCTGGCGCTGCGGTCGATGGGGGCCGATCCGGTGCGTTTCCTGGTGACGCCACGTTTCCTGGCCTGCCTGCTGCTGGCCCCCCTGTTGACCTGTTACGCCGACCTGATGGGGGCTTTTGGTTCGTGGCTGGTCTATGTCGTGGTCTACGAGGGCGAGTCGGCCCCGTACTGGCGCTTTACGCGCGAGACAGTGCAGATGTGGGACCTGGGTACCGGGTTGGTCAAAGCACTATTCTTCGGCGGTGCGATCGGGCTGATTAGTTGTTACCGCGGTTTCAACTGCAAGCCCGGCGCCGAAGGTGTCGGCCAAGCCTGCACGCAGGCTTTCGTGATCAGCTTCATCACCATCCTGGTGCTGGATTTCTTCCTGAACCTGGTCATCAACGGGTTGTACCGGGTCTGGTTTGGCTTCCGCAGCCTGATTTGATGCGAGGTCGCCGTGGAAGTAACTGACCCGATCATCGAGCTTCGCCGCGTCACGAAGTCGTTCGACCGGCAGTGCGTGCTGGATGACATCGACCTGAGGGTGGAGCGCGGGCATGCGACGGTCATCATCGGCCGTTCGGGGACCGGCAAGAGCGTGCTGCTCAAGCACATCGTGGGCCTGTTGCGGCCGGATCAAGGCGCAGTGTCCTTCGAGGGCCAGCGCATCGACACGCTCAGCGAACGGGCGCTGGTTCCGATTCGGCGGCAGATCAGCTTCGTGTTCCAGCTCAACGCACTCTTCGATTCCATGACGGTCGCCGAGAACGTCGCTTTCCCCATGCGGCAGAACAGCCACAAGCGGCAGAGCAAGGATCGCCAGCAGGAACTCGTGCACGAATGCCTCGAGGTCGTCGGGATGGCCGGCTTCGCCCACAAGCGGCCGGCCGAGCTGTCCGGCGGCGAAAAGAAACGCGTGGCCCTGGCCCGCGCCATTGCGCTGAAGCCGGCCCCCAAGGTCATCCTCTACGACGAGCCCACGGCCGGGCTCGACCCCCAAAGGGCGGACGTGATCAACAAGCTCATCCGCCACCTGCAACGCAAGGTCAATGTCACCAGTGTCGTCGTGACGCACGACATGAAGACCGCGGTCGAAGTTGCTGATCGCGTGCTGTTACTTTGGGACGGCCGCTTCATAGCCGACGGATCGCCACAAGAGCTGATGGGCAACCGCGAGGCCCGCGTGCAGCGGTTCATCGAAGGCGTTGCGGAACCCGAAGACATCGTCACGTTGTCGACCTAGTGTAGAACCTATCCCAAAACTCTTTCCGAGTTCTCACGGGGCTTCCGCCGCACCCACGGGGGATGAAAAGCCGAATTGTGAGCCACTACACCAGGTGGTTCGCCCACCCGCGGAGAATGGCTAAGCAGGGGCCGTTCCGCCCTGACGGGGCCGTTTCTGCCCGGTGACGGAACTTTGGGGCCGGGCAAATGGGCCAACTCGGGGGCTGGCGGCGGCAAATCGCACTTGGCAACGGTGGCGGTCCCGCTTATCATCCCGCTGCTTGGCTGGCCGTCAGCGGACGGCTGCGGGTTCGGATGTGCGCGGGTGATTCGACGTCGCGGTGGCAGAATCGCTCGACGCCCGGCGCCCTGTGGGGCACGTGACTTCGTAGGCACGCCCCGGGGTATGCTTGAAAGCAGGTGCACAGCGTGTGTACAACCACTCGGATTCCGCGAGGAGGATCGGCTCGTGCCGGAATTGGCTGAAATAGAAGGCAAGGTGAAGAAGATCGTCAGCGAGCAAATGGGTGTGGCCGAAGACGAGATCACCCGCGAAACCTCGTTCGTCAACGACCTCAACGCTGACTCGCTCGACACCGTCGAACTGGTTATGGAATTCGAAGACGAGTTCGAGATGAGCATCCCGGACGAGGAAGCCGAAAAGATTCAGACCGTCGGACAGGCCATCGATTACATCATGGCCCAGATCGAAAGCGCGAGTCAGAGCTAGCCGGCGGTAGGAAGAGCCCATGCACGAGCGTCGGGTCGTCGTCACGGGGGTCGGTGCGATCACGCCGATTGGCGCAACCGTTGCCGAATTCTGGGACGGGCTTGTCACGGGCCGCTCCGGGGTGCACGCCATCACGCGCTTCGATGCCTCGCCGTTCTTCGTGCGCATTGGTGGTGAGTGTCGTGACTTCGACCCGCTGACGCTCATCGACCACCGCATCGCCAAACGCATGGACCGCTTCGCCCAGTTCGCCGTCTCGGCCGCGAAGATCGCCTACGAGGACGCCGGACTGGTCGAAGACCAAGTCGACCCCCGTCGCGCTGGCGTGATCCTGGGCACCGGGATCGGCGGCCTGTTCGAAATCGAGGAGCAGCACAAGCGGCTGCTTTCGAAGGGCCCCAGCAAGGTCTCCGCCTTCACTATTCCAAAGCTGATGGCCAACGCTGGCTCTGCCCACATCGCGATCATGGTCAACTTCCAGGGAATCAACGCCTCGGTGGCCACCGCGTGCGCCTCGGCGGGCAGCGCCATGGGCGACGCGTTTCGCGCGATTCGCCACGACCTGGCCGACATCATCGCGACTGGTGGCGCCGAAGCCGCGCTCACCCCGCTGGGCGTGTCCGCCTTCGCCGCCATGAAAGCACTCAGCACCAGGAACGACGAGGCCGAGACGGCTTCGCGCCCGTTCGACCGGACCCGCGATGGCTTCGTCCTCAGCGAAGGCGCCGGTCTGTTAATCTTCGAGGAGTATGAACACGCCAAGGCGCGCGGAGCGCCCATCCTGTGCGAGGTGATCGGCTTCGGTGCCTCGGCAGACGCCAGTGACATGGTCCAGCCCGAGCCGGAGGGCCGGGGGGCAGCGCGGGCCATTGTCTCGGCTCTGGCCGACGCGCGGATCAACCCCGAAGACGTCGACTACATCAACGCCCACGGCACGAGCACGCCACTGGGCGATCTTTCCGAGACCAAGGCAGTCAAATCGGTTTTCGGCGCCGCCGCCCGACGCACGCCGATCAGCAGCACCAAGAGCGCCATCGGCCATCTACTGGGCGCCAGCGGCGGGGTCGAAGCAATCGCCTGCATCCAGGCCATGCGGCACAACACCCTGCCCCCGACGATCAACCTGCACGAACCCGATCCCGAGTGCGATCTGGACTACGTGCCCAACACCGCCCGAGATGCCAACGTGCGCATCTCGATGAGCAACTCGTTTGGCTTCGGCGGCCACAACGCTTGCCTGGTATTCCGAAAGTTGTAGACCCCCTGAACCTAAGCGGTGCATGCCCGGCACGCTTGTGGTATGCGCGCGACCGAACCGAGCCGACGCTCCGGTGGTCGCCGGTGGCCTGAGGGGCGTGCCCGGCTCCCAGGCTTCGCTGTCGTCCCGTCACCAGCCGAATAATGGCCTGACGCTGCGGAATACCACCGTGATGACGCCCGTGCTGGGCCAGGCGTTTCGCTGCTCGGAGCATGCCGGATCGAGTGGTCGGTCGTCCGAACCGCATGTCCCGACGGTTGTTGAGACTGCGAAACGCTACAATGTGGGGCGCCGGGACACCGGGAACCGCCATGCGAGGTCCGATATGTTTTCCCGCTGGCTCTTCGTGAGACTGAAAGCTGCCGAGAACGCCCTCAACGAGGGACGCATCGACAAAGCTTACCGCGCTGCGCTCGAGTCCGATCTGGCTGAGCACCGGCGAGGGCAGAAACTACGCGACGACCTGGCCAGGCCGCTGCTGGCCCGGGCCCGCCTCCACGCCCAGGCCGGACGCTACCGCGCTGCGCTCAACGATCTCGACAAGCTCAGAGCCATCGGCCGCGGCGGTGCTGATGAGCACACGCTGCGGCATCGGGTCACCGAGGAGCTGCAACGCACCCGCGAGCAGCAGGCCGAGCGCGACGAGGCCTATGCCCGCGCGGCGGACGATCTGAACGCCGGGCGCCTGGCATCAGCCCGCCTCGAAATCGACCGTGTGGAGGACAGCCGCCACCGGGAGCAGTTACGGGAAGAACTCGATGTTCGCGCCGAACGCAGCGCGCAGTTACTCGAGCAAGCTCGCGCCGCGCTCGAGGCCGGTGACGTGGCGGCCGCCCTCCGCTATTGGGAGGAGACCTGCCAGCGGCACGGCCGCAGCCATGAAACGGACACCTTCGCTCGCAAACTGGTTCCGGCTTGCCGAAATGCGCTTGAGGACTGGTTCGAAAGGGGACAACTGGAGCGGTTCGACGCGCTCTGGAGCAATGCCGCGCGCCTGCGCGAGATCGACCCATCCTTCCAGGGGTTCGAGCGCACGGCGCAGCTTTGCGCCCGCGCCGCCGCCCATCTCGCCTCCGGGGATCGCGACGAACTGCGGGAAACGCTGCTGCGGCTGCGGGCCGCGCGCGGCGAAGTGCGTTGGCTGAATGAGGCGCTTGAAGCCGTCAAAGCTCTGATTGAATCGCACGACCGCCTGCTCTCGTCGCCGCTCGGGCTACTGGGGTTCTCGCTCCACAAATCACCTGGAATTGGAACGGCTGCTGCAGCCCAGGCTGCACATAATGTACCTGAGCGGATCAACCCGCCGCGCAATCGGGCGGTGGCGAGACGCGATCCGCTGCTGATGCTGGTGGACGGCACTGGCAGCAGCCTGTTGGTGACGGGCGACGTGGTCCGCATCGGGCGCGCCGGCGGCGACGCCGAGATCGACGTGCCGGTCCCCGGTGATATCCACTCGCACCACGCCGACATCATCCGCCATGGCGAGGACTACTTCTTCATGGCGCACGGGCCGGCCCAGGTGAACCGGCGTGAGGTGCAGCGGGCCCTGCTGCGTAACGGTGACCGCATCACGCTGGCACCAAAGGTGAAGCTCGTCTTTCAGAAGCCGAGCGGCAAGAGCGACTCGGCTGTCCTGAAACTCTCGGATCGCTGCCGCTTGCCGCAGGACGTCAGCAATGTTGTCCTCTTCGTGGACACGTGCCTGATCGGCCCGCAAGCGAGCTGCCACGTACGGACACGCGAAGGCCAGAGCCGCCTGGTGTTGTTCGATCGAGATGGAGAACTGCTGGCCCGGATGGCCAACGCTGACGGCAGCGGCGTCGGTTCCGCCGAATCCGTCGCGCTCGGCCAGACGCGTGAGTACGGCGACTTGCGCGTGACGGTCAAGGCCTACCGGGTAACCGATGCGGGCGGACTGGCTTGATGCGTGGGTTCGGCTGCCATTGCGAGATTGTCTGGATTGTTGACACCGGGCTCCAAACGGTGAGCCGCTGAGCAGCGGCCCGCCAGCCGGTGACTTGCATCTGCGGAGGTGCGGACGTGCCTTACACATACAAACATGGTGACCGGCCGATCGAAGGCGTGACCGTCCAGCGCGCCGTTGGGCGGGGCGGCTTCGGCGAGGTCTACTACGCCCTGACCGACTCCGGCAAGCAGATTGCGCTGAAGTACCTGCGCGAGAACCCGGAAATCGAGCTGCGCGGCATCTCGCACGTAATGAACCTCAAGAGCCCGTACCTGATCACCATCTACGATGTCAAGAAGAACGAGTCCGGCGAACCGTTCGTCGTCATGGAGTACGTTAGCGGGCCCTCTCTGCGTGACCTGTTGGTTGCGGAGCCGGGCGGCCTGGGCGTCCAGAAAGCCTCGTTCTTCTTCTGCGGGATTGCCAAGGGGCTGGCGTACCTGCACGAGCGCGGGATCGTGCACCGCGACCTGAAGCCGGGCAACATCTTCTACGACGACGGCTACGTCAAGATCGGCGACTATGGGCTGAGCAAGCACATCTCGGTCAGCGGCCACAGCGGCCAGACAGTCAGCGTGGGCACCGTGCATTACATGGCCCCGGAGATCGGCTCCGGCAGCTATTCGAAAGCCATCGATGTCTATGCCTTGGGCGTGATGCTCTACGAGATGCTGAGCGGGAAGCTCCCGTTCACCGGTTCGAGCATGGGCGAGATCCTGATGCGCCATCTCAGCGAGCGGCCCGACACCACGGGCATCCCCGCGCCGTTCGCTGATGTCATCGCCAAGGCCTTGGCCAAGGACCCCAACGACCGTTATGCCGACATCAACGAGATGGTCGACGCAATCACGTCCTCCGCCGAGTTGAACGAGAGCATGGCCTCGTTCGATCCAACGTTGCTCTCGCGCGTGTCACGCCAGGAAAGCGACGAAGATCTCGAGCGCACAGTGACCCAGGTGCCGCCGCTGCCCCCGGTCCCGTCGCTGGACGTGCGGGCTCCGGGCGTGGGCGACAAGGTCGCGGAGAGGCTCGAGAAGAGGGCCGAGAAGTTCGCCCGCAAGCTCGAGAAGAAGGCCGCCGGGTGGGAGAAGAAGCTCGCCGACAAGTGGAACGCGGCCGGGGCGCACGCCGCATCCCCGCCCGCCGTGCCGACGCCCGATGCCGAAGCACGGCGTGAGATCCGACGCCAGCGCCGCGCGCAGATCTTCGTGCTGGCCGCTGTCGCGATCGGGGCCGCGGTCGGCATGGCCGTTCTGACCAGCAGCCTCTACACCGGTGAGATCACGGCGGCCCTGTCGTTCTATATTATCGGCGGGACCGTCGGAGCGCTGCTCGCCTATTTCCGGGTCATCCAACGTTCGCTGACGCGCAACACGGTGATGGACCGCTTCGCCTATGCGGGCATCGCAGCGGTCTGTATGGTCATCGGGTTGGGGCCGGCTGATGAGGTGGGCGGCCAGTTGATGCGACTGATGCTGGCCCCTGTGTTCGTATTGTTCACTTGCGATTGGACCAAACGCATCGAGGAAGGACGCCGAGGCCAGGTCTCGGTCGGGAGCGCATTCTGGTCGGCGGTCATGGGGGCCATCTTCGCCGCCATCGTAGGCGCCGAGGACTTCACGCTCGTTGCGGCCGGCGTCTGTGCCATGATCTCGCTGCTGACGCAGGCCGGTGCGGCAATGTGGCCGATCACGGGCGCCGCGCCACAACGACCGGGGCATCACAAACATCGCCGGCACCACGTCGCTACGGCCGGAATCGTGGCCGTCGACGAGAACCCGGCGCGAAACGTGGAACTGGCCGCG
Source organism: Planctomycetota bacterium (assembly GCA_018814045.1). Classification (GTDB taxonomy): domain Bacteria; phylum Planctomycetota; class Phycisphaerae; order UBA1845; family Fen-1342; genus JAHJAR01. The sequence continues at coordinate 2,781 of JAHJAR010000021.1, read as the reverse complement.
GGAGAGGAAAACGTCACGCCGAAATTCTCGCCGGCCGCCTCCGCAGTCCCGCCGGCCCCGATCATCATCGACGCTGCGCAACCCTCGTTCGTCGGCCGCACGGCCAGCGCCGGGTTGTCATTTGTCGGCAAGATTCTGCTGTTGGCGACGATCACCGCGGCCGTTCTCCTCAACTCGCTCCACGTCACCGATGGCAGCAAAGGGTTCGAAACGGGGCTGATCATCAACGACTTCCACGTTGCCGTCCTCGACAACGGAGAACGAAAAGCCAGCGCCGACATCCCCAAGGCGGTGGTGCTGGCACCGCTGCTGCTGGGCAGTCTGCTCCTGATGGTGGCGCGGCGGCACGATGGCGGCGCGCATTTCTTCCGCGGCTTTCTTGGGTGCCTCTTGGCCATCGTGGCCACGCTGGTGGCCATCTCGCCGGCTCAGGAGGGACTCCGCATCCTGCTGACCGAGAACGACTGGGGGGCCTTGAGAGCGGACGAAAAGGGCGGTCCGCTGCTGGGCCTGGCCTTCCTGATGGCCACGTCGCTGGCGCTGCTCTTCTGGCCCAAGCGCCCCGGGCCACGCCACGAAGTGATTTGATCGCCGGAGAAGACACCCATGGCACCTGCGAGTTACGCCCTAGGCCTGCTCGGTCTCGTGACGCTGCTGGGGATCTGCCTGGTCGTGGGCTTGCTGTTCACGCGGCGTTTCGCCGTCGCTTTGGGCGTGCTGTTTGGCGTGGCCTTCGTGGGGGCCGGGCTGTTGGTCGCCGCCCGGCAGGTGACTTTGGGCCGCACCATAGTAATCAACAACGCGCCGCTCGGCACGCTGGAAACGAACATCCGCGCGGCTCCGCCGCTCCCGCTCTACGAGGTGGATGACGACTTCGTCGGCCCAGTGCCGCCTAAGGCAGACGACGTGCGTCTGGACGACAACACGCTCACGATCACCCGCGAGCTCGAATTCGGCCCCCGTCCACAAATCGACTCTCAGATCGCGGTCCAGAACTGGAAGAACAGCGCGCGCGCGAAGATCCACACGGCCCAGGCCGAAGCGATTCGCGCTGTCGCCGAAGAACTGCGGCAGCTTCCGCAGCGCCAGCCGGCTCTGTGCGCCGACGTGCTCGATTCGCTGCGACGGCTCTCCGCGGGCCAGCGGCGGGCGCTCGCCGGACGTATCCTCACCAGGTCGGGCTTCATCGAGCGACTGGAGAGCCTGCCGGATCAGTGCACGACGGCGTGCACCGTGTCGCTGCTCCCATCCGTGACCGCCCGGGTCGACCTCGACGAACTGGAGAGTGTGCTGTATGAGGTCCAGGCTCCCCGCGCCCGCCGCTGTTCGGGCGGCTTGTCAGGCCCCGCAGCCTTGGTGATGATAGGGGTGCTGTTGGTCGTCGCGTACTCCGTGCTGCGCGTGAGCACGCACAGGTTTGCACGTTGTCGCTAACGTAGTTGGTCATAAACGGAGCGTTGTTTCTGAACCGAGCCGCGACCGTCAGGGAGCGGTCGCGAAAAGCGCCGAGCACTGCTCGAAACAACCGCTCGCTGATGGTCGCGGCTCGGATAAGACGCAAACAGCGTGGGAAACTGCACCAGCCGACGCAACGAGCGCCCGGGCCGGCTGTTGGGAGACTAACGCGAACCCGACGACCGCTTCGACGGCGATCAACGTGCCACGAGACTTTGGTATGGCGGCCAACGAAGCCGATGCATTCTTGCTCGAGGCGGTCCAGAAGGGCGACCAACAAGCCTGGCGCGATCTAATCGAGCGCTACCAGGGCCGCTTGACCAGCTTCGCCCGCCGCATGCTCGCCCACCGGGGCGATGCGGAAGATCTGGTGCAGGAGACCTTCCTTGGTTTCCTGCGCAGCCTGCCCAACTTCGATCACAGCCGTCCGCTCGAAACCTACCTGTTCGCCATCCTGCGGCACAAACTGCACGACCAGTTCCGCAAGGTGCAAAAGGGACAGCGCCAGAGTCTTGATCAGTTGGAGCTCGAAGACACTCCGGAAGCCTGGCTCGACACGGAGACCCCCAGCGGCCATCTCGTGGGCAAGGAGAAACTGGCGGCCCAGCGCGCGGCCCTCGTGGACTGCCTGCGGCAATGGGTTGATCAATGCCGCACGCAACAGCGTTTCCAGGACCTGATCGTGGTCGAGATGCTGATGGTGCTGGGACTGCGCAACAAGGAAGTCGCCGCCGACCTCGGCTTGCGCGAAACCGCGGTGGCCGGCGTCAAGTTCCGCGTGCTCGAGCAGTGGCGCAAGCTCACCGGGTCGGCGCCGGGAGCACCCGAATGGCGGGAAGCGGATCTGGCCCGCGACAGCAGCGTCGCCCGCATCTGGCGCGAAGAGGGCATCTCGTGCCTGAAACGCTCCACAATGGGCCGTTTCCTGCTGGGGGTGCTCGACCAGGATTGGAACACGTACATCGATTTCCACGTCAATATGGCCGGCTGTGATCGCTGCCGGGCCAATCTCGACGATCTGCGCTCCGAAGATGAACTCGATACAAAGTGGCGGACCAGGCTACGCGAACGCTGTTTCACTTCGAGCGTCGGTTTCCTGTCGCGTTCCCCGCAGTGATGGCGAAGCAAGACCTCGTGTAGGACCCTGCCCGGGGTGGCGTACTAAACAGGTGCTCTTGATCAGGCGACACAACAAGCCGCGGACTTCAGTCCGCGCGGCGCTGACTTGCGAATGAGCGTCGCAAGATCCGGAACAGTCATTTAGTCGTCCGGTTCGCAGGTGACCGTCAGGTTATAGGTGCGGAATTGCTCGACGTACAATTCGGC
>JAHJAR010000230.1 GCA_018814045.1 Planctomycetota bacterium | reverse complement strand
CGGCTCGTTTCAGTTCGGCGACCTGAACTGCGACGGGATCGTCAACGGCTTCGATATCGATGCGTTCATCGCCGCGCTGAAGGGGCCGGCGTATTACGATCCGGTCTATCCCGACTGCGATCTGGTGCTGGCCGACATCAACGCCGACGGCGTGGTCAACGGGTTCGACATCGATCCCTACATCGCGCTGCTGATCGGCGAGTAGGAAGGCAGCGAGGCAAGGCAGGCAACAAGGCAACGAGGCACAAAGACAACAAGGCAGCAGGGCGGAGCCGAGGTCGCGAGTGGGCCGTTCACTCGCAACCGCTCCCTTACGGTCGCGGCTCGGGTATGAGTGGTCGCGGCTCGGGTTTGAGCGGGTGCGGCTCGGGTGTGAGCGGTCGCGGCTCGGTCAGTTTATGGTCCACGCGCCGGGTGGCACGGCGGTGTCGGCCGTGAGAGCGCCGGGACTAATCCGAACACGTATCAGACTTGTGCCACCGAAACCAGAAGCGGTGCCAGAACGTTGGTCTTACGCTGCCGCAGCTCGGAGAAGCCGGCTGACAGCACCATGCTCCGCACCTCCGACCAAGCGGCGTGGTGCACGTGCCCTTCGATCCCGGCGACGAACACGTCGAAAACCACCCAGCCAACCACGTTGTCGCGGAATCCGTCGATCAGGATCAGCAACCCCCCCGGCCGCAACACCCGACGAAAGCCGCGTAACGCCGCGGCCTGGTGCGGGTAGTGGTGGAACGAGTTGCAGCACGTGATGACGTCGAAGGCCCCGTCGGCAAACGGCAAATGCTCAGAGTCGCCGCGGATCGCGTGCAGCCGCGTGGCCCCCTCCAGTCGCGCCGCCTTTTCGCTCACACGCTGGACCATCGCCGCCGCGTAGTCGAGCCCCACCAGTTGTTCGGCGAGCGGATCATCGGCGAGAATCGTCAACAGCGTCCCGGTACCACAACCGACGTCGAGCAGCCGATAAGAGCGAGCACCACGGCTGGCCTGCCAGCGGGCCAGTTCCTCCTGGCAGGTACGTATGCTGGGATAGAAGACCAGTTCGTTGAGCCAGGAGCGATCGTAGGAGAGGGCCCAGTGCTCGAACTGTGTGCGGGCGTGGCGTTTCACGTGCGCGTGCCGGTCTGGAGACGTTCTCTTGGAGGACTCTTGCACAGCCATAGCCTCATCCGTTTGCCGGGCCGGGCAACCGGCCCAGGTCCGGAGACCTCGTTCGGCCCAGACCGCTGGCCGAGACGCGCAAATAGCGTACCCTCGAACTACATCCCGGGCTAACTGCACTGCGGGCGGTGGCGCCACCGGAGGTTCGCCGATAGAATAGCGGGTTTGGTGGTCGGGCGGTTTCGGCGCGGGACGCGCGCCGCCACCAAGTCAAGACGCGTCCGGCTCTGAGACGCCGCGACGGCTTGCGCGGTGAGGCTCGACGTGGCTGGGTGCCATGCCCACGGCTCTGCGCGTGGGCATACGCATGCCGACGCAAACGGCCGTCGGCATGGCACCCGGCTCACAGACCGCGGCATCTGGAGGAGAATCGGCGCTTGAGCTGGCAAGGCTGGTACACCCTGACGGTCATCGGCATCGTCTTCGTCATGATGGTGCGCGGCATGGGGCCGCCGGACATACTGCTGCTCGGCGGATCGGTACTCGTCGCCCTGGCCGGGATCATCACGCCCGAGGATCTGGCCACCGGGTTCTCCAACAAGAGCATGCTGACCATCGGTGCCCTGTTCGTCGTCGCGGCGGCGATGCGTGAAACCGGCGCCCTGGACCGCATCGGCGCGCACATGCTGGGCCGCGTCCGCACCGAGCGGGGAGCCTTGTTGCGCATCGCGCCCCAGGTCGCCGGATTATCGGCGTTTCTCAACAACACGGCGGTGGTCGCAATGATGATCCCCATCCTGACCGACTGGTGCCGCAAGTTCCGCATCTCGCCCTCGCGCCTGCTGCTGCCGCTGGCCTACCTGGCGATCCTGGGCGGGATGTGCACGCTGGTTGGAACCAGCCGCAATCTGATCGTCAGCGAATTGATGGAGGAAGCCGCCGCCGCACCACAGACGAGCGCCTTGGGGCAGCAGTCGCTCCGGAACGGGTTCACAATGTTCGAACTGGCCTGGATCGGCGTGCCCTCGCTCGTGTGTGGCGCCGCTTATCTGCTCGTGGCGGGACGCTGGCTACTGCCGGACCGCAAGGACCTGCTCGAGCAGTTGGGAGAATCGGCGCGGGAGTACCTCGTCGACATTCGCATCCAGTCCAACTGCCCCTTGATCGGACAGACCGTGCAGGAAGCCGGCTTGCGCCGTCTACCCGGCCTGTTTCTGATTGAGATCGTGCGCGGCGAACGCGTCGTGGCTCCGGTCGCACCCGACGAGATCCTGCAAGCCGACGATCAACTGACCTTCACCGGCGTGGTAAGCACGATCGTGGACCTCGAGCGCATCCCGGGCTTCGTGCCAGTCACGGACGAGCACCACGAGATCGGGGCCGCCGCCCGGCGGGCCCGCCGCTATTGCGAAGCTGTCATTTCACGCACGTCGCCGCTGATCGGGCAGAACATCCGCGCGGCCAACTTCCGGGCCCGGTACAACGCGGCCATCGTCGCCGTCCATCGCGGCCGCGAGCATCTTAAGGGCCGCATCGGTGACTTTGTGCTTCAGGCGGGCGATACCTTGCTGCTGCAAGCCGGTTGGCACTTTGCCGACGCTAACCGGAACAACCCCGACTTTTTCCTCGTCAGTCGCATAACGGCGGCTCGCCCGGTTCGGCACGAACGCGCCAGCCTGGCCTTGGGGCTCTTGGGGGCTCTGATCGTGCTGATGATCCTGCCCCAGGTGCCGATCGTGCTGGCCGCGTTCACCATCGGCGGCCTGATGATCGCGTTGCGCTGCATTTCTGCTGGCGATGCGCGGCGTTCCGTGCAGTGGGACGTCCTGCTTACGATCGCGGCGGCCTTCGGACTGGGCCGGGCATTGGACAAATCGGGCGCCGCTGAGGTGATCGGCAGTCTGGGGGTCAGCCTGATTGACCAGTTTGGCACGCACGCCGTCCTGGCGGCAGTCTACGTCACAACTGTCGTGTTCGGCATACTGATCAGCAGCAACGCCACCGCGGTCCTGATGTTTCCGATCGCCATGGCGGTATCGGAGCAACTAGGTGTCGATCCGCGCCCGTTTGCGGTGACGGTGGCGGTCGCCGCCTCGGTAAGCTTCGCCTCGCCCATCGCGTACCAAACCAACATGCTGGTGTACGGCCCGGGCGGATATCGCTTCACGGACTTCATGCGTATTGGCATTCCCCTGAACGTGCTGCTGGCGATCGTAGCGCTGCTTGTGATTCCACAGGTGTGGCCGTTCCAGTGACCGGCGGCGAGCGGCGCTGGCGGAAGCCCGCCAATGTGACCGGTCAGCATCGATCAGCGACCGGCGTGCCCCACGGAATCCCTTGGATCGGCGGCGGGCAAGTCGTACAATGTGGGTGGTCGGGTACTATGTTGTGCCCGTTGGGAGAGAGGCGCGCTCGCCGCGCGCGCGCAGATCGCCAAACCTGATGATGAGGAGAGAACGATGCGCAAGACACTGGCAGTCTGTCTAACGATCTTCATGCTGGCCACACCATGGGCCTTGGCCGTCACGCTTCAGCAGCCGGGCTCCAGCATCATCCGCGTCACGCACATCCCCTGTTGGGTGCACGCCGACCACGTTTGCTCGGTAGCGCTCCATCCGCAACCCGCACGCCTGATGCCGGCCGGCGGCAGCGGCTGGTTCCAGGGCACCATGGGCGGGCAGTATCCCGGGTACACCATGAACAACGGCGGAACCCTCAACGGCACGCTGCGCATCCAGAAGTACGATGCGTACAACGACGACAACCCGGGCGGTGCCGAGTTCCGCATGTACTACGAAAAAGGCACCGGTGATCCCGATCCCATCCAGTGGGCACAGGGGATTCTCACCAACCACCGACTCAACGGCCCCGTCGGCACCTGGGCCAGCTACATGGACGTCAAGGTCGATACCGACCCCAACACGGCCGAGCCGCCGCTCTACCCGTATCAATACCCCGACCTGCACTTCTACGACAAGCCGGCCCGGCCCTGCCCGGACAACGGCGTGATCCTCTGGGTCGGCGAGGCGTACGTCACCCAGACCGATACCGGCGCCCAAACGATGACTATCTACGATGGCGTGGAGTGGGGCTTCATCTACACCTGCTTCGGCACAACGCGGCTAGCGGCCGATGATGGCACCGGCACTACCGGGGCGACGACGGGTTCGCGAGACAGCTTCGTGCAATACACGCCGACCGGCACGCCCTGGTCCGGCACCCTCTCCTTCAACGGCCCCATCAATATCATGAACACCACCGGCGGCGACGAACTGGATCCCATCTACTTCTACGACCCCCTGCTGAACTGCAACATGGCCGTCTGGGGACTCGAAATGGTGGGCGAGATGGATAGCGGGGGCGGGTACCAATTCGTGTTCACGGGCGCGCCGGATGAATGCAACATGGAGATCGTCAGCCCCGGCGGCGACGTCGTGCTCCAGGGCCAGGTGCTTTCCATCTACGTCAACGACGCCCTGCTGGCCGAGCCGGGCGGGTTCAACATGGTTGCGGTCTACGGCGACCTCTACCCGGTCAACTTCATCGGCTCCGCGTTCATGGAACTCTACAGCTACCACCTGAACTACCAGCAGGACGGCGACTACTTCAATGCCCCGAAGCTGGCCGTGACAACCATCGGCCCGTTCTCCGAATTTCTCGGAGACGGCACGCTGTGGGTCGAAGGCTTCGGAACCGTCAAACACGGTTTCTCCGAGGAACGCGGCGTCTACTGGTACCAGAAGGGCGACCTGAACTGTGACGGGTTGGTGAACGGCTTCGACATCGATCCGTTCATCGAGATCCTCGATGATCCGACCAGCTACGGAATCAACTATCCCGACTGCCCGGGGCACGAAACGGGTGACATTAACGGCGACGGCTACGTCAACGGCTTTGACATCGACGGTTTCGTCGCCATCCTGGGCGGCTAGCCGCTCAGAAGGCATGGCGTAATCGCACACTGCGGCGGCGAGGTCACCGGCCTCGCCGCCGCTCGTCGTGTCGCCCGACATGGCCGCGGCAGAACGCCTGTGGCGACCGAGTGGCCTTTCGGCTGTTACGGGCACGTTCACGTTTCCTGTTTGAGACAGAGCCCAGGTGCACTCGTGGCGGCCGGATGTGCTGGCGGGCGACATTCGCGACAGAACTGGGACACCGGGTCAGTGCAAAGATCGCCCTGATACTGTCGTCTGGTGGCAATGTGCTCGGATCTACCCGGCGCTTGACCTGGCAGGCCGCGTCTCACAAGCTCCCGGCTATGACGGCTGAGTTAATGCAGGCGAGCCCGGCAAAGATCAACCTGACACTTCGCGTCTGCGGTTTGCGGGCGGACGGCTACCACGAGATCGAGTCGCTCGTGGCCCAGGTCGGGTTATGCGATACGATCACGGTCAGAGTCCGCGACGATGATCGTTGCACGTTGAGCTGCGCTGACCCCGCGATCCCCACCGACGAGCGCAACCTCGCTTTGCGTGCGGCGCTCGATTTGGCGCGTCGGACCGGCGCGGAGCGCGGCGCACACATCACGCTCACCAAGCGCATTCCGGCCGGCACCGGCCTGGGGGGCGGAAGCTCCAACGCCGCTACGACGCTGCGACTGCTGAACGACCTGTGGCGCCTCGGTCTGTCCCTCAGCGAACTGGCTGATATCGGCGCGACGATTGGCTCGGATGTGCCGCTGTTCCTGCGCTCTCCGCTCGCCATAGTGCGCGGCCGCGGCGCCGAGATAGTGGACCTGAGCGACGCTCCGCCCGCCTGGTGCGTACTGGTGCTGCCGGAAATCCACGCCGCAACGCCTGACGTCTACGCGGCCTGGGATCGCCAGAGTTCGCCCGCCCAGCGCCCGGAGCTCACCGCCGTCCTGGCGGCCCTGGGCAGCGCCGCCGATCTCATGCCATTGCTCTTCAACGATCTGGAGAAGCCCGCCTGTTCCGCGATTCCGGAACTGGCTGCGTTCGCGCGGATGTTGCACGCGTGTAGCGACGCCCCGCTGTGCATGACCGGCTCGGGCTCGGCGTTCTTCCGCTTGTTCGACGATGAAAGGGTGGCCCGCGACTTCGCCGACAAAATCCGCGCGGCAACCACGACGCGTGCGGAACTCGTGCCCTGCGCTCCCCCACCGCTTGCCGACCGTTGATAGACAGGGCGGGCTGAAGGCCGCTCGCGTGTGTCTTATAGCGCCTCACAAGACTCAAGTCTCAGTAAAACCGCGAGCGTGAGCGAGAGGACCAGCCGGCTCTGGCAACCGCTCCCAATGGCCAAGCCCGCACGGCGGTATACCGCCAGGAGACCCGGCTTTCATAGTTTCTCACGGTCGCGGCTCGGTTCTGTTAGGCGCTCTCAACCGCCCGTTACGCCTATCCCGTACATGTCGCCTTGCTCGGCGCCTTGCTCCATCAAATGCAGCAGGTCCCGGGCCAACTCCAATTCGGCCAGCAGCGCATCATCTCCGAGCGCCTCGAGATCGGCGCTGCACCGCGCGACCACCGCCTGCATGATCTCCACGGCGGCGGGCTGATCGGTGCCATAAGCGCTTGCGGCGCGCTGCATGCCATCGACGAGAACCGCCAGGGCAACCGCTTTGCGCGTGCCCGGCTGCTCGAAGTACTGGCCGTCGAGGTCCAGCGCCTGGCCGGCGTAGGTCACCACGATGTCCTCTTCGACCTGCTCGCCACCCGGGGTCGAATACGTGAGTCGTCCATCGACCGCGAGCCCCGCCAGATCCACGCCCTCAGTCGGGGCGACCTGCAACAACAGAGCCCCTTTGCGTTGGCTGAGGAAGACCGTGCTCACCTCGAATCCGGCGCCGGCGCCAGCGCTGCCCGGGAAACCATAGGCCGCAGTGATCTGGTAGCCCTCCGCCGGTGTCAGATCCAGCGCCAGGTCATACGCGATCGGGCTGACCATCCACGGCCAACTGTCGGCCAGCAGCGCGTCGACGTCGTCGAAGTCGAACAAGCTAAACGCGTTCCCGCCCCGCAGGGTCGAGATGGCGTTTAGCACTTCCTGCCGCAAGCCGACGCCCATGGCAAAGACGGTCAGGCTGGTGCCGTAGGCAGCACCCTCATCCGCCATCTGCTGAAAGTCGGTCGCGCCCGTCGCGCCCACGTTGGGCTGCACGTCGGTGAAGAGCATGATGCGCCGTTCGGCAGTGTCTTCGGCTTCGCGAGCCAACTCATATGCGATGCGCAGGCCGGCCTCCATGTTGGTCGAGCCGCCGGTGCGAAGGCCGTCGATAGCCTGCTCGATCGTCTCATGGTCGTCGCCGGAGGTGACCGGCAGCACCGTCTCGGCCTCACTGGCGTAGATGACAATCGCCATGCGATCGGCTGGTCCCAACTCGTCCGCCAAGGCGTGCAACAGCTTCCGTGACACAGCCCCGGGCGTTGGGTATTCCGATTCGCCGGAACCGTAGCTCCAGCCCATAGACCCCGACACGTCCACCGTCGCGATGATGGTCAGGTTAGGCCGCTCAAAAGTCTCGGGATCGATAGTTGAAGACATGCCCACTTGGACCCAACCGGCAGCGTCACCCGCCAGCGTGGGGGCCACGCCGCCCGCGCCGCGCAGGCACAGCACGCGCTCGCAAGCCGCCCCGCTCAGCCCCAGATCGTGCTCGGAGAACATGCCCTCGACCCGAAACGCCTCGGGCGGCGGCACGCGCTCGTTGGCGATTAGCTCGCGCGCCAGCCCCATGTCCTGCACGCCACCCTGCGTCGCGCCGAATTCGCCGTCCAGCGCGGGTGTGGTCTGCGGGCTGAAGCCGCCGCCACCAGTCCCCGGGATCGCTGATCCGACCGGGGCGAACCGGCCCACGTCGTTGAATTCCGCCAGTGGTGTGCAAGCAGCAACACACAGCAACATGGCTGCCGCTGCCATCGCGCACACACCGATAATCACATTTGACGGCGTGACGTCCAACAGTCTCATCTCGTGCCTCCCAGGTGCCGTTCCGACCTGCTATCAAGGGCCAGCGCCCGACTCACGTCTGTCCGGTAGCGGACAATCAAGTCTTGCTCGCCCCAACTGTCCGGACAATGGCCTCGCGCTCGTTGCGGTCGATCTGAACTGGCTTCAGAACCTTCGTCACCGGCGCGGGCATATGGTCTTCGCACAACTTCCGGACTCAAACACCAGCCTGTGACAGGCGCATTGGCTGTCGTCGCCCGTACGTCGCCGAGCG
>JAHJAR010000229.1 GCA_018814045.1 Planctomycetota bacterium | reverse complement strand
GAATGCCGATGGACTCGGCGAACTCCACCGGGGTCATACCCGGCTCGATCTCCTCGATGAACCAGCGGGTGGTCTTGGGCTCCTACGAGCTGTGCACGTGAAACAGCGTGTCGTGCTCGCGGGCCCACGCCTTCAGCGGAACCAGAACGTGGCGGCTGTTCGAGAAAAGCTGGTCAGGACCGGGGCAAAAGCTGGTGCGATCAAGCCCCTCGATGGCCAGCGCCCGCTCCAAACGACCCAACGCGTCCTCCGGCCGATCGAGAAGCTCCTGCACGTAGTTGCGGTCCTGACCGCCGATGGCAACGATCATCGTCGTCCCCGCCGCCTCGTTGGCCTGCGCAACCTCCTCGACGTGGTACTTGTTATGGTTGCAGTGGTGGACCATGCTCGCGGTGATCCCATAGTGGATGTCGCAGAGCCGGGCCATACGGTAGGTCGCAAGCTGGGGCGAGCAGCCCAGTTCATCGGCAAGGCGATCCTTCTGCCCATTGATGAAACCGGTGAACGGGTTGACCGCGTGATCCAGCCAACTGGTCAGGGGTTCGTCCTTGGCGATTCCGATGATCGGCTGTTCGTGGTCGTGCCCGTGGGCCTTGACGAACGCGGGCAGCAACACGCCAGGCAGGCGTGGAATAGGATCGCCCTGGCGCGGGGCTCCAAGGATAGACAACTCCGACCCCAGATCACGCAGCAACCGCGATCCCGTGTCGGGCGTGTACGGCCCGACCTCCCTGATCGTTTCCCCCTCAGCCAGAACATAACCGTCCCGGACCCGCCGGGCCCGGTCCGGATCGGCCAGAGGCAGAAGGTACTCCGCGCGACAGACAGTGAATCGGCGGTCTTGCATGATTCCTTTGTCATCTCCTAACCCGGCGTAGCCGGAACCAAACAGGGTATCATGTTCATGCCGCCTTCCGGTTTTGGGCGAGACCGCGCGGCAGGGACGATCCGCCATGCCTTCGATTGCCGAACGTTACGCCGAGAGGATTGTCGGCACGCTTTCCTGTTTCGACCGCGTTGTCATCACCGGGACGCTGGTCGACATCGGCCACGCGCGGGCCATGGCGGCCGCGCTGACGACCCGCGGTGTCCGCCTCTTCGATTACACCCAGTTCGCCGAGCCGTTGCGCGATGAAGTCCGGGCCGCGGCCGAGGGCCTGGCGGCCGAAAGCGGCCTGAAGATCGAGTACATCCAGCGCAAGAACTTCCGCAAGGAAGAGCGCGTGCGGAAAATCCTGCGGCAAGGCCCGCACCAACCCGCGGCCCCCGGCGAGCGCAAGACCCAGGCGCCGCAATTGGTCCACATCTTCTCGGCCATGGAGCCCTGCGCCTCGTTCCGGCCCTGGCACGACAAGGTTACGCACCAGACCTTCCTCAAGAGCCGCGAGGCCAAATGCCTGCACTACTACTTCTACTTCCTCGATCGCGACCTGGGCTTGTGCTATCTGCGCGTGCCGACCTGGGCGCCGTTTCGTCTGCAATTCTACTTCAACGCCCACAACTGGCTGGCTTGCCAGCTCACACGCCGCGGCATCGCTCACACGCTGCTGGACAACGCCTTCGTGCAGATCGACAACTGGGCCGCGGCCCAGAAGATCGCCGACGCCTTCGACGTCAAGAAGCTGCATGGCAAGCTCGACCGCTTGGCGCGGCTCTTCTGCCCGGTCGTCCGCCACTTCCAAGGCGGCGTCCACTGGAGCCTGATGCAGGTCGAGTACGCCACCGACATCGTCTTCCGCAAACGCGCCGACCTGCAGCCGCTCTACGACGGCCTGGTGCGGACCTCGATCCACGCCGTCAAGGCCGAAAACGTGGCCACCTTCCTGGGCCGCAAGCTGGACGGCCGCTTCGTGGGCGAGATCGGCAACGACTTCCACACCCGCATCGAGGGCACGCGCATCCGCCACCACATGGGGCCGGCCGCGATCAAGATGTACGACAAGCACGGCTGTGTCCTGCGCATCGAGACCACGGCCAGCAAGGTCGATTTTTTCAAACACCGCCGCACGGTGGAACATCGCGACGCGACTTCTTCCAAGAAGATCGCGCCCGTCCGCAAGACCATCTACAGTCTGGGCGTTCTGGCCGAACTGCTGGGCGCCGCCAACCGCCGCTACCTGGAATTCCTGGCCGCGCTGGATCAACCCGACGCCGGCGTGCGTGAGGTTACCAAGGTCGCCGAGCCGGTCCGCGACAACGACCGCAGCTTCCGCGGCTTCAATCTCTTCCGCGGCGGCGACCTGGCGCTGTTCCAGGCCATGGTCAAAGCCGAGTTCGCCATCAGCGGGCTGCGTAACCGCGACTTGCAGCAGCGGCTCGGCAAATCGCCCGCTCAGATCTCGCGCCTGCTCAAGTGCCTGCGGCTGCACGGCCTGATCAAGAAGATCGGCCGCACCTACAAATACTACCTGACGCGTCTCGGCCAAGCGGTGGCTGCCTGCGCCCTGCGGTTGCGCGACACGGTCGTACTCCCCACTCTCGGAATGAGTGCAAGCGCTTGAATTCGTTGCCATTTTGCACACGATCTCAGTCGTAAGAGACTAAGGACTTCGCCGCTGTCGGCGGAGTGGTCACGCGACCGGCTTGGTGGCCTGCCGGGCATCTCGTCCCACGTCCTTCCATCGAGCATACGACCTCCCTTCGCCGTGCCGCCGTTGGGCTTGGCTGTGGGGTCGCCAGGATCCGGATTGGTGCTAAGCTGTCCCCACTGCTTGAAGAACAAGGGCACGGTAGCGGCGATACACTGATCGCGAATGCTGCGCACCCATTCAACTTCCATTGGCCTCGCTCCGGGACCCGATTCCCCACCCACGATCGCCCAGTCTACGCCCTGAAGATCCAGGTCGAACAACGGCCCCAGCAGTGGCTCGAGCGACAGGAACTTGATCATGGCACCTGTTTTTCGGAGGCGGTCGATTCGGTGCAAATACTCGGCAGCTTCGACGCTCACACCCATCCAGATGTTCGGCGTCCATGGAAGCTGCGGGGACAAAGCGGCAAGGCGATCGGCACGCTTGGTGAGAACCTGAAAAACGTGGTGATCGGCGCGCCTCATGACGTCGAACACCTCGCCGATGAATGCCTCTGGTACTTCCTCGTGAAAGAGGTCGCTCATCGAATTAACGAAGATTACGCGTGGGTTTCGCCAGCGGAGCGGCTGATCCAGAGCGTCTCGCACCAGACCAATCCGATTGGTCCAGCGTGGACCGGACGGTGTGAAGGCGGCGAGTCCTTCGTACGGCTTGCCGGGACCACTGAAACGGGCCGCCATACGTTCCGCGTAGCAGTGTTGGCAGCCCGGAGAGCAGCGGGAGCAGCCGCGGACAGGATTCCAGGTGCATTCAGTCCATTCGATTCGCGAGTTCTGAGCCATGGAAACCTCCTTCGCTATCTTGTCAGTGCCCCCTTGGAGGGCATCGTCGTAGTTCGTGAGTACCGTGCGCATTCCGCGTTGCCGGGCGAGGCGCAAGCGTCGAGATCACAGTGGAAGATCGTGTCGAGTTCGGCGAACAAGTCATCGGGCGTGGTCCACTCGGCTGACGCCGACGCTAAATGTACTTGCAGGTTTGAACGCATCAGCAGAATTCTCCCACGCCGTGCGGCGTCAAGAGACCCAGGTGATGGACGGGTCAGAACCTCAATTGTGCGAAGTTGCCGCTTAGTCGGCGGGAGCTTCGCGTTTTTGTTCCTCGCGACAGATGAATGTATGGGCGGCATCGAGCACCTTGGCGGCGAGCAGCAG
>JAHJAR010000228.1 GCA_018814045.1 Planctomycetota bacterium | reverse complement strand
CATGCACGCCACACCGCCGTTGTCAGGCCGAGTGTTGTTAGTCCGTCGGCCTGCGGCACCGTGACGCTCAAGCGATACGGTTCTTGGAACCCGACGACCCGGAGGATTCTCGCGTGACGATTAGAGCAGGTCATCCTGATACGCGGTCGACCAGCGAAACCCGCAACGCAGTGAATCGTGGCGCGCCAGCTACCGCTCCGACCGTCGGTCTCGATCAGCTCCCTGCCCCTTGCACCTCGGCGCAACTCGCGGCCGCTCTCGGCAAGTCCCCGAAGACGATCGTGGACTGGTGCCAGGAGCGGCGCTACACTGGCCTCCCGTGCTTCCGGCTCGGCAACCGGTGGTATCACCGTGTTCCCGATCTGGTTCGATGGCTCAATGGGATCAAGAGTGGTCAAATCGAGTTTCGCCGCAAACCGCGCATCTCCCGGCAAAGGAGGTGACGTATGGCGAGGAAGGAGGACCGGTCCAATCGGTGGACCCGATCAGAACGCGTCGGCGAGGTCACGCTCTTCATCAGCCCCCGCAGCCCGTATTGGCAAATGTACTGGGAGGTCGAGACGCCAGCGGCGCCCGGCCGCAAGAGTCGCTGCCGAGGCGGGCGTAAGGGCTACACGAAGAGCACTCGCGAGACGGATCTATCGTTCGCACGACTCGTGGCCGGCCAGAAGAGCGAGGAGCTCTTCAAACGTCGGCACTACCCCGAGAAGGAACGCGAGCCGCAGCGAACACGCATGGGCCCGGTCATCGACGGCTTTATGAAATACGTCGAGACGCTCGGGCGAAGCCACGACTACCTGTCGAAGCTCAAGGGCAGGCTCCACTGCCTGGAAGCGTGGATGGAGAAGCGACGGTTGATGCTTGTTCAGGACGTTAGCCCGACAGTTCTGCGGAAGTTTCAGGAGCACCTGCGAAACGACCGCAGCGTGACCGCATCGACGGCGAACCATTACCTCGATGCCGTCCACAACTTCTACGGCTACGTCATCTTCAAGCGCAAGCTCATGCCCGGCCCGAATCCGGCCGCAACCGGCCGCCAGGCCGAGCTTGACCGCTTGCCGCACCGCGTACTACCGCCGCCAACCATCTATCCGGATCAGGTGAACGCCGTCATCGAGGTTGCCACGAAGCATTTCGATACGCAGACCGTGAACCTCATCGTGTTCGTGTGCGAGGGCGGCTTCCGTTTCCAGGAGCTTCAGTTCCTCCAGGTGGGCGACATCAACCTGGAAGAGCGGGAGATCATCCTGGACATCAAGAAGCCCAGCCAGGAGCGGGTTCGTCCTGAACTGCGACGGCGCTGCCTGACAGCGGATGGTCTTTGGATCCCGAAGAGCCGCGCCGCACGTCGGCCGATCCACATCTCGGACCGGCTGGCACGCGTCATCGGCTCGATGGGACTCGGCGAACCGTCGGACTGGGTGTTTCTCAACCAAGCCGGCCGTCAGGTCGCCGAGAACAAGACCCTCAACCGGCTGAAAGGGTATGCGCTCAAGGCCGGGGTGCTCGTGGAGGAAAACCCGAGGACGGGGAAGCCGTGGTCGCTGCTGCGTTGGCACTGGCTACGGCACTATCACCGGACCCGGGCACACGTCAGCGAGATCCGTCGCGAGGTGTCGAAGTTGGCCATGGGCCACGCCGCGGACCCGATCCACGACCACTACCGTGGCCTGGACCGGTTCGCGTTCCACGCCGAGTATGCGAAGTTCGAGAGCGGTATCGACGACGCGTTGTTGCCCCAGAAGGGACCCCAGTCATGACCCGTTTACTGGGGACTGACTGGGGACACCGTTTTTCGGTCGCGCAAGTTGCGATGCGACAAAGAGTTACTGATTGGAGGCGGGGGGAATCGAACCCCCGTCCCGGAGCATTTCAGACTGGGCTTCTACGTGCGTAGTCGGTCGATTTCGGCTCTAAGCCGACGGTAGACCGGCCGACAGGTCATCCGCCAACTCGAGCCCGGCTGTTTCTTGCTCGCACGCCGCCGGACGGGAACGCGCTAAGCCAGCCTGCTATCAGCGTCAGCATCCGCTAGCAGGCGTTGCGGGCCGACGGGTTGCCTAGTTTCTAGGCAGCCAAACGGTAGCCATCATTGGCATGTAACAGTTGTGCCAGGTGTTTAACGAGGCCTCCTGACAACCTCGACACGCCACCCAGACCTCAACCTGCCCGGTCGAAGCCTTTCGCCCCCATTTGCAGTCGCGCCCAATTCTCAAAGATCAACGCGGTGCCGCCACCCACGCGATCGGTACGACGTCGCGCCGCTACGCTGAACGGACAACCGCACACTCTGCATTATACACGCGATTCGCGGGCGAGCCAGCGGTCACGCCCCTGGATATCCGTATCGTCACCGCGAGCGACCGGCGTCCCAAGATGCCCGCAATCCAAGACTTGACAAATAATGCCTAACCCACTGCACTGGGCGCGCTACCTAATTCCCCCGCCAGCCAACCTATACCCACCAGCGCCGCTGCTTCTTACGGTCCCCTTTGCGGCCGTCGGCGCCGGCGCGCTCGCGGCTCGTGTATTCCGCCTGAAGCTGCACCACCAGCTCGGCGTCCGATTTGTTGCTCACACGCCGCAGGACCTGAAACCGCTCACGGACCTCAGGAGGCCAGTCGGATGGAACGCCGCCGCCATCGGTGTTGAAGATCGGTTGGTCCACCATCGGTGCCGGCAACTCACTCTCTCCAACATTGGCAGACGGCACCTGTTCGGCCTGCGCGTCAGCCGCCACCCGTGGCTCGGCCGGCTGCGGCGTGCGCGCCGCCCTGTCCCCTCGCTCGTCGGGCTTTGAGGTCGCAGGCATCTCCAATCGGGGCAGGTCGGCCCCCGCGAACATGGCCGTGGCTTCCTGCAACGCAGCCTTGAAACGCTCGATCTTGTCTACCGCCGCCGCGCCGGTCGCAGTTCGCTGCTCCAGTTCGGCGGCAGCGGCCTGCAATTGGGTCTCGCGTGCCACCAACGCGGCCTCCCGCTCGATGAAGCCCGCCTCGCGTTCGTCGAACGCTGCGGCGGCTTGCTCGACTTCGGCACGTCGTCGTTCGAGTTGCTGGCGTTCTGCCTGCAGAGCCTCCTGCTTCTCTTTGGTTTGCGCGGCTTCCATCTCGATCTGCGCCTGCTGGCCGCTGACCAGCTCCTTCTGCCGCCTGAGCTCGTCGGACTCGGCTGCCACGGCCAGCTCGCGCTCCTCCAACGCCACGCTGGTCTGCTCAAGCTCCTGCGCCGCCGACTCCCACTCCAGACGCTGCCTCGCGAACTCCTCTCGCTCCTCCTGGAGCTGCGACGTCCCCGCTTCGAGCTGCGTCCGCAGGGCTGCAAGTTGTTCCTTCTCGCCTACGAGTTGGCTGGCCTGCTCGGCGAGCTCGTTCTGTTGCGCCTCGATCTCGGCGGCCAGCCGTGCCTGCTCAGCGGTTTGGGTCTCGGCCGCCTTTTCGCGCTCGATGGCGGCCGCCAGCTTCTGCCGCGTCGCTTGCTCAGCCTGCTCGAGTTCGCTGGCGCGCTGTTCGAGGGTCTGCTCACTCTGTCTCAGTGTCCGCCCCTGCTCATCGACTTCCGCGGCCCACGCGGTCAGTTCGGCCTCACGCTGTTCCAGCGCCGCTGAACGTTCGTTGAGCTTCGCCCGTGAGGCTGCAATGTGACCGTGCAGCACCGCGATGCTCTGTTCGATGTCCTCGAGGTCTAAGGCCACCGGCGACTCGCTTGCTGCCGGCGTGACGGGCAAAGTTGGGGAGGCGTCAACAGCCGCCTTTCTCACGCTGGTGCTCGGCGGCGCCCACGCGACACTCAACTCCAGCCCGCCAACGCCCATGACATCTCCATCCCGCACCCACGCGAGCGTAGCGCGTTCGCCGTTCAGCAGCGTTCCTGAGCGACTGCCAAGGTCACACACCGCCGGTTGTCCGTCGAGAGCGAAAAGCAGCGCGTGCGCGAGCGAAACATCAGGGGAGTCGAGCATCACATGGCAGCCCTTCCGCCGCCCAATCAGCGTCACGGTGCCGTCGATCTCGTATGCCTCTCCATTTGCTCCGCACAGCGTCAGGCGCGAGGCGAAATCGGCCGTCTCAGCGGTGGTGTCGGCCTGCGGTGGTGTGGAGAACTCCACCTGCACGTCGACCGGGCCGACGCGCAGTCGGTCCCCGGGTCGCAACTCGGCCACCCGCACAGATTCATCGTTGACGAAAGTCCCGCTACGACTGCACAGGTCGCAGACCAGGATCGCGCGGCCAGTATTGACTATCGCCCCGTGGACCTTCGAGACGTCCGGGTGTTGTAGCGGGAGCTGACAGTCCCGCCGACTGCCGATCATAGTTATGGGCTGGTCGGCCGCGCAGCGCACGGGCCCCTCGCTGCCCGCTGCCGTCAGGGCAACGCGAGGGGCATCTGGCGGCAGCGCAAGCTGCTCGTGATCTGTTTGCTGCAATCCTGTGCTCATTGTTCCGCCGCTCTGTTATCGCCCTCTGACGGTGTCCCGTCAGTCCCCCGGCAAGTTGAAAGATGCCAATGAAACAATTGCGAGGCAAACTAGTAGTATCTGCCAAGCCCTTTCGAGGGGGATAAATCCTGGCTGAGCGGGCGTAGCTGCGGAGTACTGACGTGCAGCGCAGTCTCTGAACCCCGGGTTCGCCGGCCCGCGCGCATCGTCGGGACCGTCACCACGGAGCCGGGGGATTTCGCCCAATACTTGACAGCCTGAGGCGACGATATAAGATCCAGTGTTACCGGCTAAAGGTCCGGTAAGCGCTCTGGGGCGATTAGCTCAGTTGGCTAGAGCGCGTGCTCGACATGCACGAGGTCACAGGTTCGAGCCCTGTATCGCCCATTGACGTAAACCTCGCCGAATGCTTGGTTTAGCATACCTGCCCGCGTGAGGCAGTGCGGTCTGAGAGGTCAGCCGATCCGGTAAGTACCGAATCGGCCCCCCTGGAGGTCGCACGATGCCCCACAAAGCCCCGAAGAACAGCTCCCGACACAGCAAGAAAAGCATCGACCCGTCCATTCCCGGCGAGCCCAGCTATCGACTGCATAAGAGGTCCGGGCAGGCTGTGGTGACGCTGAGTCGCAAGGACCACTATCTCGGCCAGTACGGCACGCCCGAGAGCCACGAGCGCTACCGGGCTGCCATTGCGGAGTGGATCGCGCGTGGCCGGCGCCCAGCCGAGCCCGAGGCCGCGCCGCTGAGCGTGGCCGAGCTTGGGCTCGCGTACCTGGACTGGGCCGAGGGTTACTATCGTGACCACGAGGGCCGCACGAACAAGGCCGAGCTTGGCCATATCAAGCGCGCCCTAAAACCGCTGCGGGAATTGTACGGGTTGACCCCTGCGGCAGACTTCGGCCCCCGCAAGTTGGGGGTTATCCAGCAACACCTGGTTGCCGATGGGCTGTCGCGGCCGACCGTGAATCGTTACGTGACGCGAATCCGGCACGTGTTCAAGTGGGCGACGGCAAAAGAGCTGATTACGGCGGCGGTGCATCAGGGGCTGACATGCTTCGAGAACCTGAAGATGGGCCGCACGGATGCCCCGGAGCCGGAGCCCGTGCGTGCTGTCCCTGCTGCGCTGGTCGATGCAATCGAGCCGCACGTCAGCCGACAGATATGGGGCTTGATTCAGACACAGCGCTTGACCGGTATGCGGCCGGGTGAGGTGGTCATCATGAGGGCCCGCGATATCGACACCAGCGGCCCATTGTGGCAGTACCGGCCCGCGCACCATAAGACCCAGCACCGCGGAATCGAGCGGGTTATCGTGCTGGGTCCAAAGGCACAGGCCGTCGTGCGGGAATTCCTCAAGCCCGACGTGAGCGCCTACCTGTTCGACCCGCGTGAGGCTGAGGCGGAACGCCGCGCAGCAGCAACGGCAGCCCGCAAGACGGATCGACGCTGGGGCAACAAGGTGGGCTCGAACCGCAAACGGAATCCGAAGCGCGGCCCGCTGGAGCGCTACACACCGTGCAGCTATGCCAGAGCGGTTGCCCGTGCTTGCGAGTTGGCATTCCTGGCCCCCGATGACCTGACGGACACGGAGCGGGCAGCGTGGCGCAAAGAGCACCGCTGGGCGCCGAATCAGTTACGGCACACATTCGCCACGTCGGTACGCCGGCAGTTTGGCCTGGACGCGGCCCAAGTTGCACTCGGACACCAGCAGGCCGACGTCACGCAAATTTACGCTGAGAGGAATTTGGCGCTGGCCGCAGAGGTCGCGCTAAAAATCGGTTGACGCTGTAGAATGGATGGGCCGGGTAGCTCCCGGCCGCCGGCCTGGCCCCATGCGGCGCGGGGTGCGACCTCCAGCGCCGCCGGGGCCGGGCGATTGGAGGTCGCGACCATGGGCGACAACATAGAGAAGCAGATTCGCGAAGCGATGGCCGACGCGCTGGCCGAAGAGCGCAGGCGCCAACGTCGCAACGATGCCATAAGGCAGTTCCAAGAACAGCGGGGCGACGTCGAACGCCGCGAGCATTCGAGTCGGGCATTCTGTTGGGCGATGACCAATGGCCGAGCGCGCCGCGAGCCAGCGAGCCCGGCAGCGAAGTCTATCGACCTGATAGTAGCGGAGCTGCCGCGCGGGCCGCGCAAATTGTGGGACCTCTTAAAAGGGCGGTAACACTTCACCCGTCTGCAAGATTTTCTGATTTTT
>JAHJAR010000227.1 GCA_018814045.1 Planctomycetota bacterium | reverse complement strand
CCAGACGCGATGAACCATCGATTGACTTACCCCCAGTTTCTTGGCCAATGTCCGCGTACTCCAGTGTGTGACGTTCGCCGGACGCTCTTGTGTAGTCATTTCGACGATCTTCCGCACGACACGCTCGCGAGCCCGTGGCTCTGCTCGTCGGCGTAGCCGAGTTGGTGCGCGGCGCGCCAGACGCGCTCTGTTGCGGCGCCATCATTGACCAGCGCGGGGTAGCCCAGGGCGATGTCCACCTCGGTGGTCGCCCCATGGCCGCGGGCCACGCCTGCGGCGATCTCCTGCACGCGTTGGCAGACGCGCGTGCGGACGTCGTCGCCCAGTGTCCTGATCGTGCCGCCCAGAACGACGTCGCGCGGGATGACGTTGTCGGCCGTGCCGCCCGCGGCCTTTGTCACGGAGACGACGGCGCTGTCCGTCACTCCGATCGAGCGGCTGACCACCGTTTGCAGCGCGAGCACAACCTGCGCCGCCACGACGACGGGGTCGATTGTCTGCTGCGGCGCGGCGGCGTGTCCGCCCTGCCCGATTATCCGGACGTGCAGGCCATTGACCGCGGCCATGAATGGCCCGGAGCGCGTTCCGATTCCGCGAGTTGGCGGGTTGGCCCAGACGTGGATGCCGAATACAGAAGCCACATCCGCAAGCACACCGGCCTCGATCATACCCGCCGCCCCGCCCGGAAAGAGTTCCTCGGCCGGCTGAAAAATGAAACGCACCGATCCCGGCAGGCGTTGTCAGCGCTGTCGGAGCAGTGCGGCGGCGCCGAGCAGCATGGCGACATGGGCATCGTGGCCGCAGGCGTGCATCACTCCGGAGTTTGTCGAGGCGAACCCCGGCCCGTCTCCTCCGGAACGGGCAGCGCATCCATGTCCGCCCGCAGGGCCACAAGCGGCCCGGCGGGGCCATCCAAGTCGGCGGTCACTCCGTAACCGCCTCCCATGCGCTCGGCTGGCCTGTATCCAAGCTGGCGCAACTCGTCCGCGACATAGCGGGCCGTAAACTCCTCCTGGCCAGACAGTTCCGGGTGGGCATGAACGTGGCGATTCCAGGCGCGCAGTTGCGTCGCCATCTGGAGAGCGTCTGCCAACAGCTTCGCGCCGGTCCTGTCATCCATCGCGTGCGCCTCCTGGCAACCACGCGGCCGCCGAAACAACGGTTTACGGATCGCCTGCTGCGCAGATAATACGCATGGCTCGATGCGCGCCACAAGTACGTGGCGGCGAGGAGAATACTCGATGTGGTCATTCGCCGCATTTTGTGATGAGTTCTGCGTCAGTACGCGCCTGCACCTGAAGCTCGATCTGGAATTGTCGCGCGAGACGCTGCTGCACTTTTTTGAAAGGATCCGCCGAGCCTATCCGGCCGTGACGCGTCTGCGTCGGCGTGACGACGGCGGCCTGGTGCTGGATGAGGACGGCGCGCAGGGCGACATGCGGCGATTTGTGCGGATCGACCCGCACGCGCTCAAGCTGGGTTGCTACACGCCTCCCAACGCAGAGCTGGTCGACGAGTTCGCGACGATGGTGCTGACCCAGGCCCCACCGCACCTGAGCCTGAGCGATCTGGACTACGACCACCTGGAAGTTGTCTTCGCTTTCGACCTCGAGTACCGCGGCAACCATGACGAGTTGGTCGCGGAGACGTTCTACGCCGATCACCGCTTTGTCGGGCTGCTGGCTGACGAAGGCCGGCGCGTGATCGACTGCCAGCCGTTCCTCGGCGTCGCCCTGAGCGAAGACTGTGAGCGCCAGGCCTACCTGGAGATCAAGGGCCGCACTTCCACGTATGAGATTCGCTCCGGCGAGTTCGAGGCCTCGCCCCTGAGCGTGTATCTGATTGTCCGCAACTACTGGGGCTGCGGCGGCGCGCGCGACCTGGCCGCGATAAACTCCGAGTTGCTGCACACCGGCGCGCGGCTCGCGAACGAGCGTGTCCTGCCGCACATTGTGCAGCCCTTAGCGGCCGCGATCGCCAGCCGGCGGTAGCCGGGCAACCCCGCGAGACAGGCCGCAAGGTGGATATCGCTTCCTGGACGCGCACGCCGCGCGCCGCCACAATGGCTACGGGCAGTCCGGCTCCGCCCGCGATTGCGGCAGTCGGCTTGTGTGTGAAACGCGGAGGAAGCGAAGACCAATGGCTGTTCCCGCTGAAGCCGCTCGCCGGCGGAAAATACGCTTCATCAACCCCAACTCGCCGCTCTCCAACATCACCATGCCGGCCCTGATCCGGAATATGACCTTCACGCGCAAGGCGATCTTCGCGCCCACCGGTCTGACGATCTGCGCCGCGGTGATGCCGCCGGACTGGACGGTGGAGCTCGTCGATGAATGCACGCTCGAGCAGCCACACCGGGCCAAGGCTGACACCGATATTGTCGGGATCTCCGCCATGACCACGCAGGCGCGGCGGGCCTACGAAATCGCCGAGGAGTATCGCCGACTGGGTGTGACCGTCGTGATGGGCGGCATCCACCCCAGCGCTCTGCCGCACGAGGCACTTCAGCATTGTGACAGCGTGTGTCTGGGTGACGCCGAATCCACGCTGCCACACCTGATCGCCGATTGGGAGGCGGCTGTGCAGCGCGGGCACGACCCGCGCGACGGCCTCGCCGACACGTATGACTGGGCGTCGTTCCCGACGGCTCCAATAGCGACGCCGCGTAAGGACCTGTTCGAACCTTGTGAATACCTGGTAGCGAACCCGATTCAGACCACGCGCGGCTGTCCGCACACATGCAACTTCTGCACGACGCCGGGCGTCTTCGGGCGCAAGTTCCGGCAGCGGGCGGTCGCGGACATCGTGGAGGAAATCCGCGCGGCTAAGGAGCGCCAGCGGAGCTGGTGCTACATCTTCGCTGACGACAACTTCGGCGGAAACCACAAGTGGGCCCTGGAGCTGTGCGCGGCCCTGAAGCCGCTCAAGATCGCCTGGGCCACGCAGTGCGACGTGCTGATCAGCAATACCGACAAGCTGTTGCGAGCCATGCGCGAAAGCGGCTGCGTGGGGCTGATTCTGGGGCTGGAGAGTTTGAAGCAGTCCACGCTCAGCGAGGCGGGTAAGAAGTTCGTCAAAAGCGTGACCTACCGCGACCGCATCCGTAAGATCCAGAGCTACCGCATTAGCCTGTGGGGCGCGTTCATTCTGGGGTTCGACAGCGACACGTGGCAGGACTGCATGGAAACCTGCCGTTTTGCCCAGCGCTCGAGCCTGGCCATGAGCTGCTATCCGATCCTGACGCCCTATCCCGGGACGGCGTTCTACGACGAGTTTTCGCGCAGCGGGCGGCTGCGCACGCGCGACTGGGAGCGCTACAACGGTGCCTCGATCGTCTTCGAGCCGCGGAACATGTCGGCCCAACAACTCCGGCATGCGCAGATGGCGGCCTTTGCGGAGTTCTTCACGCTGCGCTCAACCTTGCGGCGCCTGCGGCTGCTCCCGTTCAAGTCGCGGGCTTGGCTGGCCAACGTGGCGATCTGGAAGGGCATCCGCTACTTCTACGGCCGGCGCGGGCGGCCGGTGCCGGCGTTTCGCGACTTCCTCGATCCAGGTTCGCACGCGTGGGATTACGCCCGCGAGGACGGGGAGCAGGCGGCCGCCGCGAACGGCATTACGAGCGGGCGCGCCGGGGACGATCATCGGTTGGAGACAGTGGCCGCGGGTGCAGTGTGTGGAACTGATCCAATCACACAGGCGGCCCAGACGTTGCGGATGCTCGAAGCCTCGACGCGACAATGGTGAGCATCAGCACGGGTGCAAAGTGGACGCATTCGCCGAGATTGCATCAGATCTCGCGCGGCGGTGTGAATCGCAAGGAGAATGGAAATGACACTGCGAGCTTGGGGCTGCCTGGGCGCGTTCGGCCTGTTGTTGGCGTGTTCCGGCTGCGCGACGCTGCCCACGCGGGCCGAGATCCCGGTTGGAGAATGGTCCGGCGAAGGGACGTTCTTCCTCGTGAAATGCAAGCCCCTGGAGGAGGGCACGGTGACCAAGTTCGAGACGATTGAGCACGGCGTGTATCCCACGCACCTCAAGATCGAACTCGAACTGGTCGAAGGCCGCGCCGCACTGCGGTTGGAAATCCTGTCGGAGCGCGGCGCGGTCGAGCAGCTCGATGGCGAGCGATCGCACTTGGTCATGCATCTGCGGCCGATGCTCGCCGTGGCCGACAATGCCATCATGCTCTACCATCTGATCGACTGGGGCTACTCCAGCAACGAGAACGCCCCGAAGGTGGACAGTGTCTCCGGCGCACCGGTACAGGCGATGTGCATGGTCGTCCGAGGCGATCTGGTCCTGCGTATCCGCTACATGGAGCATTATGTAGACACGTTTCGATTTCGGGGCAACGCGCTGTACAAAGACGGAGCTATCTACTCCGAAGAAGACGACGGGTCGATCCACTGGTCGGAGTACCTCAAGAAGAAGCGGCCATAGACACGACTACTGGCGAGTGGCGCGCGTTCGCGGGGGAACGTTCACGAATTGTATTATCCCTGTTTTTGTCCGTTTTTCCCGGAGCAGGCGCATGAAGTCACACCGCAGAGAACTGTGGTTCGAAGTACCGTCCCGGCGCGGTCTCATCAACATCACTCCCGATGTGGACGCGGCGGTGCGCGAGAGTGGCGTGAGGGAGGGGTTGGTGCTGGTTAATGCCATGCACATCACGGCTAGCGTGTTCATCAACGACGACGAGTCCGGGCTGCACCAGGACTACGAGAAGTGGCTTGAGAAGCTGGCACCGCATGAGCCCGTATCGCAATACCTGCACAACCGTACCGGCGAGGACAACGCCGACGCGCATCTGAAACGCCAGGTCATGGGGCGTGAGGTCATCGTCGCGATCACCGGCGGCAAGCTCGATTTCGGACCGTGGGAGCAGATCTTCTACGGCGAGTTTGACGGCCGCCGCCGCAAGCGAGTGCTTGTCAAGATCATCGGAGAATGACCGGCGCTGCGCCCGGTGGGACTCCCCCGCGACGCTACGGGTGAATCAGCCCGGCGTGCAGCTCGGCCTTGGCGGCCAGCGAGGGTAGGTCTTCCCCGGCGTAGCGCGCGACATCAAGCGGGAACAGCGGGGCGCCATCCGGGCTTGACATGCGCCCACCGGCTCCCGTCACCAGCACCCATCCCGCGGCCAAGTCCCATAGCTTGCAATTGGTGGCCAGGGCGGCGTCTAGCTGGCCCGCCGCCACCAGCGCCAGGTGCAGCGCCGCCGAGCCGAAGTTGCGCACGATCATCCGGTCCACCCAGTCGTGTACGATCTCGAAGGCGCGGCCGTGACGCGTGCTCGGAATCGCGACGATCGGCGTGCGCGGCCGATCCGCCGGGGGCGCGGGCCCGCGGGCTTCCGCCCTGAGCGTGGTACCGTCGAGGAACGCCCCCTCAGCCTGGCTGCCCGAGTACATGACGTCGTGCACCGCATCACAGATGGCCCCCACGATGGGGAAGCCACCCAGCATGGCGGCGACTGAGCAGGCATAGTGCGGCAGGCCGCGCACGTAGTTGCGGGTTCCATCCAGCGGGTCGATGACCCAGCAGAGTGTCGCGTCCGATGGAGCTGGAGCGCGAGTGTCGCCTTCCGGCTGCGTTTCTTCGCAGATGAACGCATCGGCCGGGCGCGCGGCTTGAATGCAGGTGATCACGGCGCGCTGTGCGGCTTCGTCGACCTCGGTGACTTCGCTGCGGTCGGCCTTCCAACGCACGGCGTGCACCGCACCAAACCGTTGGCGGGCCAGACGGGCTCCGGCCCGAGCCGCGGTCTCGGCCAGCATGCGCAAGGCGCGCGCCGTACCGACATTGGCCGGATTCAATCCTGTGCGGCCGGCCATGGTCCGGTTCAGTCCTTCTTCTTCCGCGGCCCACGAGTTGGACCATGTTCGGTGAGGTTGTCAGCCCGCTTCTGGACTTGCTCGGCCTGCTCGGCCACGTGTTTGAGCAAGCGACTTATCAAGCCCGGTTTCTTCGTCCTGCCGGACTTGGGACCTTCGCGCGCGGCCCGCTCCTTTTCTTCCTTGAGCTGTTTGCGGATTATCAGGGATTCGCCGATGCCGAAGACGTTGGTGGACATCCAATAGAGGTTCAGGCCGGCGGGCATGTAGTAGAACATGAGCTGGAAGAGGATGCTCATCATGTAGGCTATCATGCGCTGTTGCCGGAGCTGCTCAGCCGGCGTCAGCCCCTTTCCCCCTTTCTTCGACCGGCGTTCTTCCTCGTGCCGTTTCTGGGTCGCCTCCTGCTTGGCCTGCTGCCCGGGCTTGGGCATGTACTTCTGCTGCAGCCACATGCTGACCCCCATCAGGATCGGCAACAGGTTGAGCGACGAGATGTGCTGGAACATACGCCCGACCAGCGGAATCCAGGCCAGGATCGGGATCGTCAGGCCATCGCCGGCAAACGTGATCAACGCGTCCGGCGCGGACAAATCGTCGATCCACCAGCCGTCGAAAGGCGCGTGCCGCAACTGAATATCGGTGTTGAGCCCGGTCCATAAAGCCACCAGGATCGGCATCTGGATGAAGAGCGGGATCATGGAGAACATCGAGGCGGCGGGATTGACGTTTTCTTCGGCCCAGAGCTTCATTGTCTCCTGGTTCAGATGCACCTTGTCGTTGGCGTACTTCTCCTTGAGCGCGTCCAGCTTGGGCTTCACGCGGGCCATCGCGTCCTGCATGCGGTACATCGACTTCTGCTGAAAGACCGTCAGGGGGTGCAAGAGCGTACGGATGATCAGCACCAGCACGATGATGGCCAGGCCATAGTTGCGAACGACGTAGTGGATCCCGTGCAGCAGCCCGACCATGAGTTGCGGCAGCGGTTGAAACGTGCAGCAGCGAATGTCCGCCGACTGCGCCAGACCGTAGCCGAGTTGCGTCTCATCCACGTACGCCGGGGAGACCTTTCCAAGCGCGTCTGGGTCCTTCGCCCCGGCGTAGACCTCGTAACGCGTCTGAACCGCCGTGCCGGGAGCGAGTGTCAGTGGTGTGGAGATGAGGCGGGCCAGCAGGTCGCCCGGGTTGTCATCGCGCTGCGGATCCACAACCAGCCCCTTCACTGCGGCGATGTAGTCCACCTGCGCGCCGGCGGTCGGCAGCGGTCGTGTGAACACGGCGAAGAATTTGTTGGACAGCGCCGTCCAGGCAAACGGGGCCTCGTCTGAAGCTGAGGCGAGCGGCTGATATTCCCCTGACCGCGTCGCTTTGGCCAGGTTGGCACGCTGCACCTGGCCCCCGAGCTCCATCTTGTCAGCTCCGCGGCGGGCGGTCAGCAGACGGCGCATGTCGTACTGCAAGTGCTCTTTGCAGATACCGATCGGGCCGTCCTGCTCCAGCGTGACGGTCAACGGCTGCGGACTGAGGTTCTCCACCCGCAACCCGACCTCAAACACCGGCTGGTCCGGGCGGAGTTCGTACGTCTTGGTCAGCCGCAGCAGCTCCGCCGCGCCATCGGTTGCCCGCAGCGTTGTCTGAAAGGTGGCCTTGTGACTCGTCGTTTCGTCCGGGACGACCTCCCACAGCAGGCCATCAAGGCGGCGTGCTTCGTGATTGCGCTCCGTGATCCAGATCTGATGCGTTACGTAGGAACCGCGCGGGCCGGCCGCGGATTCGACCGGCGCGAGCAGCTCGTATGGATCGTTGCTTCTGGCTTCGGCGCGATGGGTGTAGCGGTTTTTCCGCGTGTCCCGCGCCACCAGGAGAATCGTCGAAAGCGCCCCACCACGGGGAGTCAGCACCAATTTCAGCGCGTCGTCCGCCCCGCCGCCCAGCGTCACCGGCTCCGCGCTCACCCCAGCGGTGAATGCGAAACTGGTGCCCGTGGTCGGCGGCGCCGACGCGGTCGTCACCGGCGGCGCCACGCCCGGCTGCTGTAGCGCGGGGGGCAGACCGGGCACCGTTGCCCCGGGCGCCGGTTGGCTGGTTGGCGGGGGCGGCGGTGCGAACCGGGCCACGAGCAACTGCCAGCCCATAAAGACGGCCATCGCGGCCACCAGGGCAACAATCAGGCGACGTGTATCCATTAGTTCCTTTTCTGACAGCTCCCGGGCGCGCACCGATCGGGAGCGTAAACATCATCCACCGCGACCACTTGTCGGGTCTCCGCCGACCGTCGGGCGGCGTCCAGAACCCGCATCAGGCGCAACGTCTCCCGTGGCTTCACGAGCGGTTCGGCCGCCGCGTTGACCACGTCACAGAGATTCCGATACAGGGCCGGCCAGTCCTCCGGGCAAGCAGGTATCGTGTCTACGCTCTCCTCGTCGTCTTCGTTTCGCGAGTACAAAAGTCCCTGATCTTTCTCATAACGATATCCCCCTCGCGCGCCGCTGATCGCCCAGGTAACATCCACGCCGCTCGGCACCGCGCTGAGCGAGAACTCCACGACCGCCGTCAGGTCGTCCGCGAAGCGCACGACGACGAGGAACTGATCGTCCACCTCGCGTGTCCAGCGCCGCCCGCGCAGCTCGCCGTAGACGCTTTCCACCGGCGCCGGAACAAGTTGCAGAAGCTGATCAAGGTAGTGCGCTCCGAAATCGAGCAGCGTACCGCCCCCGTACGCCGCTTCGGTGCGCCACCCGGGTCGATACGCCCGCGCTCCGAAGGTCGCGATGATCCGGCTGTAACACCAGCGCACGAAGCGTATGTCGTGAATCCGACCTAGCTTGCCTGATTCCACCGCCTGCCGCGTGGTCAGGAAATCGGAGTCGTAACGTCGGTTCTGGAACGTCATTAGCGTGCGACCGGCGGTCTGCGCCGCCGCAAACATCTGCTCGGCCTCGCTTTCCGTCCGGGCGATGGGCTTCTCCACCAGAACATGTTTGCCGGCCCGCAGGGCCGCAAGCGATGGCTCCACGTGCGCATGCGAGGGGGTCGCGACGATGACCAGGGTCAGGTCATCGTCGTCCAGAAACGCCGCCAGATTGTCGTATGGCCGGCACCCGAAGCGGTCGGCCGCTTCCGCGCGGCAGGCCGGTGTGATGTCGAACACGCTGTGCAACGACAGCCCGTCCAGATTCTGCACGCACTCCGCGTGCCACTTGGCCATCTCGCCGAAGCCGACGATTCCACAACCGACAGACACGATGGTGATCCGGTTTTGCCTGGGTAAGACACCGGCCGCCTCGGGCGCGGCGCAAGCGGGCATTGTAGGGTACCAGCGCGTTTCCGCAATCGCAGTGCGGCGACGATCGGGGAATAACATCATCGGCCGCGCGGGGGCAACCGGGGCATGCTGGCACCCCTGCCGCCGCGCGGCCGATGGGTCTGTGGCTTATGTTCGGGCGGCGCTTCCGCACGGCCCGCAGCAACCAGATCGGGCCCTAGTCCTCGGGCCAGACCTTCTCGCCGCTCTCGGTATCGTAGAGGGTGATGGCGTCCGTGGGACAGCATTCCGCGGCGGCCTTGACCTCCTCATCCGAGTTGCCTTCCGGGTCCTTGACCACGGCGATGTTCTCATCGTCCATCTCGAGCGTTTCGGGGGCTTCGTTCGTGCAAGCCCCATCGCCGATGCACGTTTCGCGATCGATCTCGATCCTGTACTTGGCCATCTGCATGACTCCTGCGGCGGCGGATAAGCGCTGTCTGCACAACGCGAAGGCGCCGCGGCGCTAGCGAAAACAACCGCCGACTGTCGGCATTCGCTCGCCGGCAGACCGGCATTTGCACGAGCCGCCGCCCATGCGGCGGGCAAACCTCATTCGGCAACCGGGACGGGGCCGGCCAGGAGCTTGTAATCTTCCAGCGGCGCCATGTCACCAGCGCACACGTACTCGCAATCCAGCCGGACGCGCGGCATGGCCATGCTGATGAAACGCCGGGCCACGTGCTGCTTGCGCTCGTTCGCGGCCGCCTGCCCCAGCAGCAGGTGCCCGACGATGATCGCAATGGCGGAATCCACTAACCGTCGGCCGGAGAGATCCATGTAGTCGGTGCCGCGCCCCTTCACGTAGGTCACCGCCTTCAGAACCGTGTCCTTGCCGCTGATCAGCTTCAGCTTCAGGTCGGCCAGCAGCGGGTCCTTGTAGGACTTCTCCTCGAGCTCGCCCACATAGCGCTCGAACGCCCCCGAGCAAACACCGCGTACCGCCGCCACGACCTGCAACTGGCTGGTGCCCTCGTAGATGGTCGTGATGCGGGCGTCGCGGACGTAGCGCTCGGTGGGGTAGTCCTTCATGTATCCCGAGCCGCCCAGCACCTGGATGGCCATGTTCGTCACGCGCAGGCACATCTCCGAGGCGTAGTACTTGCTCATCGGGGTGAGCATGCCGTTCATGCGTTTCAGGGCGCGGGCCTGTTGCTTGCGCTGCTTGACTTCCACGGTGTCCTAAACCCCGCCGAATTCGAGCACGCGCAAGTTGGTGTTCTCGAGGTCGCAGACGCGGGACGTCTCGTATATCAGGGCCCGGGCGGCCTCGATCTCGATCTTCATATCGATCACCATCTCGGCCACCGCCGGGAGGCGCTCGATCGGGCCGCCGAACTGCTTGCGTGTGTGCGCATACGTGCGGGCCACGCGGTAGGCGGCCTCGGCGATCCCCAGCGACTGGGCCGCGATGCCGACCCGGGCGCCGTTCATCAGGGCCATGACGTAGGTCACCAGGCCGCGCTGCCGCTCGCCGATCAGTTGCGCCGGCGCGTCGTCGTAGACGAGCTCGCAGGTCGGCGATCCGTGGATGCCGAGCTTGTTCTCCAGGTGACGCACACGAATCCGCTCGTTCCGCTCCGATATGAACAGGCTCAGCCCCCGCCCGTCCGACATTTCCGGCTCGCTGCGGGCCAGAGTCAACAGCACCTCGCCGCAGCCGTTTGTGATGAAGCGTTTGACCCCGTGCAGCCGCCAATCACCATCCGCGCTCTGCGTCGCGCGCAGCCGCACGGCCTGCAAATCGCTGCCGGCGTCCGGCTCGGTCAGCACCATCGCGCCCGTTACCTCGCCCCGCGCGAAACGCGGCAGGTATTCGTCCTTGATCTCGTCGCTGGCGAACGCCGCGATCGTCTCCGCGATGCCCTGGAGCCCGAAGATGTTCATCAGCGAGGCGTCCGCCCGGCTGACCATCTCGATTGCCATCGAGTAGACCAGGTTCGGGCAGTTCAGGCCGCCGTACCTATGCGGCAGCGTGAAGCCCATCAGGTCGGCCTGCGCCAGTCGCCGGATGTTGTCAGCCACGAGCGGGTGTAGTGTCACGGTGCCGTCTTCGTTGAGTTGGTTGCCTTCGCGGTCAACCTGTTCGGCCCGCGGCGCGAATGTGTTCCCGGCCAGATCGCCGACGATCTCGAGGATACGGCGATAGTTGTCGACCGCGTCGGCCACGCTAATGGGGGCATGGTCACACGTGTCGGCGGAGGCGTGCACGAAGCCGCCTTCCTGCAAGCGTGCCAGCTCACTGACGTCTATGTGGCTGAAAAGGAACTGAATGTCCTCGTTGTCGAGAAAGAAGTTCGCCACCGCTTACCTCCCGCCGTCACACCACGGGCCGCACCTGCGGCCAACTCCGCTGTCGGTCGGGTCGTTTGTCACTCGCCAGTCCTCAGTCAAACTCAGTCCGTCTCGTGGGCAGCCTCAGGCACGCTCTTTGATGGCCTTGACCATCACGGGAATCACCTGGTTCAGATCACCGACGATGCCGTAATGGGCGACCGAGAAAATCGGCGCTTCGTGGTCGCTGTTGATGGCGATGATCTTCGCCGATTCCTCCATCCCGGCCCGGTGCTGCACTGCGCCGCTGATACCGCAGGCGACATACAGCGCCGGCCGCACCGTGGTACCGGTCTGTCCCACCTGGTGTGCGTGATCGATGTAGCCGCTGTCCACGGCCGCCCGGGAAGCGCCGACCGCTCCGCCGATCGCCGCCGCCAGGTCGCGTATCAACCGGAAATTGGCCTTGCTGCCGACACCGCCGCCGCCGGCGACGATCGTCCGGGCACCCTTCAGATTGACCTTGCGTTCCTCGCGATGCCGTTCGATCAGCCGCAACGGGAAGTCCTGTTCCTCGAACTCCAACTGCTCGTCGATCACCTCGCCCGGCCGCTGCAAATCCGGCTGCTTCAGGGACATGACGCCCTCGCGGATCGTGGCCATCTGCGGCCAGCGGTCGTAGTTCACGATCGTGGCGATGATATTTCCGCCGAAAGCCGGCCGAATCTGCAACAGCAGATTCTTGTGCACCGTCTTCGAGCCCGGATCCTTGACGTCGGCGATCTCCAGGTCCGTGCAGTCGGCCGTCAACCCGGCCCGCATTTGCGAGGCGACCCGCGGAGCCAGGTCGCGGCCCATCACCGTTGCACCGAACAGCACGATCTGCGGTCGATGCTTCTCGATCAACGTGCACAGCACCCGCGCGTACGGCTGCGTCTGGTAGTGCGCCAGACGGTCGTCCTCAACCAGATAGACCCGGTCGGCACCGAGCGCGATGTAGCGCCCGGCCAGCTCGCGCACCCGACATCCCGCCAGAACCACACCTACCCGTACGCCGAGTCGTTCGGCCAGTTCCTGCGCCCGACCGCACAACTCCAGCGACACATCGTGCGGCGTGCCGTCCTCCTGCTCCGCGTAGACCCAGACCTCGCCCGCGCGATTCGGCTCGATCATGCTGCCTCCCGGCCGCGTCTATCCCAACGTGTGATCTACCACCAACTCGTGAATCATCTGGCGAATACCGGCCTCCGTCGGCGGCACTTCCGTATAGCCTTCCTTCGTCAGCACGATCGACTGCACGCGGTGGACCTTGGTCGGTGACCCGGCCAGTCCGCACCAGGCCAGGTCGGCCTGAATGTCGTCCAGGTTCCACTGTTCCATCATCAGGCCGCGCGCCCGTAGCCGCTCGGCCCGGCGTTCCACTTCGGTTTCCTGCTCGTCTGCGGAGGCCGCGGGCGCATCCGTCGCCACCGCCGCCGCCAGCTCGAGTTTTACGCGGGCGCGCTTGTACTTCATGACCCGCTTCGCGGCCGGCGGCCGGGGTTCGTTGGCCTCTCCCAACACTGTTACCAGAACGGGCAACGTCGCCTCGACGACTTCCCATCCGTTTCCTACGTTGCGCCGCAGGCGCGCCACGCGGTCGCGCAGTTGCTCAATGCGTTCCAGGTGGGTCACCTGCGTGATCCTCAGCTTCTCCGCGCACTGGGGCCCGACCTGCGCCGTGTCCCCATCGATGGCCTGCCGCCCGCAAAACACGAGATCGTACTTGCCGATAGTCCGGATGGCCTGGCTGAGGATGTAGCTTGTCGCCAGCGTATCGCTCGCCGCGGCCCGTCGATCGGTGAGCATGATCACGCGGTCGGCCCCGCGGAACAGGCAGTCACGCAAGACGTCCGCCGCCTTGGGTGGGCCCATCGTGATGACCGTCACCGTTCCGCCGTGTTCATCGCGTACCTGCAACGCCATCTCCAGCGCGTGTAGGTCGTCGGGGTTGAAGATGGCCGACAAGGCGGCCCGATTCACCGTACCATCGGCCTTCATCGCCTCGCCGGTGATGTTCGATGTGTCGGGTACCTGCTTGACACAGACAATGCTGTCGTACGCCATTCCATTCGCTCCAGGGCAAGTGGAGACAAGACTCCGGACCGTAGCGTCCGTCGCGCGGAGCGTCAAGACCGCCCGGGACCGTGAACGGGGCGCCCGCGGAAGCGGCCGAGCCGCGTCGCAATTGACCCCAGCGGCGGGAGCGCCATCGTCCGCGCAAGCCACCGACGTTCGGCGCCAGCGACGCCGGATGCTCCCCACCGCGGCGACCTCTGGAACGCGGCGTTGCGTGTGTGTACTCTGACGGCAGTTGACGCCCAGATCCCGCGCTAATACCGGGGCCGCCCCTGCCACAAAGGCATGATGCATGACACGCCAGATCCGACTTCAGACCCGCGCTCCCGGGCTGCACGAGATTACTGCCGAATTGCAGGCGCTGGTGCGTGAGTCCGGCGTTCAGGACGGGTTGTGTACGGTCCTGATCCAGCACACATCCGCCAGCCTGACCATCCAGGAGAATGCTGACCCGTCTGCCCGGCGTGACCTTGAGCGCTGGCTCGACCGTCTCGTGGCGGAAGACGACCCCCTGTACACGCACACGGCAGAAGGCCCGGACGACATGCCCGCGCACATCAAGGCGGCCCTGACCGCTACCACACTCTCGATCCCAATCGCCAACGGCCGCCTCGGCCTCGGAACCTGGCAGGGCGTCTATGTGTGGGAACACCGCCACGGCGGAGGCAGCCGCCGCTACCTGGTTCACATTGGCGCGTGACGCCGGGGCAGAACCGCACTCACCGCGCCCAGAGCGTCTGCGAAATCCCACCCCGGGCTGCCAGCGGTTGAGTCTGCCTGCCTCAGCCGGGGGCTAGTGCTCGTCCTTCTCGGCCTCTTTCGCCTTGGTCTCTCGCGCGTCCGCCAGCATCTTGCGGTACTCGTCGAGCATGCTCAGGGCTGCGCTGCGCGTTTTTCCAAACGAGTGCACGACGAGGAGACCGGCAGCGGTCCCCACCGCGACAATCGTCAGCATCCAGGTCGACACTTCGTCCTCGCAGGCAGCGATTAGCGGCCGATAATACGTGTCTGCTCGTGATTCGCGCGCCCGGTGCGCGGAGTGGTCACATTGAGCACGTGTTGAAGCTATCGGTTTTCCGGCAGGCTGGATTCAAGCCGGGGTCGCGCTTACCCGTCAGCGGAAGCAAGAAATGCAGCCCGCGCGAGTCCTCTGCCGCGCGCGGCGGCGTCGAGACGCCCAGCGGCCTTGCGGGCCAGCGCTTCCCCCACTAGCATGCGGATTGGTGATTGCCGGCGGCAAGGCGTGGCCCAGCGCAGTGGCGGTGGCGAGTTGTTATCGGCGCGCGGGCAGAGTGGCCCGTGATCCGGCTACGCCGCGCTCGCGGGTGCTCTTCCAGCGTTTTCGAGTGGGTAATTGACAGCGCGAGAGGCTATTCTAGAGATGCCCGGTGCGGCTGATCTCCAACGGCTTATCCGGGATGTCCCGGACTTTCCGCAGCCAGGGATTGTGTTCAAGGACATCACGCCGCTGCTGGCCGACCCGGCCGGACTGAGGCAGGCGGTCGAGTTGATGACCGATCCGTTCCGCGGAAAGGGCATCGAGGTCGTGATCGGTGCGGAGTCGCGTGGCTTCATTTTCGGGACGGCGGTGGCGGTGGCACTTTCGGCCGGATTCGTACCGGTGCGGAAGCCCGGGAAACTGCCGGCGCGCACCAGGAAGCAAGAGTACGCGTTGGAATACGGGATCGACGCGCTGGAGATCCACGAAGACGCACTGCGGCCCGGTCAGTCGGTGCTTATCGTGGACGATCTGCTGGCGACGGGGGGGACGTTGGCAGCGTGTTGCCGTCTGGTGCGCGAGCTGGACGCGAACGTGGTCGGCGTCGCGGTCCTGATCGAGCTGACCGAGTTGAACGGGCGGGCGCTGTTGGCGGATTGTCCCGTCTTCAGCCTGATGAAGTTCTGATGCAGCGGCGGAGCGGGATTGCCGTATGTTCCGTCTTGGAATAGACTTACAAAGGGTGCCCTGCGGCGATTGCATGGGCGCCCGCAAGACACCCTGGAACTTGGCTGATGTTCCACAATACTGGCGGATCGGGCGTTCCGATCCGGTGAGCGGTTTTCAGCTTGCCGCACGCACCGTTTCACGGTACATCCTGGCAAGCAGTCGCGACCGTGGCGGACCGAGGCGGCGGGTTTCCGGCGGAGGTTGTCACGCGGCTCGTGGTTCAGCCTGAGTGGAGGTTTGCGATGAGGCGTAGCACTCTTCACGTACTCGCGGCGCTGGCCGGAGCCCTGCTGCTGGTGCCGCTGGGCGGTTGTGTGGTGGCGGCAGACCTGGTCAACCCGGCGTTCTTCGAACAACTCGGGCTTGATGCGACCACCATCATCGGACAAAGCGGCTTCGTGGTCGTGGCATTCAGCAACGAGACCGACCAGCAGGCGCGGTTTCACCTCTATTTCGCGGTCGA
This sequence comes from Planctomycetota bacterium, assembly GCA_018814045.1. GTDB lineage: Bacteria > Planctomycetota > Phycisphaerae > UBA1845 > Fen-1342 > JAHJAR01. The sequence continues at coordinate 20,116 of JAHJAR010000227.1, read as the reverse complement.
TGCCACCGATTTGCGAGCCGGCGTGGACGAGATCTTCTCTGATGTGTTCCCGGGCGACATGAGCAGCGAGCCCGTCCCCTGCCCGTTTGAATTACTTTCGTTCGGCGAAGTCGATGATAATTTCAGCGCAAACACCACTGGGGCCGTGCTGACCGCCGTCACGGCGGGTCAGGACGCTCAGGCGGAGAGCACGGTGGAGTACGCGGGGGCGCCGTTGATCGCGGGCGTCGATTTCGTTTGTGGTGACCTGATTGACGTTCAACTCTACCAGACGACCACTGGCACTGCAGACAACCAACAAAACCAGTATGCGTTCCGGATCCGTGTGATCCCCGGGCGTTGAGTTGGTATGAGGAGCGTGGCTTGATGATTTCTTCGTGTTGTCGCTGGGCCGGCTTGCTGGCCATCGCCCTGGCGCTGGGCGGCTGTGTGGGTTCGCCGATTACAGCCAGTTTCAACCCGGAGTTCCTCTCGGACGTGTTGGGTCTGGGAACGTCGGCCGCGAGCGTTCCCGGGGATGCCCCCGCCGTCCTGGTGCTGATCGAGAATCACACCGGGCGTTGGATCGACGCGCAGCTCTCCTGGCGCGTGAAGAGCGACGTTGTGGATGAACGGCTGTTCACGATCCCCAACGGGAGCGAATTGGGTGAGGTGTTGATCTGCCCGGTCGAGGAAATCACGCTCGGGGACGTGGGCAACCTGAGCGCCATAGGCGCCGCCGTCCGGCTGGGCAACCAGGGCCCGAACGATCCGTTCGTCGAGGTGGAGCCGTTTGGCGTTTTGCTCAAGGACGGAGTCAACTACGAGTGCGGTGACCGCATCACGTTCAGCGTACGTACGTCGTCCGCGACAGCCTCGGGTTATCAGGTCTTCGCGTTTATCCAGCGCGCGGAGGCGCCCTAAACCATGCGCAGCGAGTGCAACTACCGGCCGTTGGGGTATCCGATGAAACGAATGCGAGGTCTTCTTACAGCGGTCCTGGGATTGGCAGCCATGCTGCAACTGGCTGGCTGCCCGCAGAGCGGCGACCTGCCGCCCCTGGAATATGTTGCGGGCGGAACCGGCGACTCGGCCAGTCTGGGTATGGTGGCCGTGGTCGACGTACTCTCGCCGGTCAGCGACCTGTCCATCGCGGGCGGCACACCGGTGGAGGTGAACTGGCGCGCCGTGGGCACGACCCGTTTTGCCGTGGTCGACGTGATCGTTGATCTGGACCTCGACCCGGACAACAACAACGAGATCGTGGCCGAGGGCAATCTCGACCTGACCGAGACCACGGTGCTGCTGGACACGACCACGCTCGAGGCCGGCGATTACTTCATCGGGGTCGTGATGCGCGAGGTCGACGTGATCGTCGCCTACGACTACGCCCCCGGGCGCGTGACGGTCAACCAGCGGCCACAGTTGTTCTTCACCTCGCCGCGCCAGAACGAAGTGTTCGACCGTACCGAAGCGCTCAACCCCACCTTCTTCGTGGCCTGGGAGTTGAGCGACCCGGATAGCGTTGTCACCGTGCGCATCTACCTGGATCCTGACGGCGCCGCCAACGGGAACGAGATCCTCTTACGTGAGAGCAACTCGCAGACCGGCGACAGCTTCACCTTCGATTTCCCCACCGCCGCCTTCGAACCGGGCACCTATCGAATTCTGGCGCTGGTCAGCGACGGCGTCGATACATTCTCCTTCTATGCCCCGCCGTCGATCCGGCTGCGCTCGCGTTTGGCCGGTGCGATCGACCTGCGCGACATGCATCTGCCCCAATCCGGCATCCAGGGTGCGGTCTTCGAGGGCTTCAATCCGCGCGACAACGCCGGCAGCTTCGTGACCTCGGCCCAGGATATCGATGGCGACGGCTTTGGCGACATGTTCTTCCTGGCGCAGTTCGGGAAGCCCGACTACCTGGTCAACTATCAGCGCACCGGCGTGGGCGAAGGCTACCTGGTTTACGGGCGACGTCAGCGTTTTAGCGGCGTGCTCAACCTCAATTCGACTGGCACGCTCTTCCGCGGCGACATCTACGGCGGCGTCCCCGAAGTTCCCGACCCCATCCGCCCCAGCCGCGGGATTACCAGCTTTGCGGTAATGACGGACTGGGACAACGATGGCGTGCGCGAGTTCGCCTTCGGGATTCCCTTCACCGACTCGGCGCCCAGCAGTTACCTGGAGCAGGGTGGGTACTTCCGCACCGGTGCGGTTGTAATTGCAGCCGGCTCTGCCTTGGGCGGCTTCGCTGGTCAGAACGTCTTCCGTCTGGGAGACTTCGGGACCGTGCCGATCCCCGCCAACGGGACCGACACGGCTTGCCCCGAGGGTTTCTACGGTCCGAAGGCGCCGACCTCGGCGTCCGGGTCGACTCTGTTCCACATTCACTATGGCTCAATCGTTTCGCCCGCCCGTTTGGGAGCGCGTCTCTCGACGGTTGGTTTTGGCGACCAGTGTGGTGAGACGGTCTCCGTTTACCCGTTCTACGCCGGGTTCACGTGAGCGCTCGCCGATCCGAGCGGTTCGCTCGATTGCTCTGGTCTGGTGATCTCTGTCCCCGGCCGTGACCCGCAGACCAACACCAACATCGGTCGCAGTCTGCCGGGTGCGGGAGTTGTGAGCGTCTACTACCAGGCGCGCGGTTTCTGGCTCTGGAATACGGAACTCGATTCTCTGCCTCATGGCGGCCCGTACCACTACGTTCTCGACGACAGCGTCTACAGCCCCGGTTACTGGGTCGATCCGGACGACGGCGAGCCATGTACTCGGGTGATCAACGACCGCGTGCCCGATTGGGAACGCACCGCGCGGATCTACGGCGGGTTCGCTGGAGCCAGCGTGGGTAACGCGGTGGCCATCGAGGACTTCAACGCCGACGGTCTGGCGGACATCCTGGTGGGAAGCCCGCTAAGCAACAATGGCGCTGGAGCAACGTTCCTGACGATTGGGCGGTTGCCCCCGCTGGTTGTGGGCTCCGAGCTGGCCCTCGAGGAGCTGGGCCTGCCCATGGACTCATCGTCCTCGCAGACCTCTCGGGTCTTCGACGGCATCCGCGTGATCGGCGCACCCGGCGATCGCCTCGGCCATTCGCAGGCCAGCGCCGGCGACTTCAATGGCGATGGCATTTCCGACGTCGTTATTGGTTCGCCATTCGTCAATGGCCGCAAGGGCGGGGCGGCGGTCTTCTTCGGCTCACGCGACGTGATCAACCTCACTCAGGAGGAGATCCCGTTTGATGAAATCCCCAGCCGTGGGCTGGGCGTCATCTTTGTCGGCGAGGACGAGGGTGATCTCGCCGGGGCCCGCGTTGCGGGTGCGGGCGATGTGGACGGTGACGGTAACGGCGACATCCTGATCGCCGCTCCGGATCGCTCGATTCACCTCGATATCGACGCGGACGGCACGATCGAAATCGACCGGACGCATTGTGGTGTGGTTTATCTCATCTACGGTTCGCCGAACCTGCGGGGCGAGATCTCCCTCTCGCTGGTGGGCACGGAGCAGTTGTCGGGCGCCATATTCATCGGACGCAACAGCGGGGACTTCCTCGGGGCCGGCCTGGGCGAGCAAGGCGACCGCAGCTTCGGTATTTCGGGCGCCTCTGACATCGATGGCGATGGGCGTGGTGATCTGCTGCTCGGTTCCGTATCGGCTTCCCCACGCAACCGCGCTCGGGCTGGCGAGGTGTACTTGCTCTACGGCGTGGGTGACTAGGCGGAGTGAGAACCGTCGCTACTGGTGTGAAGGAAACGGCTATGCGGATGCTGATCCGAGGAACAATTGGCGGGCTGTTGGCGCTTCTGATTGTCGGGTGTTTGCCCGCCGGTGGTGAGCGGAACCCATTCCTGACATTGACCGACGTATTCGGTGTTTCCAGTTCGCAGGACACCGACAGCGGAGGTGCCGCCGGTGGTGCTGCCACGGAGGACGAGTTTCGCCGGACCATTACCGTAACGTTTGCCAACCAGCACCCTGATGCGGAATTGCATGTTTCTTTCGCGGCCTGGGTCTACGCGAGCAGTATCCGCTCGGCCGAGCAGCAGGACGCTCTGCTCAGCGGCGGTTACGTGCAGCTTGCCCGGGAGGTGGAGATTGGGACGGCGTTCACGCTCACCCCGGGCACGTTCGTGTACAACGGACCGGGCACCGCCGGCGCAACCAGAATCCGGCTGCCCCAGGCCGGTGACACCGGTGGTGATCCGTTGGCCGGCCCCGCGACGGCGTTCGCGCTGATCACGCCTGACGTGGTGTTGGCGTACTTACAGCCGCCCGTGTCGTGCGACACTGTGGCGTTCGAGTACGAGATTCAGGGACGGGTCCAAACGGGTCCGGCAACCGGCACCAGCGGCGGCCGCAAGACGCTGGCGCAGATCGACGCGTACCAGTGCGAACCGCTGCGCCCCGGGATGTTCCTCAAGCTGGGCGGCGGGGTCCGAGAATCGAACGAGTTTTTTGAGGGCGAGGATATCCGCTTCGACTTTTTTGACCTCCCGGATGCTGACGGAAACTTCGCGACTGTGACGATTCTCTCCTAGTCGCATAAGAGCGTAGTCCGCGACGTTGTTTGACGACTACCATACAATGGTGTGGTGAGTAACGAGGTGATGGCATGAAACGGACAGGGATCGCATGTGTGCTGGGGCTGTTTTTGGTGTTATCGGGCATACCCGCCACGCAGGCCCAAGACGAGGGCAACGCCCCCCCGGTCATCACCAATGTGACCTGGGAGATTGAGGAGTACGTCGGCGCTTCAGGGTCCCTGTATCTGTACCTGAACCCGGTGGCCTTCGATCCGGACTCGGACCTCGCCAGCGAGCGCGACATCCTCATTGCGACACTGACAATCACCGATGCGGATTGGACGGGTGCCGCGGACGACACCGACCAGGAACCCGTGTTCATCCGCCAACGAGCCTACTGGTTTCCTCTGGTCGACTATCCCTCACCCGAGCCGGGCCCCTTCCTCGAATGCGACCGGCTCTTTCAGCCGCGCGAGGGGGACGGCTTTGCGCCGGGTGTGGGGCAGACCACGCTGACGATTTCGCTCGAGTTCACCATCCCGGAATGGGTGGGCAAGAACCAGGCGCGCCTGCGCGGCGATGTTACCTGGGATGTACGCTGGCTGGTGGAATTAGGCGTCTCGAACAACCAGGACCCCGACTGCCAGGACAGCGCTTCCGCCAATGCGTTCGTGCCGGGTGGATGCGGCGCCGATGTGACCTTTGACTATCAACTGCTTTACGCGGTGGCGAACTCCGTACTGGATACGGGCGGGAATCCCCCGGCCTTCGCTGATGCGGGTATCGACATGGTTGTGGCAGCCGGGACTACCGTGGAACTCGACGGCAGCCAGACCTATGACGGTTACAACATCGGGTTTGACGCGCTCGATCCGAACGTCTTCGAGAAGGACCGGATCGAGTACAGTTGGGAGTGGATCACTGGCCCGGAGCCGGTCGAGCCCAAGTACCCCGACCCTACCAACAAACCCGCGGTCGCCGAGGTGACTTTGAATGCGGTCGGAACGTATACGTACCGGCTGACGGTCGACGACGGGGTGAATTCGCTCCCGACGACCGACACCGTGACGGTCGAGGTCGTCTCCACCATTCCGGAAAACCGCGCCCCAACCGCCACCATCGTGGGGCCGACTGCGGCCGTTCTGGTCGGGCAGGTGCTCATGCTCGACGGCACCGTCTCGAGTGACCCGGATGGCGACGAGCTCACTTTCCGCTGGCGGCAGACCGACGAGTTGGGCGGCAACCTGACGATCGAGGACGCCACCCGCCTGTTCCAGCCGCTCGGCGGGCTCGAAGCGCCGATTTCCGCCTGGCAGGCTACCCAGGAGGGCACGTATTACTTCCGCCTGATCGTGACCGATCCGTCCGGCATGATGGATACCAAGACCACCTCGGTCCTGGTGATGGAAGCCGGGACCGCCGGCGTGACCATCTCGCAGGACTCGGCGGATGAGAAGACTTCGGGCGACGGCGGGAACCTCGGAGACGACGGTATGCAACAGCCGGCGACCGCGGCCTTCGGTGGCAGCCTGCTGCCTTTGGCTGCGCTGCCCGTCATGCTGTCCTTGATGCGCGGCCGCAAGCGCTGGTAGCTGCGCATACCGATATCAAGACCGTTCCGGGCCGATTGCCCAGCCGGGCCGTCGGCCCGTTCTCTTTTGGCGTGGGTTCCCGCGTGCTCAGGCGGGCGGGCCCGTCGCTGCGGGGCTCTCGTGGGGCGGTTGACTGCGCTCGTCGCGCGGGCGGGATTTCCAGCGGCGGTGCATCCACAGGTACTGCTCGGGATGGCGCCGGATCGCGGTCTCCAGGGCGTGGGCGAAGGTTGCGGTGATCCAGCGTAGCGGATCGTCCTGGTGCTCCCACTCTTCCGGCTGGATGATGCGTTCGATCGCCATGCGGTACCGGAAGCCGCGCTGTTGCCGGGCGGCATGGCCGACCACCAGCGGCACGCGGCGTTGCATGGCCAGCAGGCCGATTGACTTGTACCACGACGCCTTGCGGCCGAAGAAATCGGCGAAGACGCCCTTGCGGCCGGCATCCTGGTCGGCGATGAAGCAGAGCGTGCCGCCGGCTTTGAGCACGTCTTCGGCCGAGCGGGTGACGCCTTTCTTGAACAGTAGTGAGAGGCCGCCGACTTCGCGTGAGCCGAGCAGGTAGTCGTTGATCAGGGGGTTGTCCAGGGGGCGCATGACCGCGACGATGGGCAGGCCGAGCTTGGCGATCGTGTAGCCGAGCAACTCATAATTCCCGAAGTGGGCGGTGAGCATGATCGTGCCGCGCTCGGTCAGCAACTCGCGCAACGCCGGTCCGAGGTTGTCCAACTCCACGTAGCGAGCCCACGACCACTCATTCACCGTACGCGGCGTCATGACCAGCTCGACCAGGTAAAGCTGGGCGAAGTGCTCGAAAGAGCGGCGGGCGATGCGCTCGAGTTCTTTTTCGCTGTAGCGCTCGCCGAACGCGTGGCGCAGGTTGTCCAAGGCGCGTTCGCGGTGGCGTTTCATCAGCAGCCACCAGATGCGCCCGAGTTGGCGGGCCGTGGCCAGGTTCGCTTCGATGGGAAAGCAGCCGATGAGCAGCCCCCAAAGGCGCAACGCCGTGTACTCGGCGAAGTAGCGCAGGGCGACGCGGCGGCTGGGGGCGGCCCGCCAGGCCGCCTGCCAACGCGCGATCGTGCCGGGGGCGCCCTGGCTCATCAGCCATCATCCGCCGGCCGTGACGTCGTTGGTTCCGAGGTCGTCTGCGCGGGCCGGGTTGTGAGCGTTGTGTTCCGGAGCGCCTGGCGCGCCGCTTCCAGCCGTTCACTGGGTGGTTTCAGGGCGGGCTCGTCCCACGGCGGGGGCCGGTTGCCGAAGACGACGTAGTGCTTCAGCTTCGGTCCGACGCGCGTCTGGAACCACAGATACGTCGGAGGCATAGCGCGCCCTTCCTGGGCCAACTCCGGCGGCGCCTTGATCAGAAAATCCAGGTAGTGCGGCCGGCTGGCGACGAAGAGCACGCGCTGCTCGCCCGCCAGTTGTAGCGCCATTTCTTCGCCCACGGTGCGCGTTTCATACTCCAGCGAGCGCCGCCCGCCCTGCCTGCGCAGCAGTTCGAGCTGATCGATGATGCGGGGGAAGCGGTAGTCGCTGTACCAGATGATCCGGGGGTCCTGGTGGGCGATCTGTCGCAGTTGCCCCTGCTCGGTGCTGGGGATGTTCTCCCGCAACTGCGCGGCAAAGTCGCGGAAGGGTTGTTGCGAGATCAGCGTGGGCATCAGGTTTGGCCACATCCACAGCCACGTCAGGTACATCGTCGCGACCAACGCGCCAAAGGCTGCATTGGTGTGCCGGCGGCGATAGAGCCACGCGGACAGGGCCGCGCCGCCCGCGAAGATGGCCGCGGTGACGACGTAGGAGGGCCAGAGTTCGTTCCAGGCAAACATGCCGAGCGCGGCTTCCCGCTCGTACCACTGGCGCAAAACGAAAACGCCGATGGCGAACCCCACCGGAACGAGTATCCACACGGCCCACGCGCCGCGCCGCTCAAGCTTAGGGTTGGCTGGTCGCTGGGGATCGAAGAAGTGCGCCAGCTCCACCCCCAGCATGACAAACAGCGGGGGCAGCGCCGGGAGGAAGTAGCGCAGCTCCTTGCCAGTGGCGGCGGTGAAGAAAGCCAACAGGCTGAAAAACCAGATCAGCATGAAGAGCATGCCGTCGCGGTTCACGCCGGGTTGCTTGCGAAAGGCGCGGACGAAGGCCCGCGGCAGCGACAGCGTGTAGGGGACGCAGTACACCAGCGGCGGCAGAAGGTAGATGAAGTAGAAGAACCACTGTTTCTGGTGCTGCACGTTTGGCAGGTTGCCGGTGAAGCGATCGAAGAATTCCACCCGCCATTTGTCGAGCGCGGTCGGCTCGGCGAGGAGCACGGCGATGGCCCACGGCAGCCAGGCCAGGAGAAACACGGCCAACCCGAGTAGATGCCAGCGGTTGGCGAGGACGCGCCAACGGTTGCGCAACAGCAGGTAGAAGAACGCCGGTGCCCCGATGCAGGCGAGCGGCATCGGCATCTTGTAGAGCATGCCCAGGCCGGCGGCGAAATAGCCCAGCAGCCAGAGCACATTGCGCTTCCAGCCGGGCGGCTCAGTGTTGGCCGCGACCCACAGGCACGCCAACGAGATGGCAATGAACGTTGTCAATCCCAGGTCGCTCGCGCCGCGGTGCGACCAGTACAGGATCAGAACGCTCGACGAAGCGGCGAAGCCGGCGAAGATCGCGGCGCGGTCACCGGCGATGTGCCGCGTGAGCCAGAAGATCGTTGCGACCAGCAAGACCGCCGCGATGCCGTTGGGCAGGCGTGTGCTGCTCTCATCGACCGGCGTGCCGCGCAAGAAGCTGGTCAGCACTACGGCCCAGTAGGGGCCGGGCGATTTCTGCATGCGTTTTTCGCCGCAGAAGCGCGATACGACGAAGTCCTGCCAGGAGTCACCTTCACTCATCTCGCGCGCGGTCTGGGCTACCCAGCAGTCGGTCGGCTCGAAACTGGCCCCGCCGTCGAGGTGGTAGAACGCCAGCAGCGAGGTCCAGCCCAAGAGGGCGATGAGCCAGCCGATGGTCGCCGGGGCGATCGGTTTGCGCATAGCCTGCGCCGCAGCCGTGTTTGCGTTGCGCGGGCCGGGGGACACGGCGGGCGTCATCTGCTCGGGGCTGGTCTGGTCGGGGGGGATGTCGGTCACTTGGATTCGCCGGGGGTCTGTGCGGCCACGAGCGCCGCCTCCATCGCGCGGTTGATCTGCGTCATGAGTTCGGCGTAGTCGGCCTGGGACCGCATCAGGCTCTTGAGCGCATCATCGCCTGACATACGGTGTTCGAGTGCGGCCAGCTTCTGTTTGTCGGCCACCTCGATGGGCTTCTGCTCGGCTTCCAGCTTGCGAATGTGTTCGGTATGCTGTTGGTAGTCGCGCAGGAGAGTCTGCGTGTCCACGCTGTTCTGCACCGCCTGGCGCGCCGCGAGGTAGTCGCGGACGCGTGCGTGACCGGCGATGGCGTTGCCGAGCGCCTGGGCCTGAGCCATTAGTTCCTTTGTGTCAGCCATAGTCCACCTGGGGCCAGAGGTCAGGTTGGGTGCTAATGTAATGTACGGGAGAATTGTACCGCCCGCGCGCCCAATTCGCACTGGGGGCGTTATGATGTTGGTTCGGCATGTGCGTATCAACGAGAGCAGGACAGGGTGGGCGGACGCCGGGCTGTGTCGCGCCATTCGCGGCAGAAGGAGAAGGGGATGTCGATCAGCCGACGAGAATTCGTGTACTCCGCGGCCGGAGTCGCCGCGGTTGGATTGGGAGGCAAGATGGCCACGTTGGGCGCACAAGACTCCCCCCCGGAGAAAACCGACGCCACCGGCGGCCCGCTCGTGATTTCCAGCGCCAACGGCCTCGCTGCCTGCCGCAAGGCCATGGAGATGATCCGCAATGGTAGCGACCCGCTGGACGCGGTTGTGGCCGGCGTGAACCTGGTCGAGGATGATCCCGCCGACCACTCCGTCGGGCTGGGCGGATTGCCCAACGAGGACGGCGTCGTCGAACTCGATGCCAGCGTCATGCATGGGCCCACGCATAAGGCTGGGGGAGTCGCCGCGCTGCGCAATATCCGCAATCCTTCCCGCGTGGCCATGCTCGTGATGCAGCGGACCGACCATGTCTTGCTGGTCGGTGACGGAGCGCTCCAGTTCGCCAAGGCCCACGGTTTCAAAGAGGAAGAGCTGCTGACCGATGAGGCGCGGCGCATCTGGCTGGAGTGGAAAGAGAATCACTCCGACCGGGACGACTGGGTCTATCCCGAGGCCAGCGAAGAGGCGGCACACCGCCTGCGAGACGCGGGCCTTGAGTTCACCTACGGTACCATCAACTGCTGTTGCCTGACCGCTGCCGGCGATCTGGCCGGCGTCACGACCACCAGCGGCCTGTCGTACAAGATCCCCGGCCGCGTCGGCGACTCGCCCATCATCGGCGCCGGCCTCTACGTCGACAACGATATCGGGGCCGCTGGCTCGACCGGCCGCGGCGAGGCGAATCTGCTGAACTGCGCTTCGTTCATGGTGGTCGAATTCATGCGCCAGGGCCGCACGCCCGAGGAAGCCGCACTGGCAGTACTCCGCCGCATCACGGCCAAATGCGAGAAGCGCCTGCTCGTGGGAGACGGGCGGCCGAACTTCGGGCTCACGTTCTACGCGGTGCGCAAGGATGGTCTGATCGGCGGCGCCAGCATGCGGGGTGAAGGCAAAATGGCTTACCACGATGGAACCACGTGTCGGCAGGTCACGATTCCGGGCTTGTTTCCGGTCCGCCCAGAGAAGCATGCGCAAGGTCAATAGAAGGGAGCGGGCGCCTTGAGCACCGTCGGCACACACTGCCTGATCGAGTTGCACGGCTGTCCCGCAGAATCACTCAACGACCAGGAGTTCGTACGGCGGGCCCTGCGCGACGCGGTACAGGCCGGTGGCGCCACGCTGCTCGAAGAGGTCACGCACCAGTTTCATCCCCACGGCGTCACGGTCCTGGCTCTGCTGGCCGAATCACATTTGGCCATCCACACCTGGCCCGAACACGCCTACGTCGCTGCCGACATGTTCACCTGCGGTCGGCGAGCCCAGCCCGAGCGGGCCTGTCTCTGCCTGGCACGCGCCTTTCGGGCGCAGCGGCACACGCTCACCACCTTGCCCCGCGGGCCGCGGAAACACGCCGTGATCCCGCCCTGAAAGGGCGCAGGCGCATGGCCACGGGTGGAGCGCAGCGGAACCCGTGGATAGGATGCGCAGCATGCAATTCCGCCCCGGGGGGCGGGGGAGGTGCTCATGCCAGGTACGTACACCCGCTTGCTCTACCACATCGTCTTCAGCACCAAACACCGGGCCAATTCGATCACGGTCGAGTTGCAGCCACGCCTGTACGAGTATGTCGGCGGCACGATTCGGGGCGAACGCGGCATCGCCCACGAGATCGGCGGCGTCGCTGATCATGTCCATCTTCTGATCCAATGGCGAACCGACGAGGCGTTGGCTACCCTCCTGCGCCGGCTCAAAGCAGGCTGCTCTCGCTGGGTCCACGCGGAGTTCCCGACGCAGCGCGCGTTCGCGTGGCAGGAGGGATACGCGGCGTTCACGGTGAGCCCGTCGCAGTTCGAGACGGTGCAAGAGTACATCCTGAATCAGCCGGCCCACCATCAGCGACTGGGATTCGTGGAGGAGCTAAAGGCGCTGCTGGACGCGCACGGGATCGAGTACGACGAGCGCTACCTGGCGGACTGAATTCGCCCCCGCCCCTCCGGGGCGGTGAACGACCGCAGACGAACTGTTTCCACGGGTTCCGCTGCGCTTCACCCGTGGCCATGCGCTCAGCGCCCCTGCGGGGCGTACCTGCCGCACAGCATGGGCCGCGCTTGCGGGGCCATGCTCTCGCGAATCCAAAGGGCTCCGATACTCCTCACGGTCGAGCCCTGCTATCTTGCCACATCTGCCAAACCTCGGCAGCGATGTTCTCGTACTGTGACTTGGGTCCTGCTGTCTCGTCGTCAAACCAGCGGACGAATTCCTCGTGCACGACGTTCAGGACATCTTGCTCCGATGAGCACTTGTCCAACCTTGGAATTATGGTGCCCACCTCGGGATCATACTCATCGGTGTTGGTCTCAAAGTTGATTCCCATGGGGTCATATCTGAAGAGGCACTCCAGGAACTGCTCGAATAGCACGGGGTGCTCAGCCTTGATCCGTGCCTGTTGGGTTTGCCACGTTCGAACGCGAGCCTCGATCTCCGGTGCCCACTGGTTGGTCGGTTGTCGGCCTCTGGCCCTGCGGATGTGTCTCGCGAGCCCAAGCATCGCCAGGAGGACCGCCGCGGCCGAGATCATGATCGTCCATTTCATTCTTTCGAAACCTCGGGTGTGCGCTCGACAGCACCGGCTGGTAGACGTTTCGCCCAGTGTTCAGCGCCGCTTGAACTGTCGCTCGAGATCTCGCAGTGTCAGATGCAGCGTGGTGGGTCGCCCGTGCGGACAGTTGCTGGAGCGCTCGGCCAACTCGCGGCGGGCCAGCAGGGCCGCGATCTCGTCAGTGGTGAGTGGGTCGCCGGCTTTCACGGCGGCCTTGCAGGCCATCATGTCGAGGATTTCGTGCACGAGCGTTTCCGCCTCCGGCCGGCTACCCTGCTCGCCCAGCAAGTCGAGCAGATCGCGGACGAAACGCGTGGCGTCGATGCGATCCTGGATCAGCGACGGTATCGCATGCAACGCCACGCTTTGCGGTCCTGACGGCGTCAGTTCGACCCCCAGCCGCGCCAACGTCGCCGCGTGTGTTTCCAGCGCTTCGATCTGGCCCGCCGGCACGCGCAACACTTCCGGAAGCAGCAGGCGTTGCGACTCCAGCGAACGGTCCGCAATCCGGCTGCGCAGCTCTTCGTACAGGATTCGTTCGTGCAACGCGTGCTGGTCGATGATCATCAACCCGTCCGGCGTCTCAACCACCAGGTACATGTTGTGGATTTGGACGGCGGGTTGCCTGCCGCAGGGCGTCCCGAGAGCGGGGAGGGAGGGGCTCAACGACTGCGGAATCAACGGGGGGATGGTCTCTGCCGGCGGCGTTGTAGCCGGCCGCGGCGGTTCGGTCGCCATCGTCGCTGGAGACGGCATACGCGCTGTGGTCTCCGACCGCTGCGCTGCGCTGCCCGGCTCGAACTCCTGATCCTGCGCTTCCTTACGCCCTGCTCCGCCGCCGCGCCAGTGCTTCGTCGGTGCGGTGCTCGTGGCTGGCCGCGTCTTCGTGAAGAAATCCACCATCGCGCTGCGTACACGCTCGCGGTAGGCGTCGTCGTTGGCGGGCGTTTGCAGCGCGCGGTCCAGATTGGTGGCGAGGAACTTCTCACGCAAGGCCGCCAGGACCTGCCCGTGGATGTAGTTCGAATCTCGCCAGCGAACTTCCACCTTCGTTGGGTGGACATTCACGTCCACGTGCGACGGGTCGATCGTGATGAGTATAAACGCGACCGGATAGCGACTCGGATCGATCAGGCTGCGGTAGGCCTCCTTGATCGCGTGCGAGACGAAGCGATCGCGCACGTAGCGGCCGTTGACGAACACGTATTCCCATTTGCCGGATCCGCGGCTTTCCGCCGGCGGCGCCACGTAGCCGTCCACCACCACGCCGCCACCTTCCCGCCGCACCGGCAGCAATACCTCCGCCAACTCCGGGCCGTAGAAGTCGGCGATGCGTTTGCGGCGGTCGTCCGTGGCCGGCAGGCGGTGCGTGCTGCGGTTCTGGTGGCTGAGTGAGAACGCGACACCGGGGTGCGCCAGGGCGATCCGGGCGAATTGCTCGGTAATGTGCCCCATCTCGGTCTGGTTGGTGCGCAGGAACTTGCGCCGGGCCGGCACGCAGTAGAAGAGGTCACGCACCGCGACGGTTGTGCCCGGCGGGGCGGCACACGGGCTCGGGCGACCGATCTCGCCGGCGTCGACCTGGAGCGCATGGGCCACGTCGACGTCGCGCGGGCGGGCGGTGATCTTGAGCCGTGCGACGGCCCCGATGCTGGGCAGCGCCTCGCCCCGGAAACCCAGTGTGTGGATGCTGAACAGGTCGTCGTCGCCGTGGATCTTGCTGGTCGCGTGCGGCGTGATAGCGAGCTCGAGATCGGCCACATCCATGCCGACTCCATCGTCGCTCACCTGAATCAGCCCGCGCCCGCCATCGAGGATAGTGACGTCGATTCGCCCGGCGCCGGCGTCGAGCGCGTTTTCGACCAGTTCCTTGACCACGCTGGCGGGGCGTTCGATGCACTCGCCCGCCGCGATGCGGTTGACGAGTCCGGGAGGAAGAACGCGAATGATGCCCATGGAATTCGCTACTCCGTTCGGCTGAAGTATAGCACGAATCCGCTACAATCCCGACCGTTGGCGAAGTGGGCGGTTCTGTCTGCGCGGCGTTGAGAATCAGAGCCCCGAGCGCAAGCGAGCGGGTCCTGCGGCCCCGTGCCGCCGCCCGCAGGTTCCCGTGCTGGCCCTTGGGGCTTAACAGCGCCGCGCGATCATGAACGTTGATGTGCGAAGGGAGATTGGCTGTGCAAGAAGCCTTGGCGTATCTGCATGAGCGGCGGGCGGAACACCTGGGATGGGCCAAGGAACTGTGCCGCATCCCGAGCATCAGCACACAGGAGCAGCACAAGTCGGACATGCGCCGGGCCGCCGAGTGGGTACGCGACCTGTGTGTGACAATCGGCTGCGATGCCGAGATTCACCAGACTGCCGGCCACCCGGTCGTCTACGCCGCGTGCTGTCACGCCGCCGGCGCCCCGACCTACCTCGCCTACGGGCATCTGGACGTGCAGCCGGCCGGTGATCTGTCCTTGTGGGACGCCGGTCCGTTCGAGCCGGTTGTCAAGGATGGCTGGCTATTCTGTCGCGGGGCGGCGGACAACAAGGGGCCGCTGCTGGTCTATCTGCGCGCCGTGCAGGCCTGGCTGGAGACCGCCGGAAAGCTGCCGATCAATCTCAAGCTGCTATTCGAGGGCGAGGAGGAAATCGGTTCGCCGAACCTGACGGAGTTTGTCACACAGCACAAGCGGCTGCTGGACTGTGACGGCGTGCTAATCTCGGACACCAGCATGTTCCAGGACGGCTGGCCGACGATCACGTGCGGCACACGCGGCATCTGCTACAAGGAAGTGCGCCTGAGCGGGCCGAAATTCGACCTGCACAGCGGCGGGCACGGCGGCCCGGTGGTGAACCCGGCCAACGCACTGGCGCGAATCATCGCCGCGCTGCATGACAAACAGGGACGCGTCGCCATTCCGGGCTTCTACGACGATGTTGTTGAGCCCACGCCGGAGGAACGTGAGCAGATGGCCGCCCTCCCGCGGGATGAGCAGCAGTACGCCGCCGATCTCGGTGTCCCGGGCTTCGCGGGTGAGCAGGGCTGGAGCGTCGAGGAACTCCGCTCCGTGCGGCCCACGTGCGACGTGAACGGCATCTATGGGGGATACACCGATCCGGGTGCCAGCACCGTGATCCCGGCCCTGGCGGGTGCCAAGATCAGCATGCGGCTGGTGCCGAACCAGGTGGCCGAGGATGTTGGCCGCAAGTTCGAGCACGCCGTCAGAAGCCGCTGTCCCGGCGGCGTGCGCTGTGAGATCCTGGACCACGCCATGGCGCAGCCCTACGTGGCTCCACGCGCCTGGCCGGCCATGCCGGTGGCGGAACGGGCTCTGCGCGAGGCGTTCGAGCACGAAGTCGCGTTCATTCGCGAAGGCGGCTCGCTGCCGATTCTGACGTTATTCAAGCAGGAGCTGGACGCCGACAGCCTGTTGATGGGTTTGGCCAGCCCCAACTGCAACGCCCACGGACCGAATGAGAAGGTGAGCATCGCCGACCTCGACCACGGGGCGGCGGCAGTGGTGCGGTTGTTGGCGCACTTGTCGGGGTAGGGGGGGCGTAGGCCAGGGCAATCGCAGTTGTGCGCGCTCCCAGATGTTGGTTAGACTACGCGGCACTTGCCATGTTCGAATTCAGATGGAAGATCCCTGGCGACTCGCCCGAAGACGTGGTGCTGCACATCCGCAGTTGGTCCGGTTGGTTGGGGCGCAAGCAGCTCACCGTGGGCGCCCGCACGGTGTTCAGACGGGGGTGGTTAGAGGGCATTGAGGCCCGCTTTGCTGACCGCGACGGGGCGCTGCGTTTCGAGCTGCGCATGCTGCCGATCTCTGGTACGGCGGACTGGCGGCCGGCGCTGTTCTGTGACGGCCGGGAGCTGCCCGAGACATCCGGCACCAAGCCGCCGCGCGTGGTGCGGCCGCCAAATTCGCTCGCCATCCCCGTCAGCGTGACGTACCTGCTGATGCTGCTGGCGGTCATCATGTCACCGCAGATCGGCAAGATGCTCGACGCTTTTTACCTCCACTACGACGATCGTAAGCTGGTGCTGAAGGTGGCTGATCCCAATGCCGCAGAAGCCGAGCTCTCAATCGGACCGCCACAATTGTCGGCGGCGGTGCAGGGTGAGCCCTATTCCGTTCTCTTGGAGGTCGTCGGAGGCACACCGCCGTACACGTGGTCGCCGGTAAACCATGCCTGGCCCAAAGGTGTGAGCCTGGACGCCGCGAGCGGCGAATTGACTTGCACGCCCGGTTACCCGCACGACTATGTCTTCAGCGTCAAGCTGGCCGATTCAGCAAGAGAGCCAGAGACCGTCGAGCGCACGTTCGCGCTGGTGGTTCTGCCGTCGCTGGCACCCGGCTCGGACTGGCCGATGATCGCGACGATGTCGCTCCCGCCGGCGAAGGTGGGCGAACCTTACGAATTCAACGTACAGTTTGAGGGTGGCTTACCTCCTTACACGTGGAGAACACTGGGGAAGGCGAAGCTGCCCAAGGGCGTCTCAATCGAGCGCGGCAGCGGCAAAATCCACGGCACGCCGCAGAAGGCCGGTGAATACCCGGTGACCATTCGCGTCATCGACGACACTTACGCGGCTTCCCGGGACGTCGTGCCCTGGTTGATCCCGTTCGTGGTGACGGCGCTGTGTCTGCTGGGCTACGTGGGCATGCGCAGGTGGAGCGTCCTTCTCTACGGGCTCGTGATTATCGTGCAGGTCGTTCTTGCGGTGGCGGGCGTGCTGCCGTCTTCGACGACCGCGCTGGGCATTCAGATCGGGCTGTGGCTGGTGGGTGCGCCGCACCTGCCCAAGATGCGATAACCGCGCTGCGCTGACGTTCGCGCAGGACGAGGATGTAGAAACACTGGTGGAACGCGGCAGCTAATGAGCATGGCGCAGAAAAGCACCGAACAGGGTGAGCAATCGGTTACGGCGCATATGCCCGGCCTTCGGGCGCGGCGCGGGCAGAACTGGTTCATGCTGGGGCTGATGTATGCGTCGTACTACATGTGCCGCTACAACATTTCGATCGCCGCCCCACGTATCGTCGATCAGTTCGGGTTCACCAACGCTCAGTTCGGCGCGATCAACACGGCACGGCACCTGTGCTACGCATTTGGGCAGTTCTTCAACGGCCTGCTGACCGATCGGCTGGGCGGCAAACAGGCCATGGCCCTCGGGGCCGTGCTCACCATCGGCCTGAACGTGGCGTTCGGCATGGCGTCTTTCGCCGGCGCGGGCAGCGTTCTGCTGATGTTCATCATCATCCGCGGCTCGGATGGCTATGCGCAGGCGTTTGGCGCGCCGGGCTTTATCAAGGTGAACACCGCTTGGTTCCCGCGCGCTGAGCGCGGTCGTTTCGCTGGCATCTTCGGGCTCATGATCCAGTTCGGGCAGATTGCGATCAACACGCTTGGCCCGCTGCTGCTGGCGGGCTGCTCCATTCCGCTGTTGGTGATGGTGCTGCACTTCCCGGCGTTGCATTGGCGCTGGCTGTTCTGGATTCCACCCGGCATCGTGGCGGTGGTCGCCCTGTTCATGTACCTGATCGTACGGAACAACCCCGAAGAGGCCGGCTACCACGTCGAACATGCCGGGGATGAAGAGCATGCCCACGCCGATCACGAGGAGAAGATCCCCCTGAGCGTCGTATTCAAGACCATTGCTCGGAAGAAGATGGTTTGGATCACAGCGGCCGCCTACTTCTGCACCGGGATCGTCCGCACCGCCCAGAATGATTGGTGGGTGATGTACTTCGACCGCGAGTGGGGTCTGGATATAGCTGCGTCCACGTTGGTGATCGTGACCGGTGCTTTGCTACCTCTCATGGCGGTGATCGGGTCGCTCAGCGCCGGCTTCATCTCGGACCTGCTGTTCAAGGGCCGACGCGCTCCGGTGGCAATGGTCTTGTACGCACTCGAGAGTGCCATCATTCTTGCGGCCGCGCTTCTGTTGGGTAATCCCGACAAGGCCAGTGCGGGGCTGGCTGTGGTCATGACGCTGCTGATCGCCGTGACCTGCAACTCGACGCACTCCATCCTGGGAACCGCCGCGGCCATGGACCTCGGCGGCCGAAAGATGGCCGGCTTCGCCTCGGGCGTGATCGACTCGTTTCAGTATTTCGGGGCCGCGGTCGCCGGGTATGGCCTCGGGAGCCTGATCGATTACACCGTGCTGAACACGGCCCTAGGCTGGACGGCGTGGTTCTACTTCATGCTGCCATTCAGCGTGATGGGCATGCTCCTGATGGGCTACGTTTGGCTGAAGACCCGCGGTCGCGCCGTGACGGGAGCATAACCGGCGGCGATGGGCCATGGCTCCGCTGCGGCCGGCACCTCGCCCCACCGCTTGCCGCCAAGGCCGCGAAGACTCCAGAGGACACCCTGGAGCGACGATAATACCAGTGAGGCTGCACGTACTCGTATACCGGAGCGAATCGAGGAGCACTAGATGCAACGCTCTAGAATAAAAGCACTTATGGTAGTCATGGTCGCGGTCGGCATTATCGGCGGGTGTCCCACCACGCCGGATCCCGGTGGCGGGGGAGGCGGCACTACCGCCCTGACCGACACCCAGAAAGCTGCCGTCAATGCGGTCTTCCAGCAGTTCGAGGCGCTCGCGGCCAGTTTCGCGTCGTTCGTCCCGCTCGTCGATGACCGGCTCGACATCGCCACGCTGTCGGGGCTGAATGGCCTCGGCACCACGTGTCCGGCGATCAGCTACGTGGCCGTCAACGACACGCCGCTGATCAACTTCAATTTCGGGTACCCCCCGCCGGCCAGTTGCAGCGCCGACGGCACCGCCGGTCTGACCTTCACGGGCGGTACGGATATTCGCCCGAACAAGACCAGCGGCGCCACGACGATCGAATACCTCAACCTGACGATCGCCGGTAAGGCCGTCACCGGCAAGTTGGCCCTTACTCTCGCGCGCGATGCCAGCGGGATCACGCTCACCGGCCAGATCGACGAGGCCATCACGACCGACGGCACCGGCTCGGTCACCGGCTCGCTGACGATTCAGATAGCCACGGATGGGCAGATCACCGTCACGACCGGGGCGCTGACGCTCAATGACGGGACCACCAGCTACGATGTGACGCTGTCCAACGTCGTCATTGATCCCGTCGGCAACGCCAGCTTCGTGCCCGAATCCGGCACCGTGACGCTTGATATGGGTGGCACTGCGGTCGCGATCACGTTTGGTGCCCAGAGCCCGACCGACGGCGGCGTAGAGGTTTCCGTCGCGGGCGGCACCGCCGTCGCTCACCAGGTTAGCAACTGACGCGTTTTACGCTTCGAGCACTTGCGCCTGACACGGAAACCGGCCCATTTGCGGGTCGGCTTCGCTCTTGGCGAATCTGTTGCTGGACGATCTGGACCAGGAACTCGAGCGCCGCGGGCACTGCTTCTGCCGCCACGCCGATGACTGCCACATCTACGTGCAGTCGCAGGCGGCCGGCGAGCGGGTGCTGGCCAGCGTGACGGGGTTCCTGGAAGGCAAACTCAGACTTCGCGTGAATCGCGAGCAGAGCGCGGCGGCGTACATCCGGGAGCGTAAGTTCCTGGGCCATCGGCTGCTTACGGGTGGTGGTTTGGGTATTGCTCCGGTGAGTCTTCAACGGGCCAAAGCGCGCATCCGGCGGATCACGCGCCGCAACCGGGGCGTGAGCCTCGATCGGATGATCTCGGAACTCAACTCGTTCTTGACGGGTTGGGT